>CANEDU010000018.1 GCA_947426355.1 uncultured Adlercreutzia sp. | reverse complement strand
CAATGGCGCCCTGGGCGGAAGCGCCGCGGACAACCTCATCGGCTGTGGCCTGGCCCTTGTTGCCTCCGTGGTGTGGGCCGCCTATTCCACTCTCGTCAGCCGTATCGCCGAGGCCGGTTACGAGACCTTAGCCTCCACCAAGCGCATCTTCGCCTGGGGCCTTTTGTTCATGATCCCAACCCTTCCTTTCGCCGGCACGTTCCCCACAGAAGCGCTCGCCAACCCCCTCGTCATCCCCAATCTGCTCTTCTTGGGGCTTCTCGCCTCGGCCGCCTGCTTCGCCACATGGAATTTCGCCGTGAAGCACTTGGGCGCCGTGGTCACGAGCACCTACATCTATTTAGTGCCAGCGCTCACGGGCGCGGCCTCGGTCATCGTGCTCGGCGAGCCCTTCACCGCCCCCATAGCCGCCGGCCTTGTCCTCACCATCACCGGCCTTGCGCTTTCGAACCGCCCGCGACAAACGCGCGCCGCGAGAAGAAGGCTGGCGGCGTAGTACAATAAAGACCATCTTCCCGCACTGCGAAAGGACTGCTCCGTGGCCGCTCCCGCCGATACCGTTCAGACCGCCTTCGATCGGGCCACGTCCCAACGTGCCCTCGTGCTGCCCGCCATACCTGACGAGCTGCGCGCGCTGGAGGCTGACGAGCTGCTTGAGAGCGCGGGGGATGCGCTGGAGGCCATCGATGCCCGCGACCTCATCATCGCCGACGCGAACTTCTCGGAACTGGAAGCCGCTCACGCCCGTTTCACCAACTGCTTCCTCTCATGCTGCGATTTCTCCGGCGCGCTGTTCACCGACACCGTGTTCGAGGGCTGCGACTTCGCCAACACCTACTTCGACGGCGCCGGCTTCACACGCTGCACCTTCAAGAACTGCAAGCTCACCGGCGCCTCGTTCATGGAGGCGAACCTCGAGCAGGTGTCGCTTGTCGACTCCATACTGGCCTACGGGGCCTTCAACCAATGCCGCTGGTGGGGCGTGGAAGCGGTGCGGTGCGACTTCTCCGGCGCCGATATGGCCGAGATGGAGCTGCACTACGTGATGCTGGACGACTGCCGTTTCCTCGGCACGAGCTTCTTCCGCACGCGTCTGCTCGGCATCGACTTCACTACCTGCCAGCTGGAAGGCGTGGTCCTTTCCGACACCATGAGCGAGATCTACGGCACGAAGATGAACGTCTACCAGGCCGCCGCTCTCGCGCGGCACATCGGCGTCATCGTAGCGGAATAGCCGGTCTTACGCCGCCATACGGTCCTTGCGACGCCCGGGCACGAGCAGCCGCGTCCGCGGCATGACGCGCGGGGAGGCGGCGGCAGGAGCGGCCGTCGCGGCGACTGGAACCGGGGAGGCCGCGGGAACAGCGGGAGCGGCCGGCGCGTCCTTGCGGCCGTCCACATAGGTGGCGGCCACCACCGTGCCCACGATAAGCGCCGCGCCGGCAAGGCCCATCGACGTGAGCGTCTCGCCCAGGAACAGATAGGCAAACAGAGCCGTGAACACGGGCTCGCCCGTGAGCAGCAGCGACACCGTGGTGGAAGTGAGGCGGCTCAGCGCCAGGCTCTGCAGGAAGAACGCCAAGCACGTGGAGAACAGTGCCAGAAACGCGATGATGCCCCAAGCCACCGGACGGACCGCCGTCACATCAAGCGCCGGCTCCCACAGAAGCGCGCAACCCAGGCACAGCGCGAAGGCCACGGCGATCTGCGTGCCCGCCACGGAGACGGCGTCCAGCTCGGCCAGAGCCTGCTTGCCGAACACGAGCGCGCCGGCCAGCGCCACCGATGAGGCGAGCGCCATCAGCTCGCCCGGGCCCACCGCCAGGCTTCCTCCCTGGCTGCACAGCAGGTACAGGCCGCCGGCCACGCCCACTTGGAAGGGGATGACGGCCCGCGGGTAGCGCCCGCGCTCCACCAGCGTGGAGAGAAAGGGCGCGAACACCACCGGCAGCGCCACGAGAAATCCCACGTTGGTGGCCGTGGTGAGGTCGAGCGCCACGTTGCAGCACAAATACGACACTGCCATGCACGCGGCCTGGGGCAGCCACGTGCGCACGCGCACCTTCCGCAAACCGCGCACCATGCGACGGCCGAAGAAGAGGGCGAACACCACCGTGGCCAGGCCGAAGCGGACGGCCAGACACCACAGAGGCGTGATGGACTCGTAAGCGAACTTCGTCACGGCGCTTCCCGATCCGAAGATGACCACTTCAATGAGCACGAAGACCACAAACGGCCAGCGTGCCTGCTTCCAATGGCTCATGGCTCCTCCTTTCGGCCTCATCGCGCGGGGCGCCTCACGGCGCAGGGCCGCCGTGGCAGCAGCCGCCCGCTCCAAAGCGCACGATTCCAAGCCCCCGCAGGGGCGCTCTCTTTCTGGATTAGGAACGATTGACATACTAATCCCGGCATCAATGAAAGTAAAACGAGACTTCTTGTAAAACTTTTCAAGAAAGTCTTATACTGATGCACGTGCACCACGAAACAAGGCGACAAGGGGACCTACGGTGGCGAATCAGAAATACGATGCATTCCTGACGGTGGCGCGCCTTGGAAGCTTCAAGGCGGCCGCCGAGGAATTGGGCTATACCCAGGCGGGAATCAGCTACCTGGTGAACGCGCTGGAAAAGGAACTCGGCCTCACCTTGTTCGTGCGCGAGTACGGCGGCGTGCACCTGACCACCGAGGGACGCGAGGTGCTCGGTCTTGTGCAGGCGATCAACGCCGACGAGCACGCGCTTGCCACCCGCGTGCGCGAGCTGAACAACCTTGAAGGGGGCCTTGTGCGCGTAGGCTCGTTCACGAGCGTGGCCATCGAATGGTTCCCCGGTATCGCCAAGGCGTTCTTGAACAGGTACCCGAAAATCGACCTGAAGCTTTTGTGCGTGGACGACGAGGAGGAGCTGCTGGATGCCGCCTGGGAGGGCCGCGCCGACTGCGCGTTCTCCGTCGCGCCCGAGAAGCGCAGCCTGGACGCGGTGCCGCTGCACACCGACCCTCTGCTCGTGGTGCTGCCGCCTGACCATCCCCTGGCCGACGCCCCCGTGTTCCCCACCGAGGCGCTGGCCAGCGAGCCCTACATCCAGCTGCAGGGCAACGCGCGCCCCTCCGAGATGGAGGCCCTGTTCGAGGCCAACGGCGTGACCCCCAACGTGCGCTTCACCGTGGACTCCGACTACGCCGTCATGTCCATGGTAAGCGCCGGACTGGGCTTCTCGGTGCTGCCGAGCCTCATCCTGCGACGCACACTGTTCCCCTTGGCCGTGCTGCCGGCCGAACGCGAATGCGCCCGCGAGATATCGCTGGCGGTGCGCTCGTGGGACACCGCCTCGGCGGCCACCCACGCCTTCGCTGAAGTCACTCGCCAATGGGTGGCCGAGCAGTACCCGGCCGCGCAGGTCTGCTAGCCCCTTAAGCGGCAGCGGCCAGACAGCACCACCGCGATGGCCGCATCGTCTTCCACCACCAGTATGCGTGCGCCCGCGAGCATACGGCTAGATGACCACCATGTCGTGGGTCGACTTCGTGAACACCTCGAAGCCGTCGTCGGTGATGACGCCGAAGTCCTCCAGACGCATGCCGAACTTGCCCGGCAGGTAGATGCCCGGCTCCACGGTGACCACGTTGCCGGCCACGAGCGGCTCGTCGTTGCGCGTCGAGAGCACCGGCTCCTCATGGATATCAAGGCCCACGCCGTGCCCGAGCCCGTGCCCCATGGCGCCGGCGAAGCCGCCTTCGGCGAGCACCGCCTCGGCCCGCTCGTGGGCCTCTTTGCCCGTCACGCCCGGGGCGAGCATGGCCTCCACGGTCTCGTTGGCCTCGCGCACCGTGCGCCACGCATCGCGCATCTGCCCCTCGGGCTCGCCGAGGAACACCGTGCGGGTCATGTCCGAGCAGTAGCCGTAGGACTTCGCACCGAAATCGAGCACTACGCACTGGCCGGCCTCCAGCATGGCGATGCCGGGCACCGCATGGGGGTTCGCCGCGTTCTCGCCCGTGGCCACGATAGTGGCGAAGGCCAGGCCCTGGGCCCCATGGCGCAGCATCCACTCATCCAGCTCCAGCTGCACCTCGCGCTCCATCATGCCGGGACGCATGAACTCCACGATATGGGAGAAGGCCGCGTCGGTGATGGACTGGGCTCCCTTCATGCGGGCCACCTCGTAGCGCTCCTTCACCGCGCGCAGACGGCGCACCACCCCGTCGGTCTCGCCGATGGAGAACTCGGCCGGGAAGGCCTTCTGCAGGGCGCGGTACTCGGCCAGGGTGATGGTGTCCTCGATCTGCAGCTGGGCCCCGGGCATGCCGTGCAGCCACGAGCCCATCCACTGGCGCGCCACGAAGCTCGCATGGCTCTCGCGCGTCTCGTCCACGCGCACCGGCGTGCGGCGCGCGGCCTGCTCGCAGGCCTTGGCGTAGCGCGAGTCGGTGTGCAGCACCACGCGGTCGGGGGCCACGTACAGGGCATGGGCCTGCTCGTCGTCGAACACGCCGTCGAAGGCCGTGAGCCAGCGGATATTCGAGGTGTCGCGCACCACCATGGGCGAGGGGCGCCCGTCACGCAGCTGGTTCATGGTGCGCAGAAGCTGGCCGATGTGCCACTCGCAGGCCACCGGGTTGTGCAGTTCATCGAAGACGGTCATGGCAGTGCCTTTCATCTTGTTGTCCGGCGTCGGGGGCGGCGGGACGCCCCGCGCTCAAGCAATGGCTCGCTCGGCGGAAATGTCCACTGGACATTTCCGTTCGCTGCGCAACCTGCGCGCGGCGCGCCCCGCCGCCCCCGCCTCCTACTCGGTTTCGATCGCTTCCTCTTCCAGCAGTATGTCCAATGCGCGCAGGTAGCCCTCTTTCCCCAGGCCCTTTACCTGGGCGATGCAGGCCGGCGCGATCACCGACGTGCGGCGAAACTCCTCGCGCTGGGAAATATCCGAGATGTGAATCTCCACCACGGGCACGTCGATGGTCTCCACCGCATCGTGCAGCGCGTAAGAGTAGTGGGTGTGGGCGCCGGGGTTGTACACGATGCCGTCGTAGTTGCCGTGGGCCGCATGCAGCCGGTCGATGAGCGCGCCCTCGTGGTTCGACTGAAAGCAATCAACCTGCGCGCCGCGCTCGGCCCCGTAGGAGCGCACCATCTCCTCGATATCGGCCAGCGTGTCCGACCCGTAAATGGCCCGGTCGCGGACACCCAGCATATTCAGGTTCGGCCCGTTCATCAGCAGAATCTTCTTCAACGCAGTTCGCCTTTCATGAATCGGTCGGGCAGAGCGCCGCAAGCGCCCCTAGCCCTTCGATGCCTCCCACGTACGCAAGTGCTCCAGGATCACGTCGTCGGGAACAGCCACGAGCTCCCATTGGCCGATATCGCGGGGCAGCACGAAGCGCACCTCGCCGGCGCGGGTCTTCTTGTCGCGCTTCATGGCCGCAAGCATGTCCTCTGCCGGCGCCGACCACGCAAGGGCCGGCAGCCCCAGCCCGTCCAGAAGCTCGTCCTGGGCGCTCACCAGCTCGTCGGACGTGCCCACCACCGACGCACCGAGCCGCGCCGCGAAGCGCATGCCCTCGGCCACGGCAGCGCCATGGGAAAACGTCCCGTAGCCGGCCAGAGATTCCACGGCATGTCCCAAGGTATGCCCGTAGTTCAAGCACTCGCGCACACCCCGGCTCTCCGTCTTGTCCTCGGCCACCACGTTGGCCTTGAACACCACCGAGCGCGCGATGGCCTCGGTGACCACCACCCCGTCACGGGCGGCCAAAGCCTCGGCGTGGTCCATCATCCAGAAGAAGAACTCGTCGGAGTCGATGACCGACGCTTTGGCGATCTCGGCGCAGCCGCAGGCCCACTCGCGATCGTCGAGCGTGGCGAGCACCGCCGTGGAAGCGCACACGTAGGCCGGCTGCTTGAACGTGCCCACGAGGTTCTTGCCTTCGGGCAGGTTCACGCCGGTCTTGCCGCCGACCGAGGAATCCACCATGGCCAGAAGCGACGTGGGCACCTGCACAAACGAAATGCCGCGCATGTAGGTGGAGGCCACAAACCCGGCCAAATCCCCCACCACGCCGCCGCCCAAGGCCACCACGGCGCAGTCGCGCGTCAGCCCTAGGCCCGCCATGGCCGACCAGATCTCGCCGGCCACCTCCACCGACTTCGAGTCCTCGCCGGCCGGCACCACGATGTCGCTCACGCGGAAACCCGCCGCCTTAAGCGACGATTTCGCCTCCTCCAAGTACAGAGGGCCCACGTTGGAATCGGTGAGGACGAGCAGCTGCGGCGCCTCGCCCACCCCATCGAGCTTGCGAACCGACTCGCCGAGCCCGGCGAGCACCGTGGCGCCGATGCGCACATCGTAGGGCACTTCGCCGGGAATGTTGACCACTATCTTTGTTGCGGGCACAGGATTCCCTCCTTTTCCAGAATGCGCTGGACCTCCCGCGCGATGGCGGGCACCGATTTGCCGGCCGTGCTCACGCGCACGTCGGCCACGGCCTCATACAGCGGCAGGCGCTCCTCGCAGCGGGCACGGGCCGCCTCCAAGTTTTGAAACAGGGGTCGGGTGGAGGTGTCGCTAATGCGACCGGCCGCCTCGTCGGCAGTCACCTCCAAATACACCACGAAGCCGGCTTCCTTGAACACCTCGCGGTTGGCCGGCGTAACCACCACGCCGCCGCCGCAGGAGATGAGCAGCGGGTCGGGCTTGGCGCCCAGCTCGCGCAGCACTTGCGTTTCAAGGGCGCGGAAGCCCTCCTCGCCGGACTGGGCGAAGATCTCCTTGACCTTCTTGCCCTCGCGCCGCTCGATGTAGGTGTCCATATCCACCGAGGCCACGCCGCAGGTGCGGGCGATGCGCCGGGCCACCGATGTTTTGCCGGCACCCATGAAGCCGACGAAGAACACCGGGCGCGCAAGCTCCATAGGGCCATCGGGGACAAAAGCCGGCGGGCGTCGGCGGGCGCCGGCACGCATCGAGGCGCCCATGCTAGCGCCCCATGGTGCGCAGGCGCGCCTTGTAGGCCTTGATGTTCGCCTTGATATCGGCCATGGACGTGCAGCCGAAGGCCTCCAGATAGGCGTTGGCCAGCGCAAAGGCCACCTCGCCCTCGGCCACCACCGCAGCAGCGGGCACGGCGCACACATCCGAGCGCTCCTTGGAGGCCTCTTCCACGCACAGCGTGTCCAAGTTCACCGTCTCAAGGGGCGTCATAAGCGTGGGGATGGGCTTCATGGCCGCCGTGATCACGAGCGGCATCCCATTGGTCATACCGCCTTCCAGGCCGCCAGCGTTGTTCGACGCGCGCAGAAACTCGCCGTCCTTCAATACGATGGGGTCGTGCACGCGCGAGCCGGGACGGCGGGCCGCCTCGAAGCCGAGGCCGAACTCCACGCCCTTGATGGCGGGAATGGAAAACAGCGCCGCTCCCAAGCGGGAGGTGAGACGGTCGGCGCCGGTGGCATAGGTGCCCAACCCGGGCACCAGACCGCAGGCCACGATGCGGAAGGTTCCGCCGAGGCTCTCGCCGTCGGCCCTGGCCTTGTCGATGGCCTTCTTCATGGCCAACGTCGCCTTGGCGTCGGGGCAGCGCATATCCGACAGCTCGATATCGAGCGGCTTGTGCTCGGCCACGTCGGCCATAGTCTCTTGGGGCATGGCGGCATCGCCCACCGATACCACATAGGACATCACTTCCACACCCAAAGCCGCCAGAAACTCGCGGGCCACGCCCGCCGCGGCCACCCGCGCCGCCGTCTCGCGGGCGCTCGCCCGCTCGAGGATGTTGCGGCAGTCGTCGGTGTTGGTCTTAAGCGCCCCCACCAAATCGGCATGGCCCGGCCGCGGCGTCACTTCGCGCGCCAAATCCTTCGGCGCCTCGCCGAAGGCGGCCATGCGCCCGGTCCAGTTCTCCCAATCGCGGTTGACCACCGTAAGCGAGATGGGACTGCCGATGGTGCGCCCGAAGCGCACGCCGCTTGTGACCCGCACCTTGTCCTTCTCGATGGCCATGCGCCCGCCGCGCCCGTAGCCGGCCTGACGTCGCGCCAAATCGGAATTGATGTGCTCTTCGGAGATGGAAAGACCCGCCGGCACGCCGGTCACAATGGCCGTCAGCTCCGGGCCGTGGCTCTCCCCCGCTGTGATGTATTCCATGGTAGTGCGCACTTTCGCTCGACGATAAACTCGCCCCATTGTAGCGCAGGCACCGCGCACGCGGTGTTTCGAGATGGTGAAGCGCTAGAGATTGAAGTTGGCCGCTTTGGCCATGATGTCGAACAGCTCGTCCTCGGACATGTCCAAGGCTGCCTCCTCGGAGATGTCGCGCAAGATGCTCACAGTCACCACCGCTTGGCCGACGAGCATGCCCGCTCCGTCCATAAACCTGCAGCCGGCCGCGCGGGCCGCCTTCGCCAGCGCCGTCTCGCCGTGGCCGTACACCACATCGAAGACCGTCTGGCCCGCATGCAGAAGCGCCGTGTCGAAGGGGGCCTCGTCGCCCTCGTTCATGCCGAGGGGCGTCGCGTCGATGATGACGTCGGCTGCAGCGATGGCCTGGCGGCTCGTCTCGTAGCTGCCGAACTTGAAGGCCACCCGACGGTAGACCTCCGCAAAGCTCAAGTGCCCTTCCTTGAAGGCAGGCATGTCCACGGTACGACCTACGAGCGCCCCCAGCTCATCGGCATAGGTGCGCATGACCTTCTGAGCCTTGGCCTTGTCGCGTCCGATCAAAATCACCTCGGCCGGCCCGGTCTGGGCCACGGCGTGCAGAATGGAAAGCGACGTGGGCCCCGTGCCACACACCACTACCGAGGTGCCGCGGAACTTCACGCCAGCCCGCTCGAGATAGGTCACGCAGCCCTGACCGTCGGTGTTGTAGGCGATGAGCGTGCCGTTCTTGTTCGCAAGCACGTTGGCGCCGTGGGCCAGCAGCGCCGAGGCGGCGCGCACGTCGGCCGCTTCGAAGGCCTCGGGCTTATAGGGCGTGGTGATGTTGACGGAAAGGAAGTCGCGCTGGGCGAGAAACGCCTCAGCCTCGGGCTGCTCGGGGATGTCCATCAGCTCGTAGCACCAGTCGAGCCCCGCCTTCTTGTAGACGGCGTTGTACATAACGGGCGATTTCGAATGCCCCACGGGATGTCCCAGGACATAGAGATGCTCGGTCACAGCGATTCCCCTTCCATGACATTCACCGCAGGTTCCGGCTTGCGGTCGCCCAAAATGGCGCGCTCGATGTTGCGCAGTACCAGCGTGTGGCGTAAATCTTGCTCCACCAGCGGCTGTAGCATGAAGGCCTTCATCCCCACCGCGTGGGCGCCCAGCACGTCAGTGGACAGCTGGTCGCCAATGGTCACCGTGTCGGCCGTCTTGCCGCCGATCTTGCCCATGGCCCGCAGAAACGAGGGCGGCAAGGGCTTCATGGCCTTGGCCACGATGGGCAGCTCCAACTCGCCGGCGAACTGATAGATGTCCTTGTGCCAGTTGTTCGACAGCAGACAGAACGCCACCCCCGCCGTGCGAGCGCGACCGAGCCACATCCCCACATCGCGCGGCACCTGGCCGGTATCGCGCGCGCGGATGGTGTTGTCGATGTCGAGCAGCACATGGGTCAGCCCCGCGCCCAGAAGGTCGCGCTCAATGTTCACATCGGTGATGCGCGAGAAGTAGCGATCGGGGGTGAGCAGATCCATGGTGGGGCACATGCAATCGGGAAACGCCTAAGCCGCTTCGGAAGCTGTGTTTTCAGCAATCACCTGCTGGTGCTGTTCATAAGTCTCGCTGAAGAAATGCTGCACCGCACCATCTTCTGCTGTCGTAAAGTAGAAGAACAGGTCAGAGGACTCCGTCGGCGCACAGACAGCCTCGAGACTTGCCAAACCCGGCGAGCAGATAGGCGTAGGGGGCAATCCCGGATTGCTGTATGTGCTGTAGGGTGTATCAGCATGAACCTCGTCCGCCGTCGGATCATGACCCACCTCGTAAGCCGTCGTAGCATCGGACTCCAAATAAGGCCGATCGGAGGCCAGACGGTTATAGAAGACACTGGCCACGTGAGCCCTCACCTCGGGATCATCCGAGGATTCCTTGGCCACAACCGAGGCGAGCTTCACCGTGTCGTAAAGGCTTAACCCCACGCTCGCCGGATAGCTGTTGGCAAAATCACTGAAAATGTCCGCCGTCTCAATGCCAAACTGATCGAGCATCATGCGGACAACTGCTTCAGCATCCATTTCCGGCGTCACCGAATAAGTCTTGGGAAACAGAAAACCTTCCAGCGTGTTCTCGCCGGCACTTTCCAAAAACGGATAGTCGGCCGCATAGACGCTGGCATTTTCCGATGCAGCAAGAAACGCTTCAGCCGTAATGCGCCCGTTGGTGGCGCCGGCAACGACATCAGCCACATCAGCACGCGTCATATCCTCGGGCACCGATAGCGTATCCCCCACCGAGGCCGGCCCGGCCATAATCGCTCGCACAAGCTGTTCGGGCGTGCTTCCGCCCTCGAAAGTGTAGGTGCCGGGAATAAGCGCGGACGCGGCCTCCAAACGCGTTACCTCATCGGTGAATTCCTGGGAGCTGCCGATAAGACGAGCAGCCACGAGCGCATCTCCGATGCTCTTCGCGCTCTCCCCTTCCTCGATGACAACCTCAGCCGTCTCGCCAGGGGCAAGCAGTTCCACCTGAGAGCCTGCACAGCCGCGGAACACCAGAACGCAAAGCACTACGAGAACGACGAGGGCAACGACCCCTGCCGCAACAAGCGGTACCGGGGACTTCTTCGGCATGATGGCGCTCGTATCGTAGGTGCGAAACTCCCGATCCCCCTTGGCGTGGGCCGCCCGAGCGGCACGGGTGGAATGGGACGAGTAGGTGACATTCTTGCCGTGGAGAGCCAAAATGCGGCCTTTCTCTTGGAGACGGCCGACGATAACCCCGCGCCTGCTTTAAGCGCGAGCTCGCTCGTCGAGCCAAGATTGCAGAAACAAACTAGCGGCTATCATATCGACTTTTCCCCGCATGTCCTTTTCGCTTAGGCCCTTTTCACGCAAACTCCGTTTGGCCTCGGCAGAGCTAAGGCGCTCATCTGCGAAAACATGGGGAATGCCCGCAGCCTCGCTTATGGCGGCTGCGTTGGCGCGGATGCGCTCGGCCTGGGGACCCTCCTCGCCGGCGAGGGTGAGGGGCAGCCCACAGACGAAAAGCTCCGGCTCCCAATCTTCCAACACGCGCCGGAAGGACTTCGCCCCGGCGAGCACCTCGGCGGCGGGCAGCACGCACACCGGAGAGGCCACCCGTTCGGCCGGGTCGCTTACCGCCACCCCCACGCGCACCTCTCCAATATCCAACGCCATCACCCGCATGGGCTAGCGCACCTCCAGCAGCTTCTGGCGGAGCTGCTCTTCCATGCGGCGCATCTCCACCTCGGCCTCGGCGCGCTTGGCGCGGCCCTCGGCTTGAATCTGCATGACCTCGTCGAAGGTCTGGATGAGGTTCTCGTTGGTGGCCTTCAGGGTCTCGATGTCCACGATGCCGCGCTCGGACTCGCGGGCCACTTCCACCGTGGAGGCCTTCAGCTTCTCAGCGTTCTTGCGCAGAAGCTCGTTGGTCATGTCGGTGACGGCCGACTGGGCGCGCAGGGCCGCCTCGTTGTTGGCCAAACCCAGCGCCAGCACCATCTGGCTCTTCCACAGCGGAATGGTGTTCACAAGGGTAGTCTGGATCTTCTCGATCATGAGCATCTCGTTGTTCTGGATGAGCCGAATCTGCGGCGCCATCTGCAGAGCGACCGTGCGGGACAGATCCAAATCGGAGAGCTTCTTCTCGAAACGGTTGCAGGCCGCAGAGAGCTTCTGCACCGCTTCGGCGTCTTCCGTGGAGCCCGAGGCCTGGGCCTTCGCCGACAGCTCGGCCAAGTCGCCTTCGCGCACCTCGGCCAGGCGCTTGCGGCCGGCGAGCAGATACATCGTGAGCTCTTTGAAATAGGTGAGATTCAGCTCGTAGAGTTTATCGAGCGTGGCGGCGTCCTTCATGAGCTGCACCTGATGCCCCTCAAGAGCCTTCGCGATCTTCTCCACATTGGCCTCGGCGGTATCGTAGCGGGCCTTCAGCGAGGTGATCTTGTTGGCCGACTTCTTGAACAGGCCGAAGAAGCCCTTGTTGTCGTCGTCATCCACATCGAAGCTCTTAAGCTCGGTGACCACGCCGGCGATGAGCGTGCCCGCCTCGCCGAGGTCCCGGGTGCGCACCTTATCGAGCGCCGTCTCGGAAAACGTCGCCATCTTCTTCTGAGCGCCGGCGCCGAAGGTAAGGACCTGCTGGGAGTTCGCGATATCGATCTGCTCGGCGAAGGCGTCCACCTGGGCGAGCTCGTCGGCGGTAAGCGAATCGGCCAAAGACGGAACGGCCGGCGTCTCCGCCTCGATGATGGAGGCCTCCACCGTCGGCTCGTCCTCAACAGGCTCAAGCGTCAGCTTCGGGGCGGGAATGTTCTCGAGGTTCTTCATATCGTCGTTCATGGGAATCCTTTCATGCGGGCGGGATCGGGCAGCGTCGGTTACGCTTAAGGGCGGTTCGGCTCAGGGCTATCAGGGCTTCACCTCGAAGGGCCCGTCGGTGAGTCCCTCTTGGGCGAGCAGTGCGTGCAGCACCGAGATATCGGCGGACACGTCCAGCGAGAGATCCTGGTAGGTGTCGTCGAAGAGCTTTTCGAAGGCGGCATGCAGCACATCGAGGGTGTGCTCGATCTCGCGGCGCGAACTGGAGATGTTCTCGCCCTGGACGGGCTGCTCTTCCAAATCGTCGTAGGCGGCGAGCAGCTTTACCGTAGTGGGGAGATAGTAGTCGTTCAGCCGCTCGAGGCCGTCGATGACCTCCGGGGCGGCCTCGGCGCGGGCGAGGATGCGACCGACCACCTCTTCGATGGCGACGATCTTCTCGCTTACCGCCGCGTCGTCGATGGCCCGGTTCAGCTCGCCCATCTGACGCACGTAATCGCGGCCCCGGGCGATAAATGCGCGCTGAGCGGCCGTGAGGTGCTCGGACAGATGCTGCTCGCGAGCCAGACGCTCGGCCTCTTCGGCTTCGCGGGCCGCCGCGGCCGCCTGCTGCTCGGCAGCCGCTTGCTGCTGGTTTTGCTTGAAAGCCCGGTACTGGTGGTAGGCGTTGTCGGTCACCATGAGGGTGGTCTGCTCGTCGTCGATGCGACCTTGGGGCAGATAGCCTTTTGCGATGAGCGCGCGAGACGTGGACAAGGCAGCCTTCGGGCTCACTTGCATGCGCGAGGCAATCTCGTCCAGAGCGACGGCCTCCCGATCGCCAACAGCGCGCCGGAGCGCCTTCAGCTTCGAGGAGCGGCGCAGGGTGCGAATACCGAAGCCGAGCAGCGCCGCGAATCCTGCGGTAATCACCCCGAGCACCACCGTCGTGGCCACGCCCTCAACTCCCGCAGTCGCCTCGGTGATGGCGGCAATCAGCGTGGGGATTGCGAAGAGCACGGCGCCCGCGGCTCCGGTGGCCGTCATCAGCGTGCCCGACACCGTCAGCCCCGCCGACGAGCGGAACCGCCCTTTGGTCTTGGCGAGCGGTGCCCACTGCTGCGCCTGCTGGATAACGTAGGACGCACTCGACTGGAATCCCGGGCCGCCCGAGGCGGCTCCCCGAGGCTGCTGCCAAGTGGTTTGCTGAGCTTTGCGCTGAGCCTCCGCCTGGGCCTTCCGCGCCTGCTTCTGCTGCTTTTTGCGCTTTTCCTGAAGCTCCTTGTGGGCCTTGAGGTTCTTCTCCGACGACTGGCCGAGCGATTCGGCCACCTCGCTCACGCCCTTATCCACAATACGTGCGAACTGGGAAAACGCCTTGTCCACCGACCGACACATCTTCTGGAAATCTTTGGCCGACATGCCGGGAATAGGACTTTCGGAAGATTGCGGCGATGACGTCCGCGGCTCTTGGCCCCAAAAGCTGGCACCATTCGGGGAAGTGGCATTGCCCGAAGAGCCCTGGGTCGCCTGGAAGTCCTCCGGCATCTCGTAGACGCTCTCCGGCCCCGGCACCTGAGGTCCCGGTTGCTGCGGCCCCGGCTGCTGCGGAGCGCCCTGCGGCCTGCCCCAGCTATCGTGGGGCACCTGCCCGCCCACGCCCGGACTCTGCCGATTCATCCACCAACCCCTCACTTCTCAGCACGCGGCGCCCGTCGCAGGCGCCCTCATATTTGGAACGATTTTACCATTCCCGCCCCGACTCCTTCCCCAGCGCACGGAATGCCCACCTACTTGAAACCAAGACGCCTCTCGCATCTTGTTCAGATGAAGCGCCGAGCTCGCTTTCCCTAGGCTATCTCGGGAAAGCACCGACCGAAACAGCTATCCCGATTGTCCGCGAGGCACCTTGGTGAACCTCTGCCCTCAAGGCCCGAGCCTTGCTCGAAAAAGTTTCACTCTGAGATTTGCAAGAAAAACGAGGTTGTTAGACATCGCCATTTTCGAGAAACGTCTTTTCACGACAAAACGAGCCTTAAAAGGCGCAAAACCAGGAAGTTTTCGAAGTTTTCCGAGCGAGCATGTCTAACAATCTCGCTTTTTCGACAAATATTCGAACCAAAAGTAATCCGAGCCGGCACATTCGAGCCGGAATCAACCCACGCCTGGCACTCTTGCGGCCAAAAAGAAAAAGGGCGGCCGAAGCCACCCTCTCAAAAAGCGCTAGACCCAAGGCCCACCCTCTTGCAAGAGCCCGCGAGTAAGAACCTGCGCTCCTACAGAATCATGTTGCGAGCGATTTCCAGGGCGTCGTCGATGCCGTCGGGGTTTTTGCCGCCGGCCTGGGCCATGGTGGGCTTGCCGCCGCCACCGCCCTGGATAGCCGGGCCCATGGCCTTGATGATGGCCCCGGCGTTAAAGCCAGCGGCCACGGCCTCGTCGGTGCCGGCGGCCATGAGCACGGGCTTGCCGTCGTTCACCGCGGCCACCACCATCGCGCCCGGAGCGCTCATGCGGCTGCGCACCACATCCCACATGTTGCGCATCTGGCCGCCGTCGCGCACCTCAGTACGAGCGATGATGACCGGGTAGCCCGCCGGGGCGTCCTGCACCTGGGAAAGCAGCGCGGCGAACATGTCGTCGCCCACCATCTCCTTGGCGCGCTTGGCCTTGGCGCGCATCTCCTTCATGGTCTTCTGGTCGGCGGCCACGCGCTCGGACACGTCGAACATGGGCACGCGCAGCGTAGCAGCAGCCTCCTTCAGCTCAGCCTCCACCTTGTTCACGTGGGCGAGCGCACCGTAGCTCGTCACGGCCTCGATACGGCGCACGTTGGCGCCCACACTCGACTCGCTCGTGATCTTCAGAAAGCCGATCTCGGCGGTGTTGGACACATGGCAGCCGCCGCACAGCTCGCGAGACAGATCGCCCGCCTCTACCACACGGACCACATCGCCGTACTTCTCACCGAACAGGCCGGTGATGCCGGCAGCGCGGGCCTCTTCCAGGGAAGTCTCGTAGATGGTGGTGGGCGTGGCGCTCATGATGTGCATGTTGGCCTCGCGCTCAACCTCGGCCAGCTGCTCGGCCGTGGTGGCCTCGAAGTGGGTGAAGTCGAAGCGCAGGCGGTCGGGACCCACGTAGGAGCCGGCCTGCTTCACATGATCGCCCAGCACACGGCGCAGAGCGGCGTGCAGGATGTGCGTAGCGGTGTGGTTGCGCTCGATGGCGGCGCGGCGGTTGGCGTCCACCTTGGCCACCACGGTATCGCCCTCGGCCAGACCCGCCTCATCGGCACGCACAGCGTGGACGAACAGCCCCTTCTCGGGCGCCTTGGTATCCAGGACGTACATGTGGCCCTCGCCGTTCTCGATGACGCCGGTGTCGCCCACCTCGCCGCCCATCTCGGCGTAGAAGGGCGTCCCGTCGAGCACCACCTCGCCGGTCTGGCCGGGAGCCAAAGCGCCCACACGCTCGCCGTCGACGAGCACGGCAAGCACCTTCGCCTCGGCGGCAGTAGCCGCGTACCCGGTGAACTTCGTGGGGCCGAACTCGTTGAGTAGATCGGCGTAGATGCCACCGTAGGTAGACCACGCAGCCTCGGCGTCCTTGGCGCCGGCAGCACGGGCGCGCTCGCGCTGGGCCTCCATGGCGGCCTCGAAGCCCTCCATGTCCACGGCGATGCCGCGGCCCTCGGCAATTTCCTGGGTCACTTCCACGGGGAAACCGTAGGTGTCGTGCAGGGTGAAGGCCTCTTCGCCGGAAAGCGTGGTGCCCTCAAGCTTGCCCAGGGCATCTTCCAGATAAGCCTGGCCCTGACGCAGAGTGGCGCCGAAGCGCTCCTCCTCGGCCAGGATGAGCTTGCGCTCCAACTCGCGGTTCTCCACGATCTCGGGGTACACATCGCCCATGAGGCGGACGATCTCGTCCACGTACTCGTTCCGGAAGTGGCCCTCGACGCCGATGAGGTGGGCCTTCATGATGGCGCGGCGCAAAAGGCGGCGCAACACGTAGCCGCGGCCCTCGTTGGAGGGCAGGATGCCATCGGCGATCATGAAGGTGACGGCGCGGGAGTGGTCGGCGATGATGCGCAGCGACAGGTCAGTGTCGGCGTTGTCCCCATAGGTCACGCCGGCCAGGCGCTCGCCGACCGCCACCAGGCTGCGCAGCACGTCGGTCTCGTAGTTGGACTGCACGCCTTGCATGATGGCGGCCATGCGCTCCAGGCCCATGCCCGTGTCGATGTTCTTCTTCGGCAGGGGCAGAAGCGTGCCGTCCTCTTGGCCGTCGTACTGGGTGAACACGCAGTTCCAGTACTCCAGGAAGCGGTCGCAATCGCAGCCCGGCGCGCAGTCGGGGCTGCCACAGCCGAACTCGGGGCCCTGGTCGAAATAAATTTCCGAGCAGGGACCGCAGGGACCGGTGGGGCCGGCGCGCCAGAAGTTGTCGTCCTCGCCGAGGCGGGAGATGTGGTCGTCGGGCACCCCGAGGTTCTTCCAAATCTCGATGGTCTCGTCGTCGTCCTCGAACACGGTGAAGTACAAGCGCTCCGGAGGAAGCTCCAGCACGTTCACGGAGAAGTCGTAGGCCCAGGCGCACATCTCTTCCTTGAAGTAGGCACCAAAGGAGAAGTTGCCGAGCATCTCGAAGAAGCTCAAGTGGCGACCCGTGGTGCCGATGATGTCGATGTCGTTGGTGCGCACGCACTTCTGCACCGTGGTGGTGCCGATATAGGGCACCTCCAGCTGCTTCTGCTGCAGGAAGTACGGCTTGAACTGCACCATGCCGGCGCTCGTCAAAAGCAGGGACGGATCGTCGGGAATGAGCGAGGAGGACGGCATGCGCTTGCAGCCCTTCTCCTCGAAATAGCTCAGGTATTTCTCGCGAATTTCAGCGGTCGTCATATAACGCATAGGTGTCCTGCCCGTCCTTTACGGTCAAAGAAAACAGTTGTCGGAGATTATAGCGCTACTTAGGCGCTACTTTTTGGGAGACTGCCCGTCGTCATGGGAGTGGCGCGCCGTCACCTTGCCGTGGGACTGAGAGTGAATCTTCGGCAGTCCCTTGCGGAACAGCGGCGTGTCCTCCAGCTTGATGGGCTTCAGCGACCCGGTCGTGGTGCCCGGAGAGGTGGCATCGGCGATGGGATTCACCTCGTCGTTGTCGGCAGGCGTGCCCTTGAAGAACACGCCGTCTTCGGCCACCAGGTGACGGCCGGTGTTCTTCTCGAAGTAGTACACGAACACCGATTTGGCCACGGCCACGAGCGGGATGGAAGCGAGCATGCCCACAAGCGAGCCCATAAGGCCGCTCATGGCACCGCCCAGCGCCGAGCCCACCATCAAGGCGATGAGGGTAAGAGCCGGGTGAATGTCCACCGAGTTCGCCATGATCTTCGGCGAGATGAAGGTGTACACCAGCTGCTGAATGACAATAGTGCCCACAAGGGCGACGAGCGCCACCAGAGGACTCACGAAGATAGCCGCGATGGCCGCGAGCGCGCCGCCAAGCCAGGGGCCGACGATGGGAATGATGTTCAGCACGCCGGTGATAAGGCCGAGCACGGCTGCATTCGGCACGCCGGCCACTTGGAACAGAATGCCGCAGCCCACGCCGATGACCGCGCACTGGAGCAGCGTGCCTTTGATGTAGCCGCCCATAACGCGCGTGAGCGTGGCATGGAAGAACTCGGCGTCCTCGGCGTGCTTGGGGCCGATGAGGCGGCGGGCCTCACGACCCATGGCCGGCAGCTCCATGAGAATCCAAAAGGCAATGACAAGCGCGAAGCCCAAGGCCATAAGGCCGTTGGCCAACGTCGTGGAAAACGCCACGATGCCGCTCGCGCTGCCCTGGGCAACCGAGGAGGCGAAGGCCGCAGCTGACTTCTGCACCTCGCTGATGACGTTCTTCACCGTCTCATCCTCGAGCACGGGCGCATAGCGGGCATACAGGTCGTTACCCCAGGCGATGACCGCATCAACGTAGTGAGGCAGGTTCGTGAGCAAATCGTTGAACTGGGCATTCAGGCCGAACATAGGCGAGAAGAGCAGAAAGCCGATAAGGGCGAGCACAAGCGCCATGACGACGTAGGCGATCGTGGTGCCGATAGCGCGGTTCACGTGATGTTTTTCCAGGCCGTTTACAATGCCACGCAGGCAGAAGACGATGATGAGCGTCCAGAGGAGAATGGCCACGGGCACCGACAGGATGTTCAGAAGATAGACCACCACGCCGAGCAGCAGGATGCCCGCCACCACGGCCCACAGATCGTAGAACCGCGTGCGGGACTTCGCCTGCTTGGTGCGCGAAAGCGCGTGAGCGGCCGCCGTGGCTGCGGCGGCCGCGGAGCGCGGGTTGTTCACGGAAACGGGCGCGTCGGTACCCTTCTGCGCCTTCGGAGCATCAGTGCTCATGAAACCCTCCTCGAGGACACGCTATTCTGCCGCGTAGGGGCTGTTGCCGACCGGCGCGGGCTTCGCCTGAGCCGCAGCGGCGTTGGGGTCGATGCTGGCATCGGCATGGGCGGGCACGTGGGGCTCGTCGGTGTCGGCGTTGACGTTGGCCACCGCGGCATCGGCGATGGTGCCCGCAGTGCCGGCCAGCTGATCCTCGAAATCTTGAGAGCGCTGCTGGTTGGCGGCATTGGTGGCCTTCACGGCAGCGCGGCGCTCCTTGCCCTCGGCGATGACGGCGCGGGCCGCGTCCCCCATGGCGGAGACGGCATCGGACACGGTGGCCTGGCGCTCGGGGGCCTTGCCGGCCTTGGAAGCGGCGGCCGCATCGGCGGCAGCGCCCAGGCCCACGGACTCGTCGGAGGCATAGCGCGGCTTAAAGCGGTTGCGCAGCTTGCCCGTCAGGGAGTTCACCAAATCGATGGGGGCGCTCGTCACGGTATCCACCGCGCCGGCGGCCTTCGAAACGGAATCGGTGATCTGGGTCACGTCCTCCAGAATCTGGTCGACGCGCATGAGCTCGAGGTTCGCGGCGTCCACGGTAAGGGACAGGCGCTCCACCAGCGGATCGACGCGTCCCACCGCGGGCTTGGCCTCGTCGGCGATCTCGTTCACCTTGGCCAGAAGCGGGTTCACCTGCTCGGTCACGAGCGTGTTCACATTGGCCACGAGCGGGTCCACCCGGGCGGTGATCTTCTCCACGTTCTTCAGCGTGGGAGTGAGCTCTTTGTGAGCGTCATCGATGGTGGAGCGGGTCGAGCGAATAGTGAGCGCCAGCTCCACGACGAGCCAGACGAGCACCGCACCGACGAGCACATACACCACGGGCAGCGCGATGTTCACGATTCCTGCGAAATCCATGATGAGCCTCCTTATAATTTCGAAGACCTGACTATACCATTACTGGGCCCATTCTAATTAAGATGCGCAGGGCCTCCATGGACGGCGCGCCCTCGGTAGCCATTCCGTAAACGGAAAGTGGCGTCGCGTCAACTGCATCAAGTCCCAGTCTAGGATTCCGAACGCCGGTCGCGAGAGGCGGCATCGGTACGATAGGCCTCCCAGCCGCGCTCGCTCGGCTGGTAGAAGCAGCCGCGCTCCAAACCGTCGGGCAGGTATCGCTGATCCACCCAGCCTGCGGGGTAGCTGTGGGGATACTTGTACTGCCCGTAGTTCTCGGAGCCGGGGCGATGGCGATCGCGCAGGTAATCGGGCACGCTGCGCGCCGGGCCCTGGCGCACCTCGGCCAGGGCGGCGTCGATGGCTGCCTCGGCGGCGTTGGACTTCGGGGCCAGCGCCAGGTAGATAGCAGCCTGGGCCAAGTTGATACGGCACTCGGGATAGCCTATGACCTCGGCGGCACGGAAGGCCGCCTCGGCCACGAGCAGCGCCTGGGGATCGGCGTTGCCGATGTCCTCGGAGGCGGCGATGTACATGCGTCGGGCGATGAACTTCGGGTCTTCTCCCCCATCGATCATGCGAGCGAGCCAGTACACGGCGGCATCGGGGTCGCTGCCGCGCATACTCTTGATGAACGCGGAGATGATGTCGTAGTGCATGTCCTTGTTCTTATCGTAGGGCAGCACCCGATGGGGCGTGGCCGCGCGCACCATGGCCTCGGTGATCGCGACCGGCGCCTCCTTCGTGCCGGGTGCCACCATGCCCGCCGCCAGCTCGAGGGTCGTAAGGGCCCCGCGCCCGTCACCGCCAGCCAGCATGACGATGACGTCGCAGGCGGCATCATCCAGCGCATAGCAGCCGCCAAGCCCGCGCTCGTCTTTCACGGCGCGCCCCACCAGCTCGGCGATTTCCCCGTCGGCAAGAGCGTGCAGCTCCACCACCCGCGAGCGGGAGATGAGCGCGGAATTCACTTCGAAGAACGGGTTTTCCGTCGTGGCGCCCACGAGCACCACCAGGCGGTCTTCCACCGCATGCAGCAGCGCGTCCTGCTGACTGCGGTTGAATCGGTGAATCTCGTCCACAAACAGAATGGTGCGCAAGCCCCCCATCACGAGACGCTTCTCGGCCGCATCAATCTCGCGGCGCAAATCGGACACCGTGCCTCCGATGGCGGACACCTCCACAAACGTGGCGCGCGTCGATTCGGCGATAACGTGAGCGAGGGACGTTTTTCCCGTACCCGCGGGCCCGAAAAGGATGACCGAGCTTAAGGCGTCGTTTTCAATAGCCGCCTTAAGCCAGCTGCCCTCGCCCACGGCCTCCGTCTGCCCGACCACCTCATCGAGCAACCGCGGCCGCATGCGCACCGCCAACGGCGCCACATCCATCTTCCGATCGTTTTCCATTGCAGTAAACAGAGTATCCATAGCTTGTAATGGTACCACGCCAAGCTTTCAAATAATAGAACAAATGTTTAGTTCTTTTGCAGCAAGGGAGACGAGCGATGGCCCGAAGGGCCGAGCCCAGGAATGCGCCCAAGGAAGCCAGCGAGCGGCGGCGAGGCGTCTCAGATTGCCCCGCCTTCGGGCCAAGCGGCCTTCGTGCCGCGCCGCGCCCGAAACAAGGGGCAAGATGGGGCGCCTCGCCGTCGCGCAGCGTCGACAGGGGAAATTGCCCTGCAATTTCCCCGCAAAAAGAAGCGACCCGGCGGAGGGGGCCGCCGGGTCAGAAGGAGGGGGGATGCGACCCTCGCAGGGCCGCTTTCTGCTTTAAAGAGACAAAGCAGGCAAGTGATCGGAGGGGGTTGTCTCACTTGCTGACGTCAGTATAACAGCCGCCCTTGAATTCCCTATGATGGACCCATGGTGAACTTGTGGATTCAAAGGCTCATCGTTAAGTAATTCTTCATATTTAAGAAGAATTCCCATCAGCGGCAACGCCCTCTTTTCAACGTGTGACGACGAGCGCCGCCTTAGGCGTTCTTGCGCTCGAAAAGCACGTTGTTCGTCTCGAGCCAGCTCTCCACCGTACCGGTGTCAAAGCCGTCGGCCGGGTCCACAATGAGCGCATACATCTCTTCTTCTTGAAGCACGGCGTCCAAAGCGTCGGTGAGCTGAATCTCGCCGCCCACGCCCGGCTCCACATCGGCCAAAAGCTCCATGACCCGCGGGCTCAAAAGATAGCGCCCGAACACGGCCAGATTCGACGGCGCGTCCTCAAGCGCCGGTTTCTCCACAAGCGAGTCCACCTTCCACACATCGTCGGCCACCGCCTCACCGGCGATGACACCGAAGCGGCTCACCTGGTCGTCGGGCACGGGCATGACGGCGATGACGCTGGCTCCGCCGTGGGCGTCGGAGACCGCCTTCATGGCCGGCAGCATCTCGTTGCCCGGCACGAGCACATCGCCGAGCAGCACGTAGAAGGGCTCGTCGCCGGTTTTTTCCGCCGCGCAGCGCACCGCGTGCCCCAGCCCCAAGGCCTCTTCCTGATACACGTAGCTCACCGGCAGGTTGCCGACGTATTCCACCGCATCGGCGTAGACGTGCTTGCCGCGTTCGCGCAGCAGCGCCACCAGCTCCGGATTCGGCGAGAAGTGGTCCTCGATAGCCTTCTTGTCGTGGCTGTTGATAATCACGACCTCGTCGGCACCGGAGGCCAGGCCCTCCTCCACCACATATTGGATGGCGGGACGATCCACCACCAGCAGCATCTCCTTGGGCTGGGCTTTCGTGGCCGGCAGAAAGCGGGTGCCGAGGCCCGCTGCGGGAATAAGTGCCTTCATCGAGCGCCTTTCTCTTCGCGTTGCGACTCCTAATGGGCCTATGATACAACACCCCGCCCCCGCCCCGTGCTTTTTCACCTATACTGCTTCCCATGAATAACGCTCAGAGGGAACATAGCGACCCTATTCCCGCAGAGGAGTTCTGCGAGATGCACCCTGCCGCCGACGGCAAGCCGGCTGGCGTGCGTTTCCTTGCCTTCAACACGGTAATCGACATCGAGGCCTACGGAGATGAGGCAACCTGCACGGCGGCCTTCGAGGAAGCGCGCTCGCTCTGCCGCCTCTACGAGCGCCTATTCAGCCGCACGCTGCCCCACTCGGACATCGCCCGCATCAATCGCGCCCAGGGCGCAGCCGTCGAAATCGACCCTCTGACCTACGACCTGCTCACCAAGGCACTTGCCTACT
>CANEDU010000017.1 GCA_947426355.1 uncultured Adlercreutzia sp. | reverse complement strand
CGCTCACGACTTCGCCAACTACAGCGACAGCCTCTCCATCACCTCCCCCTTTACCCAGGCCTCGGCGCTTCTCACGTCTCTCACCTGCGCGGTGCTCCTTTCCGTAGCGCTTCTTATCAGTTCGCGCAGCAACAATGCCGATCGCATGTTCATTGTGGCCTGGAGCACCCTCGCCCTCGCCTTCTTCGGTTGCCTGTTCGCCGCAGCTCTCGGAATGTTCGCGCGACCGCAGCAGGCGGGAAGCATCATGGGAGCCATCTTCATGGGATTCAAGCTGCTCCTCTGGATCTTCACCGCGAACGTCGCCCGCAACTCCCAGATATCGAGCACGACGGCGTTCAGCGTCCTGTACCTTCCCCTCAACATGTTCATGCTCATTGTCATAGGAACCGCCCTGCCGGTCATGCTCCAATTCGGGGATGCCGCCGTGGCGACCTATGCCCAGGAGATTCTCCTCGCCCTTGCCTTCGTTCTCATCGCCGCGGCGTTCGTGTTCTTCATCCGCTATGCCCCGACCATCACCGAGGCCGTGCTCGATTCGGCCAAGAACACCTCGAACTACGAGACCCTCTCGCAAGTGGCCCGCGAGCGCGGGCTGACTGCTCGAGAGACCGAGATTGCCCTCCTCGTCTCCCAAGGCTACAGCGCGAAGACCATCGCCGAGATGCTCTACGTGTCGCCTGAGACCATCCGCACCCACACGAAGCGCATCTACCGCAAGCTCGGCGTCCACAGCAAAGATGATGTCATCAAGCTTGCAAACCCCCATAAGACTCCCTAGACAGCCCTGATTTACCAGGCATTATTCCCAAATACCGCATTTTTGGTTACCAAGATACCGCACTTTCGGGAACGCCAAATCCGCGCCGCCGTGCCACACTCGGTGACGTCTCGGGGCACGCCGGCAGAACCGCCGATCCCCAGACGGCCACACATCACACGGAATCGGAAGGGGTACCCCAATGGCCACATCAGAGCGACTGTCGCGCAGGGACTTTCTCAAGGGAGGCGCGCTGCTCGGCGCCGGCGCCCTCGGTGTTGCGAGCTTTTCCGCATGCTCGCCGGCAGCCGGGTCGGCTCCCTCCTCATGGGACGCCGAAACCGACGTCCTGGTTGTCGGAAGCGGCTTCGCCGGCTACGCGGCCGCCCTCCACGCCCACGATGCCGGGGCCGAGGTGATGCTCATCGACAAGCGCGGCCATATCGGCGGAAACTCCCTCAAATGCGACGGCGACTTCGGCGTCTGCAACTCGTCCGCACAGGCGGAAAACGACATCCAGGATTCAGTCGACGACTACGTGAACGACATGCTCGTCGCCGGCCTCTACTTGAACGACGTGGAGAAGTGCCGCCTCATCGCGGAGCGGACCAACGACGCGTTCGAGTGGCTGAACAGCATCGGCGTGCAGTGGGTGAAGGGCGCCGACGGCAAAACCGAGGTGCTCCCCTACGGCGGCCACACCACCCGGCGAACCCTCAAGGCCGAGGGCGCCGGGGCAGCCATCGTCGGCGCGCTCCGGGAAGAGGCCGAGTCGAAGGGACTCACTGCCCAGTGCTACCTTTTGCTCACCGACCTCATCAAAAACGAAGAAGGCCGCGTCATCGGCGCGAGAGTCGCGCGGACCTCGGGATCTGGCCGAGGATCCGTATCCCAGAGGCAACCCATGAACATCAAAGTCAGAAGAGGCGTGGTGCTGGCAACCGGCGGCTTCGGCGACGATGTCGAATGGCGCAAGCAGTACGACCCGCGGCTCGACGAAACTGTGGGCTGCACCAACCGCGCCGATTCGGACCGCGACGCGCTGCTGCCCGCCCTGCGCGCTGACGCCATGGCCGTGCACCTCGACTGGATTCAGCTCGGGCCCTGGTGCAGCCCCGACATCAAAGCCTACGGCCCCGACGGCACCTACATCGATGCAGGCTTCCCCTACGGCCCGGTCGTCGCGCCGCAGACCGGAAAGCGCATCGTCAACGAGCTGACCGACCGCAAGCGCTACTGCGACGCGATTCTCGCCAACGGGGAGCCGCTGATCCAAATCGTGGACGAGCGCAACCTTCCCGAATGGTCGCTGGAATACCTCGAGCAGTGCATAGAAGCCGACTGCACCTGGCAGTTCAATTCCATCGAGGAGATTGCCGAGCGATTCAGCATCCCGCTTGAGCCCTTGCAGGAGGAGATAGCCCGCTACAACACCTTCGTGGCAAACAAGGTCGACGGGGATTTCGGCAAGGAAATCCCGCAAGATGCGCTGCCCGTCGCGGAACCTCCCTACTGGGTCACACGCGTCTGGCCCAAAGTCCACCATTGCATGGGCGGCGTGAAAACCGACGCCAGCTGCCGCGTTATCAGCAACTCCGCTCAGCCCATCGAGGGATTCTACGCCGCCGGCGAGGCGACGGGCGGCGTGCACGGCGCCTGCCGCCTGGGCTCGTGCTCCATTGCGGACTGCCTCGTGAACGGCTCGATAGCCGGCGAGCAAGCCGCCGCCAACGCAAGCTGGTGCTAGCACCGCCGCCGCGCGCTGCCGCGCACATGAAATAGTCCTCCCCAATGAAGGAGGTCGCCGATGCTCGCACCGGCGACCTCCTGATTTGCTTTAAAAACGACGGGTAGCGTAGTTTTTGGACACCGCTTCCTTCTCACACTTTCTAAATGCAATGCTGTGACCTGGTGTTTTCCTGAACCCTATTAGTAGTCACTGTACGAACGACTACGCTACCCGTCAATTTGCAAGCAAAAGAGCCCTCTAGGCCTTCCGCTCCGAGCCGCCCTCCAAAAAGCCGTCGCGGCGATATGCCCGCAAAGACCATCCGCTAGCATAGAGCAGGCGGTGCTGAGCTTGGAAGTTCTTCGACTGTATCTGGAATCGGCGCCCCATTCTCTTGCACGACTGCTCCGCAACGCCACGCATCTCCTCGCTACTCGACAGATGCCTCGCCGTAATTGTAATCACCTTGAACCCGTCGGCCTCTAGCGCCAGCCGCTTGGCTGCATCGCGCGATATCTGCTCAGGCGTCAGATGTTCGGAATTCGAATCGTATTCAAGCGACAGGCGCGAGGGGGTATGCATGATATCGGGCACGAGCGTTTCACGACGCGCAAGACGCTGTGCCTTTTTACTCGGAGTGATTCGCCGGTTCAGCTCGAGCCCCGGAATACCATATCCCCCATAGCGCTGAGCCAGGCTCATCACCATCCAAAGAAACGCCTCGGGAGGCGATGCGGCGTTCTCCGCAAGATACCTCACGGCTCGTCGCGCCGCTTTCGCGCCACGAATTCCCGGATTGCGGCGGATAAATGCCTCTATGCGCCTCGCGGTCGTGATCGACGCCCTCTTCGCCAAGCCAGTCGAGCAGAGTGGATCTACAGCAAAAGCCCCGCAGAGAGCGCTCCCGACCTTCACCAATTCGTGGAACGGCAGATCGCAAGCGAGTTGAACGAAGCACAGCTCTGGACAAGCAGCGAATACGCCATCGGCAACGCGCAGAAACGGCTTTTCCTTGAAAACGAAATGGGACGTGTGCGCCACGGCGTCGGGAACAGAACTCTTCGCTTTTTCTGGCACCAGCACATGCACAGGCGTAGGGATATAAGGAAATGTCCGCATCAGATAGTCGATCGATTTCCGAGATGGCCCACATGAAATGAGCGCGTTCGAGCCCACGGCATATGCCGAAGAAGGACGGACGCGCGCTCCAAGCCAATACGAGAGAGCTGATATACCGTAAAGAAACAATCGCATAAGTGCAGTGTAGCGAGCGCGCGTGGCGGCGCTTCTGACACATGCGTATCTCCATCAATGCTTCTCTGCGATATGCCGCAGGCTCATAAATGAGCAAACAGCACGTATTCTAGAAAGGGCAGCCCGATTGCTTCGCGCGACAGAATCCCGCAATCTCTATCACGCGAACCGCAAAACTGACAACGCGAAAGACGCGATAGGCGGTGGCGCAGGAGACCCGAATCGCGGTTCGTGCAACGAGCAGTGCCCGGATTGCTTGCAAATCGACGGGTAGCGTAGTTTGCTCACGCATCAGCTTCCAGCATGTTTTCAAAAACGCCAGGTCACAGCATCATGTCTGGCAGACGCAGAAAAGGAACGGAGCCCGAAAGCTACGCTACCCGTCGATTTGCAAGCAATCCAAGGAGATGGACCCAGAGACGGAACCTCGCCGGCGCTCGAACACGAAAGCGGCCGCCCTTCCCTTCGGAAGGACGGCCGCTTCTCGTCGTCGTTCGCATCACAAAAGCGCGCTACACGATCTTCTTTCCCAGGACGGCGGCCAGATCGCGCAGCTCGGCCACGAGCTCACGGAACTGGGCCGGGGTCAGCTGCTGGGGGCCGTCGGAGAGGGCCACCGGCGGGTTCGGATGCACCTCGATCATGAGCGAGTCGGCGCCGGCGGCAATAGCCGCCTTCGCCAGCGAGGGCACGAGATCGCGCTGGCCGGCCGGGTGCGACACGTCGATGCACACCGGGTACAGTGACTGCTTGTGAATCACGGGCACCGCGGCAATATCCAGCGTGAAGCGGGTTGCCGTCTCGAAGGTGCGGATGCCGCGCTCGCACAGCACCACGTTGGTGTTGCCGTGGTCGGTGATGTAGTCGGTGGCGGCCAGCCACTCGGCGATGGTGCCCGCGAAGCCGCGCTTGTACAGCACCATCTGATGGCTATCGGCGGTCACCTCGCCAATCTTCTTCAGCAGGCTGAAGTTCTGGAAGTTGCGGGCGCCCACCTGAAGGCCGTCCACGTAGTCAGCCACCAGTTGGCAGTGGGCCGAATCCATCACCTCGGTGAGCGTCTTCAGGCTGTACGTGTCGCCGGCGCTCTTCATGATCTTGAGCGCCTCCTCGCCAAGGCCCTGGAAGGAGTGCGGGTTCGTGCGGGGCTTGAAGGCGCCGCCGCGGATCCAGGTGAGGCCCAAATCGGCGACGCACTCGGCTACCTCGTTGAACTGCTCGGCAGATTCCACCGAGCAGGGCCCGGCGTAGATGGTAATCTCGTCCGTGCGCTGGCCGAGATCGGGAATGGGGGCAAGTTTCACTTCGCTCATACGGACGGCGTCTCCTTACTCACTCGAAGGATAGTCTCGTAAATGGCGCGAAGATACTCGTTGTAGAGCGGGCCTTCGTTGTAGGAGGCAATCTTCGCGAAGATCTCCTCCTCTCGGCGGGCGTCGTAGAGGCCCATATGGGCATCGGGCTTCAGCCCGCGAATGACCAGAGAATGGCTGGCGCGCTTGTTCAGAAGCGCCACGAGCTGACGATCGATCTCGTCGATCTTCTCGCGATGCTTCTCGATCTCCGCCAGGGCGCTGGTTTCGTCTGACATCGCAATTCCTTTCCTGTACCAAAAGCTTTAACGAGCATGGCCGCACCGGTTGCCCGACCGGCCCTCGTGTGGGCATCATGATAGCAAAGTCCCCCGCGCGAGCAGGGGACGCAGGAAAAAACAGCCAGACAAGACGCCGATGGAGCACCATCGGCAAAACCGAACGAAGGAAGCCGGCGTGTCAGACTATTTGGCGAGGCGGTTTTCGGTATCGCGAGCATACCACTCGATGAACAAATCGCAGGCGCCGTTGATGACGAACACCGCGCCCAGCACAAGCACAAAGGTCATGGAAGCGCCAAAGGGGTTCACCACAATCACCACGCCGCCGATGCCCACAAGAGCGGAGACGACAAGCACGGCAATCCACACCTGGCCGCCGTACCGGCGCATGTCAAAGGCGCGCACCAGGTTCACCAGCGCACACAGCACGAGCACCAGCCCGAGCACCACCGAGAAGAACCCCGCGATCACCTTCGGGAAGATAAAGGCGATAACGGCCACGATGAGATAGAAGATGCCCGTCATGAGCACGCCCGTATCGTGGTAGCGGGCCGATTTCGGGCGCGCGTAGGACAACACCGAGGCAAGTCCCACCAGCGCCATGGCCACACCGAAGAGCATGATGATGCCTTGGATGGTGATGGACGGGTAGACCATCAGAAACAGACCGAAGCCAATGCACAGAATCGCCTGCACAAGGTTGTTCGACCGCACAATGTTCAGAAACTTCTCCATAATCGTTCCAACTTTCCCCACAGAGCTCTCAAAAGTGCGTTTCATCAGGTCAATCGCACCTTATTCACGTATCGCCATCATAGGGGAAGGCCCCCGATGCAACCATCGGAGGACCAAGCTGAAAACTATCAGTTGAACAAAACCTTCTGCTGCCACCGAGACGTCAACAACAACACCGTCGCGAAAGATTCAGGTTACCAAGCTGTTTATTGGCACACCGACAAGGAAGGGCCCGCCGATGCGCCAAGCGCCCCTCGGCAAGAGGAAGCCGAGGGGCGGACATGGAAGAGAGGCGTCGAACCGATGCGGCGGGACTATCCGAGCAACGCCTACGCCGTCTGCGGGTCGAAGCCGCCGTCCAGGGCCGCGCGCCGAGCGCCGCGAATGCGAACCTTCTCGGCCTCGGTCGCCGGAACAAGCAGCTTAGAGCCAAGGACCATGAAAGCCAGGGCGCCCAGGCACGGCATACCCACCACGATGAGCACCTCGGGCAGCGTCGGCGCGTAGGCCCCGAGCAGCGCCCAGCCGCCATCGGACAGCACGCCCGGCGCGCCCTCCACGTTCGGCACGATGAACGAGGTGAGCAAAAGCCACAGACGCTTGCAGAGCACGCCGGCGATGACGAGCACGCTTGCTCCCACTACCAGGCCCGTGCGCTCGCGGTTCTTCGCGAACACCAGCACGAGGAACGGAATGGCCAGGCCGCCGATAATCTCGAACCAGAAGAACGGGGCGGTGGGGCCACTCGTCATGAGCGCCAGCGTCTCGGCGCCGGCGGCACCGGGATAGGCCATGGTCAGCACCTCGCAGAAGATGAAGAACGCGTCCACGGCGATGCAGGTGGCCAGAAGACCGGCCAGCGACGCCATAAGCTCGCGGGAGGTGTCGAAGATGCGCGCCTTCTTAAGAGCGGCCAGCACGCACAGCAGAAGCGCCAGGCCCGAGTCCATGGCCGAGGCCACGAAGATGGGCGCCATGATGGCCGAGTACCAGCCCTCCTTGGCCATCTGCAGGCCGAAGATCCAGGCGGTCACCGAGTGCACCAGAATGGCGCAGGGCAGCGCGAACCGCGAAATGATGGACACGGCACGGTCATTGCCACGACGCATGTTCACCAAGTACAGCACGTTGATCACCAGGTACAGCGTGATCACACACACGTCCCAGATGAGGGGCGAGGTGGGGTTTGGGCCGGTGAACAGACGCCAGATGCGTTGGATGCCGCCCAAATCGATGAGGATGAACATACCGGCCAGGCAGATGCACACGGTGGACAGAATGATAGCCGGCATAGCCACGGCCTTGAAGCGCGTGATATGGAAGACGCTCGCCGAGGAGGCCACGATAAGACCGCCGGCGGACAGGCCCACGAAAAACATGAACATGGTGATGTAGAGACCCCAGGACACGCCGTTGGACATGCCCGTCACGGCAAGGCCGCCGGCCAGCTGAAAGACGTAGGCCGCAATGCCCGCCACCGCCAGCACCGCAAGCACGGCCGTGAGCAGCTTGTTCTTGGTTAGAAGTTCCATTTCTCGAACCTTTCAGAATGAGAGAGAAGGCGGGGCAGCAGCCACAAGGGGCCGCACTTGCCCAGGGGGTCTTGTCAAACCCCCCGAAAAGAGCTGCCGAGTCGGTCTATCAGGCCGTCGGCACAACCACCCCGCCGCGCATTGATCGCATTAATCGAAGTAGTAGACCTGCGGACGCGTGCCCTGCTCTTCGAGAAGCACGTGGGCCTTGTGCTCGATGACGGCCTTCGACACCTCGGAGGCCGGATCCTCCAGGTCGCCGAAGATGCGGGCATGGGTCGGACAGCACACGACGCACATGGGCTCCTCGCCGCGATCGGTTCGCTCGCGGCACAGCGTGCACTTCTCGGCCACACCGCGCGGGCGCACCGGCACTTCCGCATCGCCGTAGTTGAAGTCCACGTCGCGCACCGGCTCTTCCCAGTTGAAAGAGCGCGCGTTGTAAGGGCAAGCGGCCATGCACATGCGGCAACCGATGCACTTGTCGTAGTCGATCTCCACGCGGCCCATCTCGTCCTTGTAGGTGGCACCCGTCGGGCACACGCGCTGACAGGCAGGATTCTCGCAATGCTGGCAGGCCACGGGGAGGAACGTGCGCGTTAGATTCGGATAGGTGCCGACAGCCCCGTCGATCACATCGCACCCCTCGGTGGTCACGCGGTTCCAAAGCATTCCCGTAGGCACGTTGTTCTGCATTTTGCAAGCGTTCGCACAGGTATGGCAGCCAACGCAACGCTCGAGATCGATGGCAATTCCCAGTTTCGTCATGGTAGTCACCTTAAGCCTTTCGCACTTCCACTAGCGTGTCGTTGAAGGGAATGGGGGCGCCGGTAAGAAGGTCGGCGTCGCGTTCGTTCACATGATCGTTCGTCACGTTCTGCGGATTCCCCGAGATGCAATCCTTCGACCACGCCGCCTCGTAAATGCGCGCCGACGTGGGGCGAATGGCGTTGTTTCCGAATGCCTGGCAGCTGAACGATCCGCGATCGTTGAAGACCTCCACCGCATCGCCATCCTCGAGCCCGCGCTCGGCCATCGCCTGCGGATTCAGCTCGATACGCGGCGTGTAGAACTGCGCGAGCCACGCCGCACCGCGGAAGTGGGAGTGCACGAAGAATCGCGTGCGGGTTTGGGCAAGTTGCAGCGGGTACTTTTCCATAAGAGGATTGCCGTCGAAGACCTCGTTGTTCTCCTCCCACTGGGGAAGCGCCTGACCCGAATGGTGCTGAGGCTCGTAGTAAATCTCCATACGCCCCGTTGGCGTGGGGAATTGGAGATCGGCGTACCCGATGCGAGGCGTCTCGATTCCCGCCAGGGGCATCGTATTGTGGTTCTGCACGAGAGCATCGAAGGTGATGCCGGCCACCAGCGGATCGGTCGCCTCATCAATCTGGAAGCGGGCCAGTTGCTCGGCGTCTTCGGGAAGCACCGATTCGAGACCCACCGATTTAGCGATAAGGTACATGACATCGTAATCGGGCTTCGACTCGAAAAGCGGATCGATGCATTTCTGCGACAGCTGAATATGGTTGTAGCCGCCTCGCACAATGCTGTGCTCCACCGTGTCCTCGAACTTCGAGCATACCGGTAGCACCACATCGGCAAAAGCCACGGAATCCTCGTCGTACATGCCCACATGCAAAATGAAGTCGAGCTTCGGCAGCCATTCGCGCGTCTTGTTCATGTTCGCGTAGTACTGCTGCAAGGTGTTGCCGAGCGATATGATGACATGCACGCCCGCATCCGTATCGGCGAAACGATCGGCACGCACGGGAATGTCTGCCGGCACCATATCTTCTGGCAAGGGCCACGCCGCCAGCGCCGCCCCATAGCCCTGACCGCCGCCGGGGTGCCCCAAAGCCGCACCAGGCTTACCGATCTGCCCCGTGAGCGCCGTGAGAATCACCATGGCATGACCCTGGATATCGGGGTTCGAAAACTTGTCTGAGCCACCGTAGCCGAAGCACAGATAGGCGGGGCCGCCGGTAGCGTACTTTTCCGCCAGCGCCTCGATGACCTCCTGATCGATATCGCATTTCTCCGCGGCCCAGGCGGTGGTGTAGCCCTTCTGACTGGCCTTGAGCTGCTCGAACACCGGAACGACTTTCTGGCCTGCGACCTCATAGGTACCTTCAAGCGCGGCGAAAACACCAGGAGTGTCACAGGGAACAGCCGCATTGGTCGCCGTGTCCCATACGAGATAGTCGGCGGGATCGGCGGCCTCGCCGGTGGCAGGATCGATCTCGGGCGTCTTTCCGCTACGCAGCAATTCGCCAGTAGCCGGATCCAAGAGGAACGGCATAGAAGTATGGGCGCGCATATAGTCCTCGTTGTACCATTTGTTGTCGATGATATGCGAGATCATCGACAAGTACAGCGCGCCGTCAGTTCCGGGTTTGAGAGGAATCCACTGATTTGCCTTCGATGCCGTAGTCGAGAAATGCGGATCCACGACAATGATTTCAGCGCCGGCTCGTTTCGCGTCGAAGAAATCATCGGAACGCATGAGAGAGGTCTCCAGGAAGTTGATACCGCTCAAGATAATAGTCTTCGCGTTCACCCAGTCCCGCGTCTCGTTGGAGCATGACGCGAAGCCGCCGCCGCCAATGGCGGGATCCACGCCGTTGCCGATACCGCGATCGATGCCCGGCTCCACGCCCGTACCGGCGCCCAGAATCGAGGCGAGCATGCCGAAGCGCGGCTCATTAGAGGCGGAAATGTAGACCGACTCCTTGCCGTAAGCTTCCCAGGCGCGCTTGAGCTCGGTGCCGACGATCTCCATAGCCTCGTCCCAGCTGATCTTCTCGAACTTACCTTCTCCACGTTCGCCAACGCGCTTCAGGGGCGTTTGCAGACGCAGCGGACTGTACACATGCTCTATCTCGGAAAGACCCTTCATGCAGCAGCGCCGATACTTCGGATCAACGGCATCGCTCGGCTCGATCTTCGCCAGATGGCCGTCGCGCACCGTGCACTTGATGGAACAATTTCCCTGGCACATGAACTGGTGCAGGGTGTAAATCGTTTTCTCGCCGCCGTCAGCTGTGGCTTTCGTTGGTGCCAGCGCGCCGCCGCCAATGGCCACGCCCACAGCGCCCGCGCAGGCGAGACCCGCAGCTGCGGCGCCGGTGGTCTTCAAGAAACCGCGTCGAGTGAGTCCGCCCGCGGGGTGGGTTGTTTCGGACATCTCTCCTCCTTTGAATTCCCAGGGATCGAGCCGCGAGACGCCACACGCACCTGCGGCGAACGCATGCACCGCGAATGGATTGCGACAATGTCGCTACGCCAATGGGTCTTGGACTCTTTGCGCCTGCGTCTCCTCAATCGCGCAGGCCCTCAATCCCCTCTGCTGGTATTCCCGAGAATTGGCCAAATTCCTCTGGCGGCACTATAGCAAATTGTCCTATGACAATGCAAGGATTATCATAGGACAATTTTCAGAGCAGGTTATCTATTTTGGGGATAGTTAGTCGTACACCCAAAAAACTTAACAAGCACATTCATGCGTAAGGTCTAAAACCCCATCGCCTTCAACCGCTCCAAAGCGGGTGCGGCGTGGCGGGCGCCAGCCTCGGGATACAGCTCGGAGGCAATCGCGATGCCAAGCCGAATGTCTTCCACCGCCTTTCCAAGCACTTCATCTACGACGCGAGCAGGCAGGCCCCATGAGCGGGCTTCAGCCTCAATACTTTCTCGCTCGATCCGATCGATGCGAATGCGACCATCGATACGTAAGCCCATGAACAGCACGTTCGGCGTAATCTCAAGAGCTGGCACGACATCATAGAGCGGCGCGAGGCAAACCTCGTCACCCGCATGGAGCAGCGCATGGTTCTTGGCATGAGCGTCGGTATTCCCCAAAACGGTGTTCACGAAGAGATGCCGCAGCAGCCGCTTTCGCTCTTCCAACGAGTCGGCGGCATAGCGGGACAGCAGCTCGGCAATGCCCTTATAGGTCGGATCGCTTTTCGCGGACGTCGCCGTTGCCGCGTACTTGCGCCCCGGCTCTATGCCGAGAGCCTGCGCACAGTCTTCCTGATGCAGCCGCACGAGCCCTCTTTCGGTCTCAACTCGGTCGAAGCGCTCCACGGCTAGCGTAGGCGGCGCATCGGGCAAATCGAGAATGGCCGAGCCGGCCGTCTCCGTCACATGTCGCGCGACCTCCATCCCCCATGCCTCCGCTTCGACCAATCCCGCAAGCCGGCCCTGGGGCTGCGGCTTCAATATATGCGTCGAAGGGGCCCCGTCCAAAGGAAGCGCCGCAGAACTCAGGGTCCTGCGGCCCGGCTCGACCGCAGCCCAGTCTTCTGATCTCGCAATCACGCACAGCTTCTCCTGAAAGCCGCCAAGCGACACCCGCAGAGAAGATGCGTCATCATAAGGGTGCGACGGCAATGCCGCCAGGCGCGCCGACAGCTCCTCGGGGGTCAATCGCTTCTCGCGCGGCAACTCCTGGCTCACACGCGCCAACGCCCAATCTTCCGAGGACATTACCTCAACGGCGCCGGCGCACTCCCAGCCAATCTGGGCGAGCAATCCGAAATAGTCGCCCTCGGCAACGCCATAGAACCGCTGCAGCTCATCGAGCCTCGCGTCTTCGGGCAAAAGCCCCGAGAACCAGGAGAACGTCCGCCGAGCATCGAAGGGCTCCTCTTGCACGCAGAGCGCCGTTGAGAGCAGGGGCGAATAGGGGTGCTCCGAGACCGCCTCGTCCGAAAATGCGAAGCGGGCACCGTTCTTCGTACGAGCCAGATGCCCGATCTTCTCACCGCCGAGGCGAACCTCAAGGACCTCGGAATTCATAGCCGACCCTCCTCCTGGTGCGACCGCAAAAGCGCCACCGCGGATGCGGGGGCATCGCGCACTTCGGCTTGAGCGCCCTTGGGGAGCACCACCAGCTTCAAGCCCAAGTCGCTGATGGCGCGCATGAGGGTCTGGGAGCTAACGCCCTTGCCGTTTTCAAGGGCCGAGAGCGTGGCGTGGGAGGCGCCGATGATCTCGGCGAACTCATCTTGGGTATACCCCTTTTCCTTGCGGGTTTTCTGGAGAAACGACCCCAGCTGGTCGAGGCCGTACACATTGGTCCACTTCATCGCGCATCTCCCATCGATTATCAATTTTTCTTGATATTAACCGATATTTGGGAAATGTCAAATATTCTTGATGAATTGGAAAATGACGCGATTGTCAAATATTCTTGACGGCTATCCCTTGAACAAGTCGCTTACGCCCTCGTTGAAGCCCTCGGCGAAGGCGCTGGGGATGACCACCGTGCCCTTGCCCTCGCGCAGGGACTCGTTCAGCAGGTGCATGGTGCGCAGGCGCGCCACGGCCTCGTGATCGCCGATGAGCTCCTCCATCTCGTCCAAAATCTAATAGATGTCGTGCTCGGCCTCCATGAGGATGATGCGGGCCTTCTTGCGCTGCTCGGCCTGGGCCTCCAGGCTCATGGCCTCCTGCAGCTCCTTGGGCAGCAGGATGTCGCGCACCTCCACCGAGAGGATGGTCACGCCCCACGGCGCCACCTTCTCCTCCAGCACGCGCTTGAGCTCCCGGTCCAGCTGCTCGCGGCGGATGGCCACCTCGGCGGCGCTCGCCCGGCCGATGGCGTCACGCAGGGCCGTCTGAGCGGCCATCTCCACCGCGCGGGTGAAGTCGCCCACCTCGGTGCAGGCCGCGGCAGCGTCCCACACGTGCCAGAACAGCACGGCATCCACATTCATGGGAACCAGATCGGCCGTGAGGGTCTCTTCGGCGTAGAACGTGGTCACCCGCGTGCGCGTATCCACCCGCATAGTGTTCGACTCAATGACAGGAATCGTCCAGAACAGGCCCGGCCCCGACACGCGGTTGAAGCGGCCGAGCCTCAGCACCACCACGCGCTCCCACTGCTGGGCGATGTGGCAACACCCGATGGCGAGCAGGGCCGCAAGAGCGGCAGCCACGATGAGCCCGAGCGTGACGCGGCCGCTAACGAGCAGGCCCGCGCCGAGCACCACGGCCAGCACAGCAGCGAACAGCACGGCCGAGAACAGCAGCACCCCCGCCGACGAGGCGCGCTCCCCCACCACTTCCGTGGATACCTCGGGTGCCACGCGGAAGCGACGCTCGTCAGATGATTTCGCCTTACGGGACATGGGAAAGCTCCTTCGAAATGAACTGGACAGGGTACGTGCGTGCAACGCTCCAACCGGACGGCTTAGGCGCCCCTCTCGGCGCGCTCGGCCGGCTTCTCGAAATCGATGATGCGGGCAGAGATCTCGCCACGCTCCTTGGCCTCGTCGTACTTGAGGCGCTTAATCTTGCGGCTCATAGCGCGCTCGATGTCGTCGTAATCCATGCCCAGCTCGCGGCAGGAGGCGATGCACTCGCCCAGCACGGCATCCGCCTCGCCCTCGCCCTCGGCGCCCATTTTCGCACCCAGGTCGGTCACGAACACGCCGCGCCCGCGGGTCGATTCCAAATAGCCGTCGGACACCAGGCTCAGATAGGCCTTGTTCACGGTGTTGTAGTTGATGGAAATCTCGGAGGCCAGCCCGCGCACCGTCGGCAGCTTATCGCCCGGCGCGAAGGTGCCGTCGTTGATGAGGTAAGCGATGCGGTTGCGCAGCTGCACCCACAAAGGCAGGTCGCTGGATTCGTCGATTTCGAAGGGGAACATGAGAGGCCTTTCTTTCAGGGGAGATCAGAGCAAGCCCACCGCAGCGGGCACTAAAGCAGCGGACACCACCGTCGCGCGCAAACAGGCGCCTCCGATAAGGACGCCCAGCGCCGATCCTAGAAACGCGACCTGCCCGGGCAGCGCCACCGAGGCGGACCGCGACGGTTTTAAGGCGAACGAGACAATCGCATTGATGGCCAGCGGCCCAACAAGCCCGACGGCCACCAAGCCCACCCAGAACGCCAGCGCGCCCGGTCCCTCAAGCAGCAGACGCACCGAGGCGAGGGCGGCAGCATCGGTCGGCGTTGATTCCGCAGCCGCCGACCCGGCACCCGCCGCAGCGCATACCGCAACCAGCCAAGCCGCCAGCACCAGCACCTCGGCCGCGATAATCAGGCTATCGACGCGAACAAGCGCGTACAGCACGCGGGCAAAGGCGCGAGCGCTTCGCCCCAACAACGTACTCGCCAGCACCAAGGCGATGCCGCACGAGAGGCTCGAGAGCACGAACATCACCGGCAGCCACAGATTGTGCCACAGGGGCACCGAAGCCATGCTCGAAAGCAGAAGCCCCGTGTAGGTCATGGTCACAAACGAGACGGCAACCAGCAGCGCGCTCAGCCCGCGAAGCGCCACTACGGAAGCGGGCAAAACACCGCGCCATGCAAGCGCGGCCAAAACCCCCAGTCCGAAGCAGGCCGCAAGGGACCATGCGCCCAGCACGAGATAGCTCGTCGGCTCAGAAACCGCAAGCAGCATCAGCCGATCGGGACGTCCCACGTCGGCCGTAAGGCAGATCATGCCCAACGCGAGCGCCGCTACGCCCGCGGCAAGCCCCGTTCCGAAGAAGCGTCCGAAGGCCTGCCCGTGCTCATCGAGAAAACGCGAGGCGGCGCACAACCGCAGCTGATTGCCGTCGACAAGCAACCCCGCAACGGCCATAACCGCGCAGGCGCCCGCCCCGGTGCCCCCGAGAAACAGGTAGGCCACGACCAGCTCGCTGAACACAGACCTCCCCTTTCTCGGCGCCCTTCCGCGCAAACTTCATCCTTGGAGGTCAGATTATCATAAGACAATTCGATTGGCTACGGAAGGAGCGGAATCCGCGCCGCCGCGCTCGCCCTACAGCAGGACTTTCACGCCGAAGTAGGCGAGCACCACCACGCCCACGACGATGCGGTATACGCCGAAGGCCGTGAAGTCGTTCTTCTTGATGTAGCCCATGAGGAACTTGATGGAGATGACCGACACCACAAACGCTGTCACGATGCCCACTACGAGCACCGCGATCTCGGTAGACGTCATGGCCAGACCCACCGCCGCCAGATACTTGATGAGCTTCAGCACGCCCCAGCCGAACATAACGGGGATGGCCAGAAAGAACGTGAACTCCGCCGCCGCGGTACGCGAGCAGCCGCAGAGCATGCCGCCGATAATGGTAGAGCCCGAGCGGCTCGTGCCGGGAATGATGGCGAGCATCTGGAAGCAGCCGATCTTCAGCGACGTCTTCCAATCGATCTCATCCACGGTGCGCACCTTGAATAGAGCCATTTCCGCGTCGTCGCCGTCCTCGCCCGGCCCCACTTCGGCAAGCGGGCGCACATGGGCACCGTGGGGACGCCGACCTGCCAGAAAAGCCGCCTCACGACGGCGGTTGTGGCGCTCCAGCACAATGAAGATAACGCCGTAGACGATAAGCGCGATGGCCACCGTCCAGGCGTTGTAGAAGTGCTCGTTGAAGAAGTCGTCCAGAGTAAGGCCGATGGCCGCCGCCGGAATGCAGCCGATGGCCACCATGCCCCACAGCCGCCAGGTGCCGCGCTTCTCGGCCGCCGTCTTGCGCGGCGAGAAGGGGTTCAGCTTGTGGAAGTACAGAATGAGCACGGCCATGATGGCGCCCAGCTGGATGACTACCAAGAACAGCTCCAGAAACTCCGCCGACACGTTCAGCTTCACGAACTCGTCCACAAGAATCATATGTCCCGTCGACGAGATGGGCAGCCACTCGGTGATGCCCTCCACCACGCCGATGAAGAACGCCTTCAGAACTTCGATGAACATATCCACGGATTGCCTCCGGACTGGTCGTGCGACACTGCTGGATTTATAACCCACAAAAAAGCCGCAGTTGGGCAAAAACTAGAGGAATGCTATCACGGGGTTGCAGAATCGGTCGGTACCTACCGAGAAAGACCACGTTTGAGCCCCCGCGATATCGAAGGCCCACAAGCAGACTGCCGCCACCCAAACTGAGCCGCACCTCCACCGATTGTGCCGGCGACAAAGAAACTGCCCCACCCCTTGTGATTCGTTTTGCTTTTATGTCATATTTGTCTTACTCCGTGGCAGCGTTACCCCAGCTCAATCCGTTTTTTCAGGCAACATTATCCTAACGGTCTATCAGCGGCAAGGTTATAAAAATATCGACTGTCATTTTTCTTAGAACGATAGCTGTGCTGTAGGAGTATGATGCAATACCCACGAGGGATTGCAAAGAGGGTTTCTGGCTCTCAGGCACCGCTCAAACGCAGCAAAGCCGCCCCCTTGCCGGCGCAGACGTGCGTCCGACTCCCCTCGGGATACCATCACGTCCGAAGGGCGCTCCCCTTCCCGGCAAAAGGATACCATCATGTTTAAAGCTGCGCACCTTGGCAGTTCGGATTCTTCCGTCTCGCCTCCCCCTCACCGGCCCCGTCCCATCAGACCCGACCGATCTGCCTCAGTATTGTTAGTCGGCTCTATCGCTTCATTTGGGCTCAGCCTCATGCTGGCCGGTGCCGCCGGCTGCATTGCCGCAGGCGCCCCGGTGCCGGTGAACTTCGGCCTTTCGACCACCGTGGCGGCGTCGCTTGCGGCGGCCTGCGCCTTGACCGGCCTGGGCATGCTGCTGGCCCCGCGCGAGCGGAATCTGCGCGAACGCCACCTGCGGCGCGCGACCCGAGCCGAGCAGATTCAGCAAGAGTTAGACGAGCTGAGCCTCACGCCCAAGGAAATGCCCGTGGCCCGCCTTATCCTGCAGCATAAAAGCTATCCGGAAATCGCCGCCGACCGGCACCTCTCCGTTCGCACGGTGCAATTCCACGCCACCAACATTTTCCGCAAGGCCTACGTCAGCAACCGGCGCGACTTCGAGCGCGTCATCCTCACCGACCAGCTCACGCGCTGCCCGGGACAAGAGGGATCTTGTCGGCGAGGTATGGCTGCAAGCGCGCCCGACACAGCGGCGCCCGATGCCGCACCCGGCCCGCAAGCGGCGGCCTCGCCCCATTCCGACGAGCCACCCGCGCCGCCGGCGGCCTCCGCACCGACAAGCCACTGGTTCTCGGCGCGGCTCTCGGGCTGCCCCACCGCCGCGCGCAGCCGCTTTGCCCAGCACCGTGGACGCTAAGCGCACAAAAAGGTAATAGTTGGGAAAACAGCGCCCGCTGCGACCCATCCGTGAAAAGTCGTCGTGCTACCGTAGAGCCATGAGCAAGCCCGTCAACATATCCCGCAGCGCCGCAACCGAAGCGACCGCGCCCGCCGCCACGGCCCGCGAGATGCACGGCCACGGCTCGGGCGGCGCAAGCGATGTGTGGCTGCACAACGTTGAGGCCGCCGCCTCCCTCACTATCGCTGTCGGCACCCTCATCGCCGTCTGCAGCGCCCATAGCGTGCTGTCCCCAAGCGCCGTCACTGAGTGGATGGTCGACTGCCTCGTTCCCTTCCAGCTACCGATCTTCTACTTCTGCCTGGGCTTTCTTTACCAGCGCTACCGCACGACGCGCACAAGACGCACCTGGGCGGTGAACCTTCGGCGCGAGCTGGCGCTCATGGGCATCCCCTTCGTTGCATTCACCATCCTCGTGCTGCTGACGAACTCCCTCACCGGAGGCACGCCGCCTTTCACCATCGGCACGCTTGTCGAGTCGCTGCTCGTGGCGCCGGTCGTCCCCGTGGGCTATTTCTACACCTGCCTTATCATCTACGCGATTACGCCCACGGTGAAAAGCCGCCGCAACGCCCGAGGGCTCATCGTCGCCGCGACCCTCGCCAAGGTGGCCATCGTGGTGGTTTTATCCCTGCCCGCGACGGCCAGCTTCGCCGAGCACCTTCCCTATGCGCTCACCTCGGTAGCGGAGAACTGGCTCTGGACCGCCGGCGGCATGGCCGTCGCGCTGTGCGGCGGGCTGCCGATTCTGCGTGGTCGCGAGAAAGTGTGGGCCCTTGGCGCTCTGTGGATAGCCGCCAGCATTGTCACGTTCCGCGCCGGCTGGATCGGCGAAGCGTCCCACGCGGTGCTGGACGGCCTGGGGGTCCTTTGGTGCGTCTCGCTGTTCGCCACCGTGTTCCGCGGCGGACGCCAGAATCGGTTCTTCGGATTCGTCATCCGCTACACCATGGCCATCTGGCTGTTTCACGGCATGTTCTTGGCGCTGTATTTCCACCTGCTGGCCATTGCCGGCTTTACTGCGTCCGCGATGCCCGGGCTGGCGGGCCTCGGGGCGCTCGTCGTCTGTTACGGAGCGCCGGTGCTCGTTATGCGGGCGCTCTCTCATCTGGGGAAGGCGGGCATCATCGTGTACCCCGCCCGCTACCTCCCGCCAACCCCCACCGCCATCATCCGAAAGACGCCACGCTAGCTTATACTGCGTCCATGACCTTCAACACAACAACTTCCTGTTCTTCCAACGACCCGCATTGGGCGCCGTTTTCCTCGATGACCGACGGGCAGCTGCGCGACCCCAAGCAGCTGGTGGGGCTGGCGCGAGCCATCGATCCGGAAGGGTCACCAGAGCGCCTGGCCTCGGGGCTGTTCGTCGCGGAATCGGTGAACGTGATTAATCGCGCGCTTGACGCCGGATGCGTTCCCTTCGCCGTGCTCACCGACCGGCGCTGGCTTGCCGCCTCAGAAGTACTCTTGGAAAAGGTGCACGCCGCGAACCCCACTGCACCGGTAGCCGTCGTCTCATCGGATGAGATGCGCTCCATTACTGGCTACGAGATGACCCGCGGCCCCTTGGCCGCGTTCCACCGCCCGCCCGAGCCCGACGTGGGCCGCCTGCTCGCCGGCGCCCATCGCGTGGCCGTGCTCGAGGACGTTACGAACTACACCAACATCGGCGCCATCTTCCGCAGCGCCGCCGCCTTGGGGATAGACGCGGTCCTGCTCACGCCCTCCTGCCACGATCCGCTCTTCCGCCGCGCCTCTCGCGTCTCCATGGGCACCGTGTTCCAAGTGCCCTGGGCGCGCATCGGATGCGAGCAAGATTGGGCGCACGAAGGCGTGCCGCTGCTGCGCGAGGCCGGCTTCGCCACGGCGGCCCTGGCCTTATCCGACGAATCCATCTCCATCGCCGACCCCGTGCTGAAAACATGCGAGCGCCTCGCCTTGGTGCTCGGCACTGAAGGAGACGGCCTGGCCCCCGCCACTATCGCCGCCTGCGACTTCACCGTGCGCATCCCCATGCACCACGGCGTCGATTCCCTGAACGTCGCCGCCGCCAGCGCCGTCGCCTTCTGGGAAACCCGCTGGGAAGCCGAGTGCTAGCCCGCGCCTCGTCCCCGCCTCTTGCTCACCGGCGCGCCTCGTCCTGCTACAGCCACACCCTCTTTCCGGAAGGCAGACAGTCTTGCGTTTTTCACACTATTGCAGCAAAAGCGGCGATGCTACACCCGTAGACCCAGAGCATTCGCCCAGGCCATCGAAACTGCAACGGAGAGAACCCCTACAACCACGAGAATGATGCCCAAAGCTCGCAGACGCGATCCTTTAAGCAACCAGACGGAGGGGGCCATGCGCCGCGCAATGCGCACATCAGCCAGAATGAAGAGCAGACCGGTGAAGAACGGGTAGCCGAACGTCCAGTATTGGAACATCAGCAGCCAAATGGGCCATGAATCGTAAGGCTCGTCGGGCATGAAGGGCATTGCGGCCAAAACGCAGGCGAAGAGAATCCACAACAGCAGAATCACCGCATCCCACACCACACCTGCCGTCTCGCCGGGCGCGAGCGTCGCGAACGCCGCGCGCACCCTCGATGCAAACCGCCCTGAAGGAACCTTCGGATAAGCAGCCGGCCCAAAGTCCGACGCCGGATGCTGAGATGCGGAACCGCCGAAGGCTCGCTCCTCCTTCCCCGGGCACGCTGCGAGGAAAGCCGCCTTCAGATCGCGGGCCGACGGGAACCGTGCCGCCGGGTCGAAGGCGCACGCGCGGGCGAGCACGGGACGCAAGGACGCGGGTACCGCAGGGTCGGCAAAGCCTTCCGCCGCCACAACAGGACTCGGATCCTTCTCGGTCAGCAGGTAGTACAGAATCATGCCCAGGGCATACACATCGCTGCGCACATCGGTCTGCCGAAAACCAAACTGCTCCGGCGGCGCATAGGAGCGCGTGCCGAAATGGGACGTATCGCTTTCGGCCCCGTCGCGAAACGCCCGGGCGATGCCGAAGTCGATGATGGTGAGCCCCTCGCCGCCCACCACCACATTGGTGGGCTTCAAGTCGCGATGGATGATCGGCGCAGGAAACTGCTCGTGCAGCTCGCTCACGCCGTCGCACAAAAGCGGGAACCACCGGCGCGCCAGCTCAAGGGAGGCGTCGCGCTCGTACACCTCGTCGCGCAGGGTGCGGCCGGCCACATATTCCATGACCACCACCAAATCGCCGTCGCTTTCGTGCACATCGTAGATGCGCGGCAGATGACGGAAGCGGCGACCAGCGCGCTGGGCCGCGAGCAAGTGACCGTAGGCATCCCCCATAGAGGCCTCGACGCTGATGCGCTTGCGCACGAACGGCCCCAGCTCGGCGGCATTGGCGCCCACAAAATAGACGACCTCGGTCGTCTCGTGGGGAGCGGTCTTCAGCACCCGGGCCACGCGATAGCAGTCGTCGCGGGCCAGGGCATCCAAATATGCGGCAAGCGGATCGTGTTCCATAGGTGCCATAGTAGCAGAGGTTCGCTCCACCGCCTCCCATGCCGCATCCGACACATCCCGATTCCAGGCCGGAACGCGCCACCTCACGCGGGGTTCGCCCGTGCGATACCTAGCTGATAGTCGTCTCGTCGAAGCGGTAAAGCTCCTCCTCGGTCTTCTGAAGGGAATAGCCATGGGAAAGTGCGAAGATGATGATGGCATCACGGCGATTCTTGCAGTACAGCTCGTTGGCGCCCCCGGCCTGAAGCAGCCGATTTGCCTCGCGGAGCGTGCAGCCCATAGCGAAGGCGATCTTCAGCAAATTGTCTCGCGAGGCACGACGAGCTCCCGTGAAGATCTGATAGCCGAAGGTCTCGTTGAGGCCGGCTTCGCGCACCACACTCGCCCGCTTGAGCCCCTTCTCCGCAAGAAGGGCATTCAGGTATTCCGAGAGGCTGCGCTCCCCCACCTCGCGCTTTCCGATGAAGGCACGCGGGTCCGGCGCATCGAGCAGCTCGGCGAGCATGTCTTCTGTGAGCGGTTCTTCCACGCGCCTTTTCCTCCTTCGCCTCATCTCACGGGGCTACTATTCTAGCAAGGGGCCGCACGCCTGCAAAAGGCGCACGGCCCGACAAAACCGCCATGACGCGCACTAGCTGAGCGAGAAGGTCTGCTCGGCGAGAATCGTGTCGCTGAAGCTCAGCAACTCCTCGACCTCCACGGTAACATCGCTCATATCTTCCAGCGCATAGCCGATTTCCACCGTCGTGGACGAACCGGGCTTCACATCGCTGGTGTATTTGTTGGAATCCCAATCGCTGCCGATGGCAGTGTCCAGCTCCACGCCGTTTTGGAACACTTTGGGATAGAGCGCCACCATGAAGCTGGTGGCCTCATCGGAGTTGTTCGTAAACGTGTAGGTGATGACCGCAGCCGGGTTGCCCTCGTAGTCCTCGGTCACGCGGCAGCCGTCGATGGTCACACCGTAAGCGGCCTCAGTCGGCTCGCTCTGCTCGGCCGCCTGGGGCTCGGAGACGGCCGTGTCGCCTGCCGCCGCTGTCTCCGCCGACGCCGACGTCATGCCGCTTTCCTCCATCGCCTCGTCAAGCGCGGCGCTGAAGGCGCTCTGCATGACAAGCACAAGAACGAACGCAACGACGGAAAGCACCAGGCCCGCGATAGCCAGGCCCTTGCCAGTTTTCTTGCCCTTCGAAATGCCCACGATGCCTACGATGCCGAACACCACACCGAGGATAGCCATGACAAACGAGAGGTTGTTGATAATCGGCAAAATCGATGTCACGAGAGCCACGATACCCAAAACGAGCGAGGCCACCGCCATAGCCGAGCGAGGCTTGTTTTCCATGTTCAGTTCCCTTCTTCTTTGAGCAGAACGCTCCTAATAGACTCGAAGAAGGGTATCTGTTCTCGTTAACCGTTTCATTAGCTGCCAGCTAAGAACGGCCCTGAGTTTTAGCTCAAATCGACCTTGGCGCGGACGAGGTAGCTGGTAAGCAGGATAAAGCCAACGGCGATGGCCGCATTCAGCAACGTCTGCAGGATGGTGATAACGCCCAAGGCGCCCACCGCGCTCATGCCGCCCATGGCAACAATAACGCTGACAATGGAAAACACGAGCGAGAGCAGCCAGCTTATGCCCACATACACGCCCACAGCTGCAGCCACCTTGTGGCGGCGCGCCCACCAGGCGCCCAACGTAAGCGAGCCGAAGGCCAAAGCCACGTTGTAGCCGATGCCCACGAGCATACTCAACGTCCCCAAAGCCACCGAGGCGACCTCGGAGTTGCTCATGATGCCGAAGGTGCCGCTTAAAAGCGACAAAATCATCGTGGTGGCCGCCATGCTCCCACCGGAATCAAGCACGCCGAGCATGCCCGAATGTAGCGCAATAGCCAGCAGCGCCGCCACAGCCATAATCAGATACGCCGCAAGGAACTTCGCCGCCACCAGAGCGCCGGTCGGCACCGGCAACGTAAGAGTAAGGTAGCCCTCGTCGGTGAACATGGTGCGATAAAAGCGCATCACGATGAACACGAACAGCGCCACGGCGCCAGCCCAAACAACGAAGCCGCAAAAGGCCGTCACCATGAACAGCATGATGTAGCCGTTCGACGCCAGCGGCGACGAAGAATAGGTGAACCCGTCGGACATAACGTCGGCCGTGGTGAACCCAACGATGCCGATAACGCCGGCGAGAAGCATGACGCCGAGCATGATGCCGGCGGGCTTCACCAAGGCCCGCATCTCGTGGACGAACAGCTTTCCTAGCATCGGAACTCCTCTCGGAAAAATGCATCCAGCGTCGTGCCCTTCTCCTGGGTCACGTAGGCCACCGGCGCATGCAGAAGCATCTGGCCATAGCGCAGCAGGATGAAGTCGTCCAAAAATGCCTCCACGTCGCGCACGAGGTGGGTGGAAAGAATGATGGAGGACTGGGGGCGATAGGCGCGAATGACCGTCTGCAGAATGAAGTCGCGAGCCGCCGGATCCACGCCGCCGATGGGCTCGTCCAGCAGATAGAGCGGTGCGTGACGGGCCATGACGAGGGTGAGCTGCACCTTCTCAACAGTGCCCTTGGAAAGGGCCGAGCAAGGAGCATCCTCGGGCACGCCCAGACGGGCCAGCATGTCATGGGCCAGGGCAGCGTCGAAATCGGCGTAGAAGTCGGCGAAGTAGGCGATCATCTCGCGCACGCGCATGGAGCGGGAGAAGTAGGGCCGCTCGGGCAGATAAGAGACGAGCGCCTTCGATTCAGGGCCCACCTCGTAACCGCACACGCGCAGGCTGCCGGCGGTGGGATGCGCCACGCCGGCGATCATCTTCAGCAACGTGGTCTTCCCCGAGCCGTTAGGGCCGAGCAGGCCCACCACGCGTCCAGCGGGAACGGTCACGGTGAAACGGTCGAGCGCCACCGTGGCACCAAAGCTTTTGGTAAGGTCGCGGCATTCCAGCAAAGGCAGGAGCGCCCCTTCCGGGGTAAAGGCATCCACAGAAGGCCTCCTTCATCCATCGGGATTACTGGAGCCATCCTAACACGGACGCCAATTGCTAAGCAGGAACCCCATCGAATCCCCTCCACGGGGCGGCCAAGTACCTTAGGCGCGTTCGAAGGCCCAGAGGTTGGCGCATTGGGAAAGCACGCGCTGCACGTCCCAAGTGCGAGCGCTGTTGGCGGAACTGTTGGGGTCGTGGATGATCAGCTCGCCGTTATCCGCCACACCGGCCACCACAAGAAAATGTCCCGTATCGGTGAAATCACCAGGGCGCACGGCGCAAATGATCGGTCGGCCCGCCTCAAGCTCGGCCGCAAGACAGCCTGCATCGGCCGGTACTTCATGAGACGCAAGCCCCAGTTGA
>CANEDU010000016.1 GCA_947426355.1 uncultured Adlercreutzia sp. | reverse complement strand
CCACTGCGTGTTCCACCCGACCCAGCGTCGCTGCATCGGGTTTATCGTCAAGCGACCCGATCTGCTGTGGATGTTCCACCGCAAGGATATGTTTGTGGCCCTGAACGGCTACAACATGGTGGACGGTCGCGTCCTCGTCAAGCGCGATCCCGAGGCGACGGACAAGGGAGCTTGCAAGGCGCTCGGCGTCAACTGGGACGACTGCGTGCTTTGGGCGGGACTGCCCGTCATCGCCGAGGACGGTACCGTGTTCGGCACCGTAGGCGACGTCACCTTCGAGCGCAAGGGCGGCGAGGTGGAGTCTATCCAGGTGACCCAGGGCGCCACGGCCAATGCGCTGCTCGGCGTTCGCGAAATTCCCGGCGCCCTCATTCGCGGCTTCAAGCGGGGCATCGGCACGGCCTTGTCCGTGAACGGCCAAGAAGGGGAGGAGCCTGTTCTCGGTGCCATTCTTGTGGCTGATGAGGCGGCTGATCTTAGTGTGGAGGGCGGTCTTGCCGCCAAGGCCGGAGAAGCTACGGCGGTCGTTGCCGATCGCGCTCGCGAGACCGTGGAATCGGTGAAGCCGGCCGTGTCCAGCGCCACCAAGGCCGCGGGCAAGGCGGTGAACAAGGGCGCTTATGCCACGGGCCGCCAGATCAAGCGAGCCAGCGGCATGTTCTCTGCCTTCAAGGAGGAATACGACAAGGCCCGTAGGGAAGACGATTAAGCTGAGCGCGTTACTGGCGTTCTGCGACTTTGAGGATTATGAGCGAACACGACAGCAAACACCATTCCGAGCGTCTTCAAAAGCTGGAGGCGAAAGCCCACGCGGAGAAAGTTGTCGCGGGACGCGAGATGCCCGCGGCCAACATTTTCAAATTCGCGGGGCTCATTGCCTTTTTTGTCATTATGATCATCGTGGTGGTGGCCCTGTGGCCCTACATCCATGAGATTTTCGAGCCTGGCGGCATCGAGCGCGTCACCACTGATGTGCGCAACGCTGGTCCCGGAGGCTTCTTTATTCTGCTGGCCATCCAGTTCCTGCAGATTGTCGTCGCTTTCATTCCTGGCGAGGTCGTGCAGGTGGCTGCCGGCATGATTTACGGCCCCTGGGTGGGCGCGTTCATCATCTGGCTTGGTTGTATCATTTCCAGCGCCTTCATCTTCGTGCTTGTGCACAAGCTGGGCGCTCCGTTCGTGCAGGCCATGGTGCCCGAAAAGTATATGGGCACCTTCCGCAAATGGGAGACCTCGGAGAAGTTCAACGCCATCATCTTCATTTTGTTTCTCATTCCGGGCCTGCCCAAAGATGTGTTCACGTACCTCACGCCGCTCACTCATATGAGCCTGCGCAATTTCATGATCATCTCCAACGTCGCGCGCATCCCCGGCATTGTGCTTTCCACGTACGCTGCTGCCGGCCTGGTCAGCGGCGATATTGTGCAAAGCGTCATCATCTTCGCCGTCACCGCTGTGGTGGCCATCGTGGCCCTCATCGTCTACGGCCGCGTCACCAAGAAGAACAAGTAGCCCCTCGTCCCGCAGTTCCGTAACTTTAAGCCCCTGCGAGGTAATACCTTCTCGCCTTGTTCTTAGCTCTTAAGCAATTTCGAGTCCTGTAAAAGCGCAGTACTGGCGATTCTTTTCTCAGATAGAGTTGTTCGTATTGTTCAAAAAACCGATTTAGTAGAGTCCCCGGCTATTGAATCCGGGGTTTCTTCGGCTGAAAAGGGCGTAAAACTACCATCAAAGCCCTGTAATTGTCAGGTTTTCTCGTTCGAGACTCTACCAAGTCCAGTTTTTCCTCAAATAACAGAGAAAGATTTCGAAATCAGTCGTAGCGTTGATAGCTTGTGGCGGATAGAAGCCGATTAAGGTAGTAGACAAAGTTGCTGGGAGCGGTATGAACCAAGGATGGCTAATGGGTCGGCAAGCCTTCTGGCTCTCAACCGGCAAAACATCCGCGCCAGAACGCCCCCCCAACAAAGAAAGGCTTCCCGAAGGAAGCCTTTCCGAAAGCTTGGTACCCGTTTTGCCTAGATGTCGGCCAGGGTGAAGTCCTTCTCGCCGTTGAAGACGGCCAGAGCATCGGCCACGGCCCAGTCGGCCAGGGTGATGGCGGAGATGGCCTTGGTCAGGCGCACCGCCTCATCCAGGGAGCGCTGGTGGATGTTGCGGCCCGTAGCGTTGCCGCAAGCGCCGCCCACGTGAATCTGGTCGTACAGCTGGGTGAGGAAGGTCTCGGCATCAACCGTGGAGCCGCCTGCGCACACCAGGCCGCAGCGGCCGGCGGCGGTGGAGGCGATCTTCAGGGCCTCGGCCGGGGTGCGGCCGTCCTCGGGCTTCGGCGGGTTCACCTTCACGAAGTCGGCACCCAGGCACAGCGCCACACCGGCGGCGCCGGCAATGAGGTCCGGATCCTTCTCGGCAGTGACTGCCTTGCCGCGGGGGTAAATCCACAGCACAACAATCAGACCGTTGGCATGGGCCTGGGCGATGAGCTCGCCGGCCTCGGCCATCATGGTGGCCTCGTACTCGGAGCCGAGGTAAATCGTGTAGCCGAGGCCCACGATGTTCACGCCAGCTTCCTTCATGGCCAGCACGGCGTCCAAATCATAGAGCTGCGGAGAGTAGGGATCCTCCTGCTTGGTGCCCACGATGTTGGTCTTGGAGTTCATCTTCACGAGGTAGTTGATCTCCGGGTAATCGGCCGCATACTGGGCCACCAGGCCACGCTGGCCGGCAAGCACGCCGCAGACGCCCTCGTTGCCGATCTTGAACAAATGCTCCGGGTCGAGGTCGGCGATATCGATGCCCTCGCCGTAGAAGTCCTTGTTCAGGTGCTCGATCTTCTGATCGCAGGCGAACAGCATAAGACGACCCGTCTCGCGGGTGGCCTTCATGTAGTTGGAGATGTACTCGTCACGCATATCGGGCATGACGTCGGCGGGAACGCGCACCTGATCACGGGTGATCTTCGGCATGGGTATCCTCCTTGGCTTGGTAAATAATCAACGCGCACCATTGTACTTAAAACCACCCATGACCGCGCCTTCTTTCACAAAGAAAGCGGCGAGAGCGGGGAAGGTAACCATTTGGGTCATGAATGGGGATTGCGTTAAGCCAGCTATCGATTACTGTTAGTTATTCCGTGACGCGCTATGCTGCCAGCATGAAAGTTTGCTTTAGCCACATAACAGCTCTTCATTTGCTTCGGTATTGGTCGGCTTCGGCGGCGACGACACTGAAGGATTTTCATCACCTGCGCCCTTGCGATGTTCGGCATCTTCCGACGAGGCGGCTGAGAACCAGTGGCTCGTTAAGGTCTTGCGCAACGACGGAGCGAGAAGTTTTTGAGGTTCTGGCGGGCGTTGATGATGTATCGCTGCGTGAATTATTGCTTGGCTATCAGGAGATTTCGGGAGAGCCTTTGCATGTGCTCATTACGAGAAAGCCTGGCTGCCGCAATACCAAAAAGGTGGTATATCATCAGATTTCAGGTAGCTTGCCGCTAAAATCGCTGGTCGAACTTGCTCCAGACGTGTTCGTGTGTTCCCCAGAGCTTCTCTTTGTGCAAATGGCAGCCATACTTGAGATGGGCGAGCTTATCGCGCTGGGATATGAGTTGTGCGGCTGCTATCCGCTGCCGTTGCGAAACCCGCGTGTTCGGTCTCAGCTGACAACTCCTGTGCAATTGATGACCTATGCGCAGAAAGCGAAGCGTCTTCATGGTTTAGAAAAGGCGCGCATCGCGGCACGCTACGTGCTGGCCAAGTCGGCTTCCGTCAGAGAAACTGAAGTGAGCATCTTGGTCGCTACTCCGCGGAAATGGGGAGGGTTTGGACTTCCTGCTCCGCGTTTGAACGAGGCGATTCCTCTGTCCGATTCGGCGAGTCAAATCGCTCGATCAAAGGAGTTGGCGCTTGATGTGTATTGGCCCGAGGCGAAGGTGCTTGTGGAGTACGATGGCTATGCGGGCCATGGCGAGGAGCACCAAAGGATCAGGGACTCAAGACGTCGCGACGCTCTTGCAGCGGAGGGAATAAAGGTGACGACTGTAACTTCGCCCCAGTTTGCCAATCTGGGGGAATTTGAAAAGCTGATTCTCAACGTTGCACGACAAATGGGGCGACGTACGAAAAAGATGACTGGTGAGCAAATGAGCCGACATTGGCAGTTGCGTCATCAGGCGCGTCGCTTCCATCATGAGTTTGATCGATTTTTAGACGGCACCGGTTTTCGTCCAGAGTAAAAGAGTTTGGAGGAGCAGACCCTTAAAATTGCGTGAAAAATCGAATTAGTAGAGTCCGGAGGCTGACGATAGGCAGAAAAGTTCTAGAAAACGGTGGGCTTGGCAAAAAACCAGCGCCAATTTGCGTGATTCGGAGGAAAGCGACTCTACTAACTCGGTTTTTCTAACAAATTTGCCGGATAGATTTCTTCGAAGTGAAAAAGAGATGCGGCAGTTGCTTGCGGCAGGGTCATTCGGACTTATGAAGCCGCTTATTTCTAACAGATTGGTCATTGGCGCAGTTCGTAGCTGCGGCTAGCCGTATAATCGGCGCGGTATTGGGAAGAGCGCGGAAAGAAGCGGTGACATGGGAGCACTTGAGGGATTTGCGATAAAGGTGACGCGGCCTTACCGAGAGGAAGACCTGCCGGCTATGGTCGAGATTTGGAACGAGGTCGTAGAGGCGGGCAACGCGTTCCCGCAGACCGACCCGCTCACGCTTGAGGAGGCGCGCGCGTTCTTTGCCGAGCAGTCCCACACGGCGGTGGCCACGGTGAACGGGCGCATTCGCGGACTGTATATCTTGCATCCTAACAATGTCGGGCGCTGCGGGCATGTGTCTAATGCCAGCTTCGCCGTCACGGGGGAGAGCCGCGGCGAGGGCCTTGGTCGTCTTCTCGTGGAAGACTGCCTGCGCCAGGCAGCGGCATGCGGGTTTCGCGGGCTGCAGTTCAACGCGGTCGTGGCGAGCAACGAGCGCGCTATGGCGCTTTACGAGAAGCTCGGCTTTGCGCGCATCGGCATGATTCCCGGCGGGTTTCGCAACAAAGACGACGTATACGAGGACATGTACATTTACTTCCACGAAGTGTCGTAGGCCGGGCGCGTGGCGTCTTGGCTGCTGGCGAGCAGGGATGCCTCTGGGCTGTGCAGCCCAGGGCGTGCGCGCGGCGGTGCAAGCAGTTTCGGTGCGGCAGGGGGCTCTTGGGCGATTGGCGCTGAAGTGGGCTTTGCGCGCTCGCGTTCCGTTGGCGCCGCTTTGGCAATCTCGCACAAACAAAACGACCCCGCGTGTACGGGGTCGTTGTAGGTTCGTGGTGCCCGAGGCGGGATTTGAACCCGCACACCTTTCGGCAACGGTTTTTGAGACCGTCGTGTCTGCCGTTCCACCACTCGGGCTCAAGGGCACCAGTGCAGTATAGCGGAAGGGCGCGCCAGCGTCGAGGCAGAATCGGCGACGCTGCGGGAATTCCCCGAATGGCGTCTCATGCCGCCAACCTGTGAACCACGCTTTTGCGGCGTGGCGCTACGCCAAACCGCACCACAGCATGATCTTCGGCACGTAGCCCATGATGAAGATGACGATGATGAGCGCCGGCAGGCCGAAGGTGAGCCAGCCGCGGGCCCAGCGGGGGAATTTCGCACCGGTGCCCGTGTCGGCCTCAGCCAGGAAGTTGTCCCAGCCCCAGCCCTTGCGGGTCACGCAGAACATCACGTACAGCAGGCTGCCCAGGGGCAGCAAGTTGTTGGAGACGATGAAGTCCTCGATGGACTGGATGTCGCCGATGCCCGGCACGGTGACGCCGGCCAGCACGTTGAAGCCTAGCGCGCAGGGCAGGCTCAGCACGGTGACGAGGATGGCCGTGCGCTTGATGGCGTCGCGGCGCGAGAGGTCCCACTTCTCCATGGTGAAGGTGATGAGGTTCTCGAACACGGCGATGATGGTGGACAGCGCGGCAAAGCTCATGAACACGAAGAACAGCGTGCCCCACAGCTGCCCCAGCGGCATCTGCTCGAACACGCTCGGCAGTGTGATGAACACGAGCGAGGGGCCCGAATCGGGGGCCACGGCGAAGGCGAAGCAGGCAGGGAAGATGATGAGGCCCGCCAGGATGGCCACGAGCGTGTCCAGGCCGCAGATGCGCAGCGCCTCACCGGTGAGCGAGTTCTGCTTGCCGATGCGGCTGCCGAATACCTCCATGGCCGAAATGCCGAGCGACAGCGTGAAGAACGCCTGGCCCATGGCGGCGTACACAGCCTCGCCGAAACCGGCCATGCCGCCGTCGAACATCTTCCCGAAGTCGGGCACCAGGTAAAAGGCCAGGCCCTCGGCGGCGCCGGGCAGCGTGACCGAGCGCACCACGAGCAGTCCCATGACGCCGAGCAGGCAGATCATCATGATCTTGGTGATGCGCTCAACGCCTTTCTGCAGGCCGAAGCTGCACACGAAAAAGCCGATGACGACAACAGCGAGCATCCAGGCCACCATCTCGGAGGGGTTGGCCAGCATGGCGCCGAACACGCCGGCGACGCCCTCGGGATCGAGCCCCGCGAAGGTGCCGGTGCCCATCTTAGCGGTGTAGGCCAGCATCCAGCCGCAGACGGTGGTGTAGAACATCATGAGCAGCATGCAGCCGATGTATCCCCACCAGCTGAACCAGTGCCAATGACGCGAGGGCTGCAAAATGTCGAAGGCGAGCGCGCCCGAACGCTGAGAGGCGCGGCCCACGGCGAACTCCATCACCATGACGGGCAGACCCAAAATAACGAGGAACACCAGGTACATGAGGATGAACGCCGCGCCGCCGTACTCGCCGGCAATGTAGGGGAAGCGCCACACGTTGCCAAGCCCGATGGCGCAGCCGGCCGAGATGAGGATGAAGCCGAGACGGCTGGCGAAGTGCTCGCGCGGGGCGGCGGCGCTGCCGATGCCGGTGGGGATGTCGCCGCCGGCGGGGTTCGCGTCACAGACGGGCACGGCCGCGTCGCGTGCCGGGGCGGGAATGGAAGCGGGGTCGGTGGCCATGGTGACTCCTGGTGCCTCGGGCGCCGGGATTGCGGTCGGGGTGCGGGTGGCTTGCGGCGCAAACCGCGGTCTCCCTGCCGTGCGGCGCGTTTGAACGAAATTGCGGGAGCCATTGTAGCCGAAGATGATTGGTGCGGTCATGGTAAGTGTTGGGAGGGTTGGCAACGGCTTTGTGTCCGGGGGAGAGGGGAGTGGGCGGGCGCGCGTACGGTACGGCATAATGAAACCATGAACGATGTGCTCACATATTTGGAAGAGCAGTTGGCTCCGTTTGGCGAGGTGCCCTTCAGCGCCGTGGACTCGGCGCTGCTCGCGCAGTTCTGCATGGCCCGCGGCGAGGGCGTGATGCCTCGGATGCGGGAGGCCGGCGACGGAGCTGCGCGGCCGACGGCTGGCGGGAAGCTGGCCGCGCTGCGGGCGCGGTTTGCGCGCTGGCGCGATTGGGCGCCGGGCGGTGCGGCGGCGCGCGACCAAGTGCCGGGCGATGCGCCGGCTGGCGCCCCTGCTGCGCCCAGTGCGGCGGCTGGGGCTGCCGCTTCCGATGCGACGACGCGCGACAAGGCCGAGATGGCCCAGGACGCGCAGGCGCCCACCGAACCCGTCCGCTTCGCCGACCTTCTGCGCGCCGAGCTGTTTCCCACCATGTTTTCGGGCATGCATGCGGCTCAGATGAAGCAGCAGCTCTTCCTCATGGCAGCAAGTCCGCGCTATCGCGACCTGCTCATCTACGATCACGTGGCCGCCTTCGACGAGGTGCTGGACATGCAGTTCGCCGCCACTACCTTCGTGTGTCCGGGCCAGTTCGCCTATGTGGGTTTCCGCGGTACCGACACCACGCTCACCGGCTGGCGCGAAGACTTCAACATGGCCTACATGGTGCCCGTGCCGGCTCAGGACTTGGCGGCGCGCTACCTGGCAGAGCTGGCGACCGACGCGCGGGTGCCCGAGCCTATCATCCTGGGCGGCCATTCCAAGGGCGGCAACTTGGCCGAGTACGCGGCAGTTACGGCGGCGCCCGCAGTGCAGAACCGTATCGCGCACGTGTACAACCACGACGGCCCGGGGTTCATGCCCGGCACCTTCTCGGCGGCCGACTACGCGCCGCTGGCGGGTCGTATGACCAAGCAGGTGCCGGAGGACTCCATGGTGGGCATCCTCATGACGTCGCAGATGCCCGTGCAGGTGGTGCGCGCCTCGGGTCGCGGCTTCGAGCAGCACTCGGTCTATCGCTGGGAAGTGGTGGGTGGGGCCGCAGACGCGTTGCCGGCGAAAGAGGGCGCCTTCGCCACCCGGCCCATTCTTCCTGAGCGCACCCAGCGGCGTGCCCAGGCGTTGGGCCAGTGGCTCGCTTCCATGGACGGCGAGGAACGCAAGCGTACGGTAGACGCCCTGTTCAATGCCCTGAAGGCTGCCGGCATTACCGATGCGGCCCAGCTCTTCGCGGGCGGACGCGAGTGGGCCATTCTGCGCGACGGCGTGATGCGAGCTCCCATGCAGGACCGCACGGCCATGCTGGAGGCCCTGCGCGGTATCACCCGCGCCTTCAGCGACGTGACCGCCGAGCGCAACAACGCTCGTCGGGCGAACAGAAGGCAGTCTGCCGAACCAGGAAGCCTTGCCCGGTAAGGTCTTTGCTCCCGCGCAGCGGGCGCCGTTGGGCAGGCTCGGCGCGGTGCGCCGGCCCGGGCACCTTCGCTTGCTCAGCTGAGGCGGCTAGATCCAGTGCACACGCGTCTCGTCGTAACGCGTGGGGCCTTTGGGGTCGGGCTTGTGCTCGGGGTGCCCCACGGCAACGAGCGCGAAGGGCTCAAGGCCCTTAGGGTTGCCGAGGACAACGGACACCGCGGCCATGCGGTCTTTTTCCGGGGCGACGGCGAGCCATACGGCGCCCAGGCCGAGATGGGCCGCTTCGATGAGGATGTTTTCCACGGCCGCGCTCATGTCGTAGGCCGCATCCTGAGGTGCGCGCAAACCTTCGGTGCGCTGACAGGCCACGATGACGCAGGGGGCGAGCTTGGCCGGGGCGGCATAGGGGCTTGAGGCGGCGAGCGCTCTGCGGGTGGTCTCGTCCCGGGCGATGTAGAACTCCCAGGGCTGTTGGTTGACGGCGGACGGTGCGGCCATGGCGGCGCGCATGAGTTCCTCGATGTCTCCGATGCCGACGGGCTCCTCGGAAAACTGCCGAACGCTGCTGCGCTGGTAAATGGCGTTCATGGGCAAAGCCTCGATTCTGAAGAGGACAAGCGCGGGCCCGCCGTCGATGCCAAAGCGGGCCTTGGGGGGGGGATGCGCACCGAAGCAGGTACGGGGTTTCAGCGAATAAGGCTACTGTACCGAGACGAGGGGCGGGAAGGCGCCGCGCCCTTCGTCTCATTACGGAGTTGCGAACCCGTTGCAACGGAACCGAAAAGAACGCGTGCGAAACGGCGCGGAGCAGGTGCAGCGCCCCGCTCGCTTTCCGCAGAAACAAAACGGGCGGCCCGCTGAGGACCGCCCGTGCAAGCACGTGAGCCGTGCGTCTTAGATATCGCGCTGGTAAAGGTCCTCGTAGGTCTCGCGGCGCGTGACCACGCGGGCCTCCCCGTCGCGCACGAACACCACGGCCGGGCGCGGCTGGCCGTTGTAGTTGCTGGCCATGGTCATGTTGTAGGCGCCGGTGCCGAACACGCACACGATGTCGCCCAAATCGGCCTTCTGCAGGGGCATGTCGATTACGACGGCGTCGCCGCTCTCGCAGTGCTTGCCGCACAGCGTGACGATCTCGCAGCGCGGTTGACCGGCCTTGTTGGCAATGGTGGGCTCGTAGTCGGCGTGGTAAAGCGCCGTGCGGATGTTGTCGGACATGCCGCCGTCCACGGCCACGTACTTGCGAATGCCGGGCAGCGTCTTCAGAATGCCCACGGTGTACAGCGTCACGCCGGCCGGGGCCACGAGGCTGCGGCCCGGCTCTACTAGCAGGCGCGGCAGCGGCAGGTTGTGCAGCGCGCACAAATCGCGCACGGCCGAGCAGGAGACCTCGGCGAAGTCGTCGATGGAGGAGGGCTGGTGCTCGGCCAGATAGGCGATGCCCAAGCCGCCGCCCAAATCGAGCTCGGTAATCTCGTGGCCGTACGTGTCGCGGATGCGGGCCATGAACTCCACCATGACCGCCGCCGCCTCGCGGAAAGAGTGCAGCGCGAAAATTTGCGAGCCAATGTGGCAGTGCAGGCCCACCAGGCGCACGTTTTCGGCGGCCAGCACGTCGGCGACGCACTTGAAGGCGAAATCCTCACGCATGGTGAAGCCGAACTTCGAATCTTCGCAGCCCGTGCGGATGTACTCGTGGGTGTCGGCCTCCACGCCGGGAGTGATGCGCATGTACACGTCCTGCACCACGCCGAGGCGCCCGGCAATCTCATTCACGCGGGCCAGCTCGATGCGAGAATCCAGCACGATGCGGCCCACGCCGGCGGAGATGGCCTCCTCCAGCTCGCGGGGCGTCTTGTTGTTGCCGTGCACGAACACGCACTCCATGGGGAAGTCAACCGCGCGTGCGCAGGCCAGCTCGCCGCCGCCGGACACGTCCAGGCACAGCCCCTCGGCCTCGGCGATGCGCACGACTTCCTTGTTGAGGAACGCCTTCGACGCGTAAATGACATCGGAGTTCTCGTAGCGGCTGCGGAAGGCCTCGCGGTAGGCTTCCATGCGATGGCGCAGATCGGCCTCGTCGAACACGTAGAGCGCGGTGCCTTGCTCACGGGCCAGTTCCACCATGTCGACGCCACCGATGAACAGGTGGTCGTCGCGCACTTCGGCGGTTTCGGGCAGCACGGCGCCCAGCTCCATGGTGGTGCGCATATCGGGCTTTTTCGTCAAGTCGGAGGCAGGCAGGGACATTTCCGCTTCCTTTCTCGTATCTCAAGAGGCGCTTTTGGCGCCGACGGGTCGTCAATGAGTGGGCCTATGATAGCAGCAACGCGGCGTGCGAAATATGTCTGACCCGTTAAATCGGCTTAAGAGAAATGGGGGCGGGTGACGGGGTGAATTTGGAGAAGCGGAATGTGGCGAAGCGATTGAGGGAGTCGTGCTATTATTCTCAACGCAAGATAAATGGGCGCTCGCCGGCCGGTGCGCAGGCGGTGCGCGGGAGAAAGGCTAACCTATGGCAAAGACCGAACCTTCTGTCGATCAGTGGCTGCGTGAGGCCAAGGCAGATCCTGCGGCGGCCCAGTGCGGCATGTTCCTTACCCATAACGGCGTCGTGCGCATCACGCCGAAAGCCCAGGTGCGCGAAGGCGTGGAGGGCCTCGGCGACGTGGTGGCCGTGGAGTTCTCCTATGACGCCGAGGGTCTGGCCGCGGCTGAGGCCGAGGCGCTTACCTGGCCGGGCGTCTACTACGTGCGCACGTGGCTGAACGAGGGTCGTTGCGAGGTGGGCGATTCGCTCATGTACGTGCTCATCGGCGCCGACATCCGCCCCAATTGCATTGACGCGCTGCAGAAACTCGTCGGCCACATCAAGAACGAGCTGGTGGTGGAGAAAGAGCTCTTCGCCTAGCCAGCTTCCAGCACAGGAGGGGAGGGCGGTTCCCAGGCCTGCCGGCGTGTTGGCCCGTTGCCGCGCGGTGGGCCTAGCTCGGCGCGGCGGGGGAGGGGCAGCTTTTAGTCCGTTGCGTGTGGGCCCGTTGCGGCGCAGTGGCCTGAGCGCGACGCGGCGAGAGGGTGCGGCTTTTATCCCGTTGCGCGCTTCCCCTTCCGAGAGCGGTAAAAGAAAGAGCGAGGATGGCGCGCGCATGTCGGCGCTATCCTCGTGCGCTGCTGGTTGTCCAAACCGCATATTTTTGGCAGCCTCTGGGAAAAACGTGGCAAATATGCGGGGTTTGGACAAAATACGCTCTTTCGCTTGAGGGCCTGATACTTGCGACCTGGGAAAACGCTGGCGAAAAGCCGGAGATGATCGCTGGTTGCTGTCCATATCGGTCATATTTGCCCTGTTTGAGTTTTCGCGTGGCAAATTTGAGTGATTTGGACTATTTGCGACGGGGCAGTGTGGAAAACGGCTGCGCGTTCTGCCCGGAGTGGCCAGCCCTGTGCCCAAAGAGACCGTGCTCCAGCGCCAGAACGACCCGCCCAGCTCTAGGTGGCCGCCCAGCGCCAGATGGCGGCCCCAGCGCCAGGACGACCGCGCCCCAGCTGCGAACGGCCCCCTGCGCTAGGACGACCGCGCTTCAGCGCCAGATGGCCGCCCCTGCGCTAGGACGACTGCGCCCCAACTGCGAACGGCCGCCCCTGCACCAGGACGACCGCATCCCAGCTCCAGGTGGCAGTCCCTGCGTCAGAGCGCCCGCGCTTCCGCTGCGAATGGCCGGTCCTGCGTCAGGAGAATGGCCCCCCGAAGTGTCGGCTCTCCAATCGCGTCTGCCACACTCTCGCGCTTCGATGGTTTCCGATTCGCGGCTGCAGGTTCCGCGACCCGGCTGGTTCGCGCCCTTCCCCATGGGGGCGCAGCAAAAGGGCGCTGTTGCCTTTATAATCGTCCAATCCTAAAGACGTTTGCGAATCCCGAGAGGACGTACTATGGCAGTGAAGATCGGCTTGGTGGGCACCGGCACTGTTGGCGGCGGCTGCATCGATATCATCCAGAAGCATAAGGACGACTTCCTTCGCCACTTCGGCATCGACATCGAGCTGGCGCGTGTGTGCTCGCTGACGCCGGCCGAGGCTGAGGCTCATGGCGTGGGGCATCTGTTCACGGATAACTTCAACAACATCATCAACGATCCCGAGATCGACATCGTGGTGGAGCTCATCGGCGGCACCACCATCGCGCGCACCGTGGTGCTGAACGCGCTGGCCGCGGGCAAGAACGTGGTCACGGCCAATAAGGCACTCATGGCCACCCACGGCAAGGAGGTCATGGACGCTGCCGAGGCCGCCGGTAAGGAACTGGCCTTCGAGGCCAGCGTGGGCGGCGGCATTCCCATCATCGATCCGCTGAAGCACTCGCTCATCGCCAACGAGATCACCTCGGTCATGGGCATCGTGAACGGCACCACTAACTACATGCTCACTCGCATGGCCGATAACGGCCTGTCCTACGAGGACGCGCTGGCCGAGGCCCAGGCCAAGGGCTTCGCCGAGGCCGATCCCACCGCTGATGTGGGCGGGTTCGATGCGGCTGCGAAGATCGCCATTCTGGCCTCCATCGCCTTTAACTCGCGGGTGACCTTGGATGACGTGTACACTGACGGCATCACGAACATCTCGCCGGTGGATATCGATGCTGCGCGCGACATGGGCTACGTCATCAAGCTTTTGGCCATCGCGCATCGTCGCGAGGGCGGGGTGGACGTGCGCGTGCACCCCACCATGATTCCGACCGACCACCAGCTGGCCACGGTGAACGGCGTGTTCAACGCCATCTACGTGGTGGGCGATTTCGTGGGTGAGACCATGTTCTTCGGCGAGGGTGCCGGCGCCGGTGCCGCGGCCAGCGCTGTCATGGGCGACGTGCTGGAGGTGGCCCGTCACATTCAGCAGGGCGTGGCACCCATCGTGGGCTGCACCTGCACCGACGAGCTGCCCATCCTGCCCATGGACGAGCTAGCCATGCGCTACTACCTGCGCTTTTCGGTGACCGACCGTCCCGGCGTTTTGGAAACCATGGCGGGCGTGTTCGCGCGTCACAACATCTCGGTGAAGTCCATCGTGCAGCGCGGCCGTTCGGGCGCCGAGCGTGTGGACCAGGTAGTGGTCACCCACCGCTGCCGTGAGCGCGATATCCGCGAGGCGCTGGAAGAGGCCCTCGCGCTGGATAACGTGGTGCTGGACACCCCGTCTGTCATTCGCGTGGAAGAGTAGGGGAGCGCGGGAGAGCCGCTTGTTGGAAATTGCTAGGGCGGGGGCTGACCCCGCCCATTTTGTTGGAAGGAGCAGGTTGTGGCAGAGAATATAGGCGTTATCTTCGATTGCGATGGGACGCTCGTGGATTCCATGGGCGCGTGGCACGATGTGGACCGCACGTTGGCGGCCGAGGCGGGTATCGAAATCACCGAGGCCGACGCCGATGCCATTACCACCATGTCGCTGCCCGAGGCCAGCGCGTACCTGCATGAGCAGTGCGGCCTGGGAAACAGCAGCGAGGAAGTGCTGAACATGATTTTCGAGCGCATGCGCGCCTTCTACGCCAACGAAGTGGAGGCACGCTCCGGCGCTTTGGAGTTCGTGCAGGCCCTTGCTGAACGTGGTGTGCCCATGGCGGTGGCTTCCTCTACGCCGGCCGATATGCTGGCTATATGCGTGGAGCGCTGCGGGTTCGCGCCGTATATGAAGGCCGTCGTGTCCGTGGACGACCTACAGACGAGCAAGCGCGAGCCGGCCATTTACGACCATGCTCGCAGCTTCCTCGGCACTGACCGGCCCCACACCTGGGGTTTCGAAGACGCCGCCTATGCGCTGGATACCCTACGCGGTGCCGGCTACCGTGCCGGTGCCATCTACGACAACGACATCTCCGGCACCCGCGAAGAGCTCATCGAGCGCGCGGATTTCCTGCTTTCTAGCTGGGAAGACCTCGATCCGGACGAGTTTCTCGCCAAAGCCGGCGCCTAAACGAGCAGCGGATGCCCGCCGCGGGCTCGAAAGACCGCCCCGGCTACCTTGGGCCTAAGCGACAAAACTGTAAGGTGCGTGCAACGGCGACGTAAGTCGCGCCTGCCATCATAGACTCATCGAATTGAAGGGATGCGAAATCCCCCAGGGAAAGGAGCCCATGATGATTACCGCACTTTGCGCCGCCGCGCTCCTTGCTATCGCCGCGTTCGCCCTCGCTGGCTGCATCGCCTCAGCGGCCCTGTAGACAAGGAGTCCTCCCAAAGCGCCCGCCTCCCTAGCGGGCGCTTGCCTATATATATCTTGAATTGCGAGGAAAAGCAGCTGCGCCTTTTTCTGGACAGCGAGCGCCACGATCGCGTCATCGCGCTTGCTGGGGACCACGATTTGATTGCCCGGCTTGGTGCCGAAAGCATATTCAACCAACCCGGTAGCTGCGACACGCTTTCTGCCCGAGCGAATGAGGAAATCGAGGAATCCGGAGGTACCGTACTGCGCCATGAGCTGTGGATTGAAAACGGAAACCTCAACGACGGCGACCCTTTAAACGACGACATGCCTTACTCCATCGACTTCTACGCAAGTCCCGATATCCAGGATTTGCCTTGGTGAAGCTCGAGTTCAATGCGACGCCATGTTGCCAGCTTCGCTTAACTTTTTAACGCTACGGCTTCTTCGGTATAGCAGGATTGGTGCCTCTATGTTATTCTTAATCATCATGAATAATAATATAGAATCGAGCAGATATGCAGAAGCAAGATCTTGAGGCTACCCTTCTCGCCATCGATGAAGAAGCTGGCTTGGTGCTTGGCGACAATGAGGTCCGGCCAACCGTTGTGATTGTGGGCGGCGCTGCTTTTCTGTTGCGCGATCTGACGTGCCGGTCTGTCACGCATGACGTTGACGTGCTTCAGTCAACGCAGGCGATACGGCAAATCCTAAAGGCCTATCCTGCTGTCAATGGTGCTGTTGCTTCGTTTGCCGACCAAATACCTTATAACTTCGAGGATAGACTCGTTGCCTTGGATATTGGCGCTAAAGCGGTCAGCTACATGACGCCTTCAACCGAGGATCTGGTGGTCATGAAACTTTATGCCGAACGTCCCAATGATATTCAAGATATAGACAGCGCCGCTGCCCAGGGAAAGATTGATTGGAGTTTGCTGGACCGTCTTGTGCATGACCCCGATGAGGCGCAGGCGGCAGCGCTGTCTGAGAGGCGCTACAAAGAGATGCTGAGTGCCTATGAGCGCTTCAAGGAAAGGTGTCAGCGTGAATTTGACCTTTAAAGGCTTTTTGCGGCTATACTGTCGCGAGCTTACGGGCCTGAACACCGATGATTTAAGGTGCCTGAGTCGTACCGTTGCGCTAGACGCTCCGGCTGCGGCCGAGGCTGTTATGGCGTTTGCTGCCGTGCAGGGTAAGGCACGATATTTGGCGAAACTAAGTAAGGGCACTTGGATGGAAGAGGAGTACTCGAGAATCTTGCCGCACCTGGACGACCCCATAGGAATTGTTGCGTTTCTGCAGTCAGAACAGGCTCCTGAACGATATCGAAAAGTGTGGAACGCGTACCTTGCGAAACGCGATGCGGTTGTTGCAGACCGGCGCGTTTCGGGGCTCATGCGCGAGAAAACGCTTGCAGCTATGAAGGCGAGGAATGTGACGCCCTATCGGCTGTGCGAAGATCTCGGGCTCAATAAGGGTAACGTGTATGCCTACCTCAATAAGGGCGACCTGACTAAGGTAAGCCGCGCTACGGCACGGAAGATAATGGAGTACGCCTGTGCTGCTTGATTGGCTGAACGGAGCAAAATCTCGTCTGTCGCGCAAGCAGAGTTTTCCCACGATGTTCGGGGAGGCGACGGTGTATGCGATGCCGGCGCAGGATGGGTCGTATGTGCGCATGCTGAATGTGGGCGGGGTGCTGCAGTCGGCCACGTATCTGGACGAGCGCTGGGCGATGTGCCCTTTTGCGTACCTGCGTTCCTTCGACCATATGTTTGAGGCCGACTCGTTGGCCGTCGGGCACGTGCTCATGATCGGCGGCGCGGGCTTTGCCTATCCCAAGCAGCTGCTTGTGAACCACCCGGGCATCAAGCTTGATGTCGTGGAGATCGATCCGGCTATGGTGGAGCTGGCGCGCGAGCATTTCTTCCTCGACCGTCTAGAGGCGCAGCTTGTCGAAGAGGGGAGAGCTGGCGACCTGCGCATCTTTGTGGAAGACGGCGCGCGCTTCCTTGATGGCGAAGCGGACGGCGGCTCGGCCTCGCATTCGGAGACTTCCCGCCAGAACGCCGACCGCGATACCAGCTACGACGCCATCATCATCGATGCCTTCGTGGGGCGCGATGCTGTGCCGTTCTTCGCAAGCGACGAGGGTATAGCCGCTGCTAAACGCCGCCTCGCGTCGGGCGGGCTGCTTATGGCCAACTGCGTTGTGGAATACACGGGGGATGCCATGTATCGTCTCTTCGCCCAGGTGGAACGTTTGCGCGAGCGCTTTGCCAACGCCTATGTCATCGACGCCTCCGACGAGGAATTCGGCGGCGCCGACAACTACCTCCTCATCGCCACCGACGTCACCTACCCCTTCACCGACGTCATCCCCTACAGCGACTAGCTATTTGTTTTGAAGGGACATTCAACCGCTGCATAACAGGGGATTATCGGGTTGGCAGACGTTGCGTCAGATGGTCAGGAATTGCCCCGCTGCCTTTCTATACTGAATGCTGGAATCAAGGCATTTTGCGAGAAAGGAGGCCGGTCATGGGCGAGGAGAAACGCGACGAGCGCGCCAAAACGCCAAAGCCGGCTGAAGCAGAGCGCCGCGACGGCGGCCACGGCCGCGACGATGGCCGTCTGCGCGATATTGAGCACCGTGTTGAAGGCGGGCTGAAAAAAGCCGTGGAATACGAGAGGGCCGACATCGCCGAGACGGGCCGCGAGTGGCGCGATCAGCTGCACAACGACGGTGCCGAGCTTGCGGCCGACCTTGAGCGCGACAAGGAGAAGCTCCGCCAGGTAGCCGATGACGTGCGCCATCCCGAGCGCATTGCCGAGGCGGCCGAGGAAAAGCTTGCGCACGTGGCCGACGAGACGCTCGAGGTCGCCCATGCAGTGGAGCACCCCAGCGTCATCGTGGCCGATGCCAAGCAGGTTGTAGCCGAGAAAAAGCACGCCCTCGACGCCACCGCGGCCACCATTGCCGCCGAGTTCACAAGCCCTGCCGACGAGAAGCGCCTGCCAGTGGTGCTGCGCGTGTTCGGCGTGCTGCTCATCGTGGGCTCGGGGGCTGCGCTTCCGGGCATTGCCAAATCGATCTATCACGCTATCGCGCTGTTCGGCTCCGGCGGCATGACCGGCGAGGGCACCTCCACGATTGTGGTGAACTTCCTGCATTTGGCGGTGCTGGTCGCCCTGGCCATCACCTTTATCGTGTTCGGTGTGCGCCTCATTCGCAACCAGCGGCGCTGGGCGGCGCTTATGTCCTACGCGCTGTACGTGCTCATCGTTGCGGGCGGCCTGTGCTCCATCATGCTCGACGGCATCAGCTACGATCTTATCTTCTACCTGGTGGCGCTCATCATCACCATTGCGCTGCAAAGCTATCTGGACCCCACGCTCCTGGAAGAGCGCCGCGCCCACCGCAAGGCGCGCGAGGCCGAGGAGCGCAAGGAAGGCGAGGCGGGCACGCTCGGCCGCGACCCGTCGGGCAAGGGCTACATCACGCTGAACTTCTTCAACCTGTTCTGGATCTTCGTAGTGGCCAGCATCCTTGGCCTGTTCATGGAAGAGATCGTGCATTTCCTGTTCGTGGTGCCGGGTCAGTGGCAAGACCGCGCAGGGCTTTTGTTCGGGCCGTTCTCGCCCATCTACGGTTGCGGCGCCGTGCTCATGACGCTGTTTCTGAACCGCTTCCATAAGAGCAACTGGCTCATCATCTTCTTGGTGGCAGCAGTTATCGGCGGCGCCTTCGAAGCGTTGACCAGTCTGTTCATGCAATACGCGTTCGGCGCGGTGGCTTGGGATTACTCCAACATGCCCGGCTCGCTGTTCGGCGGGCGCACGAGCTTGCCGTTCATGGGTTGCTGGGGCCTGCTCGGCGTGGTGTGGATCAAGCTGCTTTTGCCCTTCATGCTGCGCGTGGTGAACTTCATTCCTTGGAACTGGCGCTACGTGCTCACTACCGTGGCAGCATGCTTCATTTTGGTGGATGCCGTTATGACGCTGCAGTCTCTCGATTGCTGGTACGAGCGCCTCTCGGGCGATCCGGTGGATACCCCCATCCAGCAGTTCTACGACCACGAGTTCAACGACACCTACATGGCCGACCGCTTCCAGTCCATGACGATTCACCCGTCGGATGCCGTGCGTGGAAAGTAGGGCTCGCGCCGATCGTGCTTAGAAGATGCAAAGCGAGGGGCGCCGGAGCGCCCCTCGCGCGGTGAGAGGGATGGGCGATGCTTAGGAGACCGATGCGGTCGTGATGCCCACATTGGGGCTGTTCGGATAGGTGTGGCCCTCGCCCGGAGCAGGCGGCACCACATCCTCTTGCGTGATGCGCACCTCGACGATATCGCGAACGAAGTAGCCCGCAGGCGTTCTGGTCATCCAGAGTTGGTTGTTGCCTCCGACCGATGCCGAGAGGTCCTCCCCATTTACCTCATAGGAGATAACAGCGTGGCGTCCAATGGCGTAGCTCAGGGGCACGGTGGTTTCGTGGCCGTCCGAGGAGACGAACGTGATCGCGTTGGCTCCTTCGCGGGGCTCAGCTCTCTCAATGAGGTAGGTGATGGGAATGCCCTTTACCTCAGCGGTGATGGTGGCGCCTCCGTCGGCGGGGTTGGCCCCGCAGGTGCAGGACATGGTGTCTTGCACGGAGTCGGCGGCTGCCATCTCGTCCACGGTGGCCACAAAGGCGTTCTCCACATCTCCGGATACGGCCAGCTTCCATTGCAAGGGGTTGTCCTGGGCAAGATCGGCTACCGATCCGCACAGGTGGGCTACTGCTTTGTTAAACATTTGCGAGATGCGCTCGTTGGACGTGAGCGTGGCCTGATCCCACGAAAAAGTGCCCTCGACGATTCTCGGTGCGCGCTCCTGGTCTGCCACCGACGTTGCGGAATCGGGGGATACGGCAACGGCATCGCTGGAATCGGGCGCGGGATAGTCGGCGGCTAGTGCCGTGCCGGCGCCGCTAGCCAATAGGGTTGCGGCGGCCAAGCTGCTCAGGGTAATGCGCTTGATGTCAGTCATGGCGGATCCTATCTAACGGTGAACTGGTAGTCGGTGGTGTAGGTGGGCGCGTGCTCGGCTCCGTCGTCGCCCAGGGAGAACGCGCGGATTTTCAGATGGTAAGATCCGGCTTCCTGGGGCGTGAAGCCCATGCGCCAGTAGACCCAACGATCGATATCGGCGTTCGGAGTTTCCATGACCAGCCACGTTTTGCCGCCGTCGAGGGAGTACTCGACGCGCGTGATGGGCTCGGTGTAGGCGTCGGCGAAGCCCTCGAAGGTGATTTCCTTGCCGACCTGGTCGCTCAGCACGACGTTGTTGGGATAGTTGAGCACGCCGGCGTTGGGGTAGAACACAACCTTGGGATCGGGGGTTACGCTGGGCTTGACGTTCGTTCCGTGGCGGGGGTGCGTCCACAGCTTGTCGGCATCTTCCTCGGTGGAGATAGTGATGCTCGTGACGTATTTGGGGAACTCGGCGCCCGCCGCGCCACCGCCGACCCAGATGGCGGCCGGATAGCCTTGAGAGGGGCGCAGCGTTTCGCCGTTGACCTCAAGCGCAATGAGGGCGTTCTCGTCCAGGTATTCTATGGGCATGAGGTTTCCAAACCCGTCGTAGCCCTTCGGCGTGTAGCCGTTGGCGTCTTCGGCCGGCTGGCAAAACTCTATGACGTCCTTGAGGGGAATGCCGGTCACCTCAGCTTGGTAAATAGTACCCTGGCCGGTACCGTTCACGTTGCAGTGATTCTTCAATACGGCGGTTTTGGTACCGAATTTCTCCTTCAGCTCGGGCAGCGTCATCGTGATGGGGTTGGCCACGTCGCCTTCGATGCTGATGGTCCAGTTCTCATAAACCGACGGATCGATGTTCGTGTCGTCGTTCGTCCATTCGGAAGGCTCCGATTTGATGGTCTTATAGAACTGGTTCTCGAGCGGGGTTATGGTCTCTTGGTCGTACGAGAGCTTCGCGCCCGATTCCTCGGCCTCCACGAGGGTGTAGCCCTTGTAGAGATCGTATTTCGCCACATCCCAGAGGACGAAATCGCCGTCGTCGTCGATATGGTGGCACGACATGCAGTTGCCCCCCATGTCGTCGAACATCTCGTTGTTCATATGAGTCTGATGAATGTTGTCCTTCAGCTTGTTGGCATTGGGCTGCCAGGTGTCGTGGCACATCAGGCAGTTTTGCACGCTTTGCTCCACGGGATAGCCCATGATGATGAGCCGGTGGTAGGTCGGCTGGTTCATCTGGGCGTCTTCCAGTGTGTCGTGGCAGGACAGGCAGCCGCGCTGCTCTCCGTCAAGCCAGGTCATGTTGTAGCCTTTGGGATCGCTCGGCACGGGCTGGATCTCAAAGCCGTTGCGATCGGTGTAGGTGGACGGCTGGTTGCGCTCGGCGTTGAGCTCCTCTTCCTCGGCGTGCGAGTAGATCTGCGGAAGCTGATCGATATGGTCGATCAGGCGACCGTCGTTTTCGTAGCCGATCTTGCTGCCGATTTTTCCCTCGACGTATACCAGGCCCCCGTCGGAGCTCTCCTCTTCCTGGATTCCGGTTGTTGCGAGCTGCGGCGAGCAAGCGGCCAGCATCACTGCGGCCCATGCTGCGCAGGCACAGGTGGCCAGAGCGACTCTTCTCTTCCCTCTCATGATGTTCCTTTCTCGGAATTCCTCTCACCGGCAGGAAGCGGGGTGCGTGCGCGACCTCTCTTCGCTTGCCGATGAGGGATTCTAGGGGCCGCTCGGTTGTCGCACCATCGTCCTGATACCCGATTTCGCGCAAGACAAAGCATGCGGGCCATCCTCCCTGAGGGAGGATGGCCCGCATATAACTCCTGTTCAGAGCCGGCTTCTTATATCGTCTTCTCGAAAATTCGCTCCATGAGCTGCTGGCGGTCGCTAACGCCTACTTTGGTGTAGATATGCTGCATGTGGGTTTTCACCGTGCTGGCCGCCAGCGTCAGCTCTTCTTGGATGGCGCTGCTGGTTCGGCCTTGCGCGAGCAGCTGCAGTACGTCGCGCTCGCGTGGAGAGAGTCCGTATCGGTTGCCTACCTCATTGCATCGAGCCGCCACGATGCGCGTGAGCTCCTCGCTGGCGCTGAGGGCGCTTTCGCGGGCGGGGGCGCTTGGGGCGGTCGCTGTGTTTGCGGGCTCCCCTTCCTCGGCGTTTCCCTCATCCGCGCAACCGTCCTTCCCGTTGACGCCGTCAGACGTCTCGGGGGCCGCCGCCGGGTCGCCGGCGCGGTGCGCATCGACGGTAGGGCGCAATTGCAGGGAAGCTATCATGAAGAAGAGGAACAGCATGTACACGGCGATCAGCGCAAAGGCACTGTCGACGGCATTCTCTCCGGTGATGAGGACGACCCAGATGATGGAAGGCAGGGCGTAGGCCACTCCTGCGCCTCCGACAATGCGGTTGGCAGGCAGATTGAGCGTGCGAGCAGCGCAGGCGGCCGTCGACCAGAAGAGGAGCAGCGCCATGGGGTCGTTGACGTTCACGATGCTGTCGATCAAGGGCGAGGGGCCCCACGATAAGGTTGAGCGCAAGGCGGCAACGACGAGGCTGGCCATAACCAGCGCGATGCCCAGATGGAATCGCATAGCCATGGGGTAGCGGGTCATGCGGATGATGGCGAACTGGCAGAAAAGCCCGAGCGCGATAACCTGGAAGAGCACGTTGAATGCAACGGAGGAGAGGCTCAGGCCAATGGTGTGATCGGTGCCCCAAACGCCTGAGATGCTGCAGGCGCGCACAACCGAAAGCATGAGGGCCATGGCGAATACCACAATGACGAGATAGCGCTTCTCGCTTTTCGGGGTGGGCTCGGTTTTACCGCTTGCGCTAGACGGGCCGTCCTCTGCGCCGACGATGAGGCGCGTTGCGCCCAGCATAAGCGCGGCGATAACGGGAAGGGTCATGGCAAGCAGTACCTGGGCCTCGTGGGACATCGTGGCGTCGAGTGCGGCCAGGACGACTTGGCGCAGGGGGAAGGCCGCGGCAAATGCCCACACCATGCAGGGCAGGCCGCGCGAGAGCGCGAGGGTGAGCACGAAGCGCGAGATCAGCCAGAAATAGCCGAACCCTGAGGCAATGATGCCTGCCACGGCCAACTTGCGCGGATCGAAGAAGTCTTGATGGAACGAGAGGGCGAAGGCCATGGCGCCGATTGCCCCGATGAGGGGCAGTATATATTGCAGTGCGGCATCGAAGCGCTTCATCGATTTCGGTGTAAGCAGGCAGAGCGTGGAGCAGATGAGAATGCCGACGAGCCAAAAAACACGTGCGTTTGCCCAGTCGCCCAAGCCGGCCGAGGAAAGGAGGAAGCCCGGGGAATGGCCCATGAGCTTGCACCAGAGAATCGTGGCCATAATGCCGAAGGTTGCGCAAGCGGTTGCGAGAGCCGTGCGCGTGCTGCGCTTTACGTTCTCCATCACGAGACGACAATGTTGGTCGAGGCGGCCTCGGGACTGGTCCGTCCGTCCTCGGTCACCGAGCGAACCTTGAACGAGTAGGCTCCTGCCTGCTCGGGCGTCCACTGGAACGTCCAATGAATCGAACGGTCGGGCGTGCTCGCCTCCGTAGAATGCCGCTCCCAGGTGGTTCCGCCATCGAGGGAAAACTCGACTGCGACGATATGCGAGCCGAAGTCGTCGGCGTATCCTTCTAGCGTTATGGTTTGCCCAATGGTGGCGTATATGGGTGCAATCATTTCATCCCCCTCCGTGTGAGGGGATTTTCTCATACGGAATTACCGCGTGCAACCGCCATGCGCCTCAGACGCTAAACCATTGGCTTCACCTGGGGTTTCGCGCGCAGCGATGGCGGTGGGGCGGAAGTTCCTATGGCGCATGGCCGATGCGAGGGCTTGGCGCGGCGGAGGGGTTCTTATAATGGGCAGGCCATAAAACGAGGTTAAGAACAGCAAAGGAGCCCCTCATGACCGAGCGCATCGGAACCACTTGCGTGCAAGGCGGCTGGCGTCCCGGCGACGGCGAGCCCCGCCAGGTGCCCATCTATCAGAACACCACATGGAAGTACGACACGAGCGAGCACATGGGCCGTCTGTTCGATCTGGAAGAGTCGGGCTACTTCTACACGCGCCTGGCGAACCCCACCAACGATGCGGTGGCCGCGAAGATTGCCGAGCTGGAGGGCGGATGTGCAGCCATGCTCACCTCGTCGGGCCAGGCAGCGAACTTCTTTGCGGTGTTCAACATCGCCGGCGCGGGCGATCACGTAGTGGCATCGTCGGCCATCTACGGCGGCACCTACAACCTGCTCGCTCACACGATGGGCCGCATGGGGCTGGAATGCACTTTCGTGGACCCGCACTGCACCGATGAGGAGCTGGCGGCGGCCTTCCGTCCGAACACCAAGTGCGTCTTCGGCGAGACCATCGCGAACCCGGCGCTCTCGGTGCTCGACATCGAGCGCTTCGCCGCGGCGGCCCACGCCCACGGGGTGCCGCTCATCGTGGACAACACGTTCCCCACGCCGGTGCTGTGCCGGCCCATCGAGTGGGGTGCCGATATCGTGACCCACTCCACCACCAAGTACATGGACGGCCATGGCGCCTCCGTCGGCGGCGTCATCGTGGATTCCGGGCGCTTCGACTGGTCGGCGCACGCTGACAAGTTCCCGGGCCTCACTGAGCCCGACGAGAGCTATCACGGCGTCGTGTACACCGAGCGCTTCGGCTTGGAAGGCGCCTACATCACCAAGGCGACGGCCCAGCTCATGCGTGATTTGGGCTCTATTCAGTCGCCGCAGAACGCGTTCCTCATCAACCTGGGGCTGGAAAGCCTGCATCTGCGCATGGCGCGCCACGCCGAAAACGGCCGTGCTATCGCCGAGCATCTGGCGGCCCACCCGAAGGTGGCCTGGGTGCGCCATCCCTCGCTTGAGGCCGACGCCGAATTCGAGCTGGCGGCGAAGTATTTGCCCGACGGCTCCTGCGGTGTGGTGAGCTTCGGTGTGGCGGGCGGTCGCGCGGCGGCCGAGACGTTCATGAAGAACCTGCGCCTGGCCCAGATTGCCACCCATGTGGCCGACGCTCGCACCTGCGTGCTGCATCCGGCCAACGCCACCCATCGCCAGATGAACGATGCCGAGCTGGAAGCGGCTGGCATCACCTCCGATCTCATCCGCCTGTCCTGCGGTATCGAGGACGCCGCCGACCTCATCGCCGACATCGATGCGGCCCTGGCCG
>CANEDU010000015.1 GCA_947426355.1 uncultured Adlercreutzia sp. | reverse complement strand
TCCGGCAAGACCGAGGCCCTTATTCGCCGCGCTGCCGCCTGCGTAGCCGAAGGTTGCGCCCCGGGGGACATCCTCATCGAGACCTCCACGGCCGAGGCCGCCCGCCTTGCGCGCCGCCGCCTGGCCGCCGCCCTGCATGCGGTCGGAGTGGCCGATGCCGACGCGGCCGCCGAGGCTGTGGTCATCGCCACGGCCCAGCAGATCTGCCTGGCTGTGCTGGAGACACCTGAGGCCCGCGCGGCCACGGGACGCAACCCCCGCGTGCTTGCTCCCTTCGAGTACAACTTCTTCCTTGAGGACATGAAGACCCTGGGCACCCCCATCCGCCGCCTGCGCTCGGTGCTTAACCACTTCAAGGCCCAGTGGTGCGCCCTGGCCCCCGAAGACGAGTGGGTCACACCCGGCGAGGAGCGCGAGACGCTCGACCATGCCCGCCGCCTGCTCACGGCCACCGGCGCCATGCTCGCCGATGAGGTGGCCTACCTGTGCGGCACCTACCTGCAAAGTGACGCCGGCGCCGCTGCGCGCCAGCAGTTCGCCCATGTGCTGGCCGATGACTTCCAGAACCTTTCTCTCGCCCAGCAGACCTGCCTGTGCCTGCTCGCCCGCGACCAGGTCATCGTGGCCGGCAACGGCGATGAGACCGTGGCCTGCGCGACGGACTTCCCCGCCCCCGAGGGCTTCGACACCTTCGATGCGCTGCGCCGCGGCGTGACCACGTTCACCCTTGAAACCGCCTTCGGCAACCCCAACATCACCGACTTCTGCGACAGCGTTGCCGCCACGGGCAACCAGGACGCCCTCACCGCCGCGATGCGCGAGGGCGTCATCCGCGATATCGCCACGGTGAAGTGGAACACCCCCGACGACGAGTTCAACGGCGTAACCCGCTACCTGTTCGCCACGAATGCCGAGAACCCCGAGGCCCCGCAGTCCGACATCTGCTTGGTGGCGCCTACCAAGCAGTGGGCCCACGCCTTCTCCCAGATGCTCGCCAAGCGCGGTTTTGCCGTGTCTGTGCTGGGCTTCGAGCGCCTGATCGGCGACCCGCGCGATTTGAACCGCGCCAAGGCGCTTGTGGCCTACACCTCGCTGAATTTGCTGGCCGACCCGGAGGACCTGTTCGCCTGGCGCGCCTGGCTCGGCTTCGGCAACTACCTGACCTATTCTGACGGCTGGAACTTCCTCTTGAACTGGTGCGACGAGCACGAGAAGGACATCTTCGACGCCCTGGAGGCCGCCAGCGCCGCCCGCAGTGCGGGTGACGCCGAGCCCTTCCCCCGCGGCGAGCGCCTGGCCGAGCGCTACGACGCCGGCCGCGAGCTTATCGCCGCCCATAGCGCCCGTCGCGGCCATGCCCTGCTTGCCGCCGTCGGCGCCGAGGGTCTGCGCGATTTCGCCGCCCTTTCCGCCCGCATCGTGGGCGACGAGGACGCCGCCACGCTCTACGCTCTTGTGCGCGAAACCCAGTTCAACCCCGTGCACGAGGACGATTCCCGGGCCGTGCGCGTCAGCTCCTATGGGCAGATGTGCGGCTGCGGCTACCGTGCCGTGTACGCGGTGGGCTGCGTGGACGGCTACGTGCCGGCCCGCGACGCCTTCGAGGTGGTTTCCACCGACGCCGATCGAGCCCGGGTGCTCGAGGACAGCCGCCGCACCTTCGTTGCCGGCGTGTCCAAGGCCTCAGACACGCTCATGTTCTCCACCTTCAGCAAGGCCCCGCTGGAGCTGGCCGAGCGCACGAAGATGCAAGTCTCCCGCGTGCGCATGGAAGCCGGCGAGCGCATCGCCACCCTGCGCCCCACCTGCTTCCTTGAGCAGGCCGGCGCCGCGGCCCCCATCACGCTCGGCGGCCAGGCGCTCCTCGCCGACATGGGCATCGACTAGCCGCCCGACGACATATCCGCTACCCAGAAGGCCCCGACATGTGTCGGGGCCTTCTCGTTTCCAAACCAATTCTTGCACCCCGTCGGCTGGGAGAGGTCGCCTCCGCCGACCTCTGAGCGCCCCCGGAGAACGCAGTTCGAGAGAAATAGCTTCCATGCCAGCAGCAGGCGTGCCGGGATGGTACCGACCGACGTGCGTTCCTTCCGCTATTTCCCTTAACTGCGTTCGGAGGGGATCAAGCCGCTCAGCGGGCGGCGGAGGCGACCTCTCCCAGCCGACGAGGCCAGTTTCTGCGCCAAGATATGCGTCGACCCCGCTTAAGAGGGAGGGAAGCGGGGTCGAACAAGGAGGGGAAAGAAGGGAAGGGATTGGTAAATGAGGGGCGCTTAGGCCTCCACGGAGTCGAGCAGCTCGCGCAAGACGGCCTCGTCCTCCTGAAGCGTGCCGAGCGTCAGCTGGCCCAGGCCCTGGTAGAAGAGCGTGCGGGCGTGCATGCGCATGTCGGTCACCATCATGGGGACCCAGTTGAGCAGGTGGTTCTGCAAGAACTCATAGGAGGTGCGCAGGTAGGCGACGGCCTCGTCCTCGGCGTCGTCAGAGAGGGCCTCAGCGGCACGCAGGGCCATGCGCTGCATGAACTCGAGCTCCAGAGCGATATGGTCTTCGGCCTCGTTCCAGTTGCCGCGCTTCAGCTCGTTCTCGCGCAGGGTGGCGAGCACCTCGGCGCGGGCCTCCTGCATGAGCAGGCGGCGCTCGGAGGTGTAGACGGACTCATAGGGGTACGCGGCCGAGTAGCCGTTCACGCCGTGGCCGATGAACGTGCTCACGTAGTCGATGGCAAGCTCGGTCACCGAGTCGTCCCAAGCGCGCTTCAGATAGTCGTACAGCTGGTGGTAGCCCTCGTCCACGGCCGCGTTGCCCGTGGCCTGGGGGAAGCGCATTTGGCGCAGCTCGCGCAGCGTATCCAGGTCCACTTCCTCGCGGAACAGCCGCGCCAGCATACCGTAGGAACGAGCGCGGGTATTCATCAGCTCGACGAGGTCCACATCCTCGGCGACGGTTACTTCTTCGATAACAGCCATGGCTCTAGGCCTCCTTACGTTCTTTCAGCTCGGCGAGCATCGCACGTCCCAAATCGGTCAGATTCCAAGCACCGTCGCCCCAGATGACGCAGTCGGTGGTCTCCAGAACGTCAATGAAGTGCTGGCCGAAACGGCGCGGCGACTTGGTGATATCCATGCGATCGGTCAACTCTTCGATGGCCGTGAGCTTGCGGGGGGCCTCATCGAGCGCCTCCATGACCGCCTCGTACACCTCGGCGTAGCGGGACTCGTCGGATTCCATCACGATAGAGCGGAAATGCTTGCCGGACAGGTACTCCTCGCGCAGAGCCAGCGCCTCGGGGGTAGCGCGCCACACCGGGTCCACCGCTTCCTTGATCTCCAGATACGCCACGCCCTCTTCGGCGCTCTCCTGCTCTTCGGCGGTCTCGGGCATCTCCAGCACCAAGGCCCCGGCGCGCTCGAGCATGCGGCAAAGCGTCATGGGGGCGTACACCGACCAGTTATCGCGCTGCCACTGCTCCACCTTCTCGGAGATGACGCTGGAGGCGCAGCCGTTCTCGCACAGCCCGACAATGCCCAAGAGCACAGGACGGCGGTTGGGGTTCCTCACGATGAGCGCCTGCAGGGCCGCCGTGACGCTGCCCTGGCGCTCTGGGGAGTACACCGGGTCGTGGTGCACCGTCTCCGGCATGTTGCGCATGGTGGGATAATCGATGGTGTCGTAGGGGTTCTCGTCGTCCATCCATTCCTGGTCGATTTCCGAGTTGTCCACCGCCAGCGGATCGAACTCGTCATCGAAGGCGAGGAGCTCGAGGGTGTCCTCGGCACTCGCGCCAGAACCCTGAAGCTGGTAGGCCATAAAGGTTCCTCTCTCGTTTCTCATCGCGGCCCTGCGCGCTGCGGGCTCTCTCGACCCGCCGCGGCCGTGCCGCTTCCTATCCTCTTCGCATTCCATTCTAGGGAGCAGCCCGCCGACAAACTCATACGGCCAGGCCGTTCTTTAGGGAAAACGGCATCATCCTCCCGTGATGATTTGCGGATATATCCGGGATGATTGTGGCCTGCACCAGGGGTTTTTCCCTTGACCTTTCCCATGCGCGCGTCATAATGGGCACTGCGTTGCGAATCTGCGGGGCGACCACGATTTAGGGAGCACTTATGACCAACGCAGCATTCGGCAAGAAGGTTCTTGCCATCGCGGTTCTGGCCTGCCTGTGCGCAGCCCTGATCGCTGTCCCGGCGTACGGTTTCTATTACGTGCACGACGACAGCGTGTCGGACGGATCGAAGGGTCTGGGGAGCTACGAGGTCTTCATGGTGGTCGACGAGACCGCCGTGGGAGGCGACGTGCACTCCGATCTGATGTTCGTTCCGGCGGGCAGCACGGCGGATGTTGTTCTCAACGAGGGCATCATCTCCAGCGAGAACCAGAACGGTCTGGACGCCATCCACAACTATGACGTTCAGTCGGTGGCCGACTACCTCGCCGCCAACGGCTACAACGCTGAGATCAGCGTTTTCGCCACCGGCGAGCAGCAGGCCTACAAGGACGCGGAGGGCGCTTACGCCGCCACGTCCCAGAACGTGAGCGAAGCCTACACCGCTCCTTCCAAGGGCGACGGCTCGACCGTTCTCGATCGCTACGACAACGTGGTGATCACGGTGACCAAGTAGGTCGCCACTAAGATGCAGGGCCATCGTCGACCAGCGGTGGCCCTGCGCGCGCCAAAACAAGGCCGCTTGGGATAAGCGGCACTCGGGGGAATACTTGACGGTGGGTCAGGGGGTATCTATAATCCGCTGACTCAGCGTTAAAGTGGCAGGCATTCTGGGAAAACAACAGGATTGCAGGCCGGAAGGGGGATCATGGGCTTTCAGGTTCCGCGCGTCACCATCAATATCGATTTCAAAGAGGGCACCTCTTTCGGCGAGTTGAGCCTCATATCCCTCGGCTACGGTCTGCATCAGGCCTGGATTTACAGCTCCATGTTCGACAAGGGCGGCATCTTCGGAACGGGCGGGCTTGAGGCCGGCCCCTTCAACGACCAGCTGTCGCTCGCCTATTTCGCTTCCATTCTCATCTACGGACTACTGCTGCTTATCGCGAGCATTCTCGATACGAAACTCGTGCGCTTCCTGCACGCCACGCCTACCCTGGTGGTTTCAGCCCTGCTCGGCGCCGCGGGGACGCTGCTTTTGCTCTTACCTGGCAACTCGGTGGTCGACGCGGGGATGCTGCAGCTGCTTTCCGGGGTGCTCACCGGCGTGGGCTCTTCGGTGCTGCTCCTTGCCTGGGGCATCGCGTTCTCAAGGCGCGACTCGGCATCCATCATCATCAACGGAGCCATATCCATCGCCGTCGGCTTTGGCATATACGGCCTGGTGCTGCACCAAATCCCCTTCCCCTGGGGCGGCGTGGCCAGCGCCCTTATCCCCTTTGCGGAAGTGACCTTGCTGCTTATTCTGCGCCGCCATGTGAGCCTCGATTTCGATAATCGCCAGCTTATCTTCAAGCCCTTGCCCATCAACCATGCCCGCTTCGTCATACGCTTCGGGCTGCCGGTGTTCTTCTTGGGCGTCGCCTTGGGCATCATGCGCCAAACCTCCATCGAGACCGTCCTTCCCGGCACGGCCTTCGATGACCAGGCGCTGCTCTTTGTTACCGCCTGCTGCGCCACCGTGCTCATCATGGTGACGTTCTTGGCGCTGGGCGGCGACGAGCGCTGGCACACGTTCTTCCGCCCGCTCATCCCCTTTATCGCAGTGACGGCCGTGTTCATCCCCTTCACCTCGGGCGCATCGTCGTTCTGGGGCACCTCGGTCGTGCTTGTTGGCTACATGTCCTTCGAAGCGCTCATGTGGATCTTCTTCTCCGAGCTCTCCCAGCGCTTCCGCCTCTCCCCCATCTTCGTGTTCGGCCTTGGGCGCGGAACCATGGCCCTAGCGGCCCTGGGCGGCTCTACCTTGCCGCTGTTCTCGGGCGCCTTCGCGCTCCCGGCCGGATTCGGCGAGATGGGCACCGTGCTCATCGTGCTCGTCGCCATGATGCTCGCCTACGCCCTGCTCCCCGATGAGCGCGAAATGGCCTCCATCGTGCTCATGGACCCGAAGAAGATCGACGCGGTGCAGGCCATCTCGCGCACGCCCCTCATCGTCGTAAACGAGGGCGATATCGACGCGCCTGCCCCAGCCGCCAACGAGCCGCAGCACGATAACGCCCCGACGCAAGCCTCCGTAAGCGAAGCGCCCGAGAGCCCCGAGTGCACCGACTGTAGCGCGCCCAGCGAATCGAATGGCGCCGAGCAAGCGCCGGAAGAAGCGCCAGCGGAGGCTCCGGTTCAAGCCACCTCCGCGGCCCGCCAGGCCATGGATTTCTCGCGCTCCATCTTCGCCGAAGATGTCACCGACGCCGCGCCTGCTATGGACGACACCCCCGCCAGCCGCGGCCGCTTCCGCGAGCGCTGCGAGATTGTCGCCAACACCTACCTGCTGTCCCGCCGCGAGAGCGAGGTCATGTACTACCTGGCCCGCGGCTACAAATCGTCGTTCATCCAGCAGCAGCTCTATATTTCCGAGGGCACGGCGAAAACCCACATCCGCCACATCTACCGCAAGCTGAACATCCACAGCCAGCAAGACCTCATCCACCTCATCGACGAAGTGGAGCTGTAAACACTTCGGCCCCTCTCTACGATAACAAGGGGAATTTCGTTATCATTCGAACATTTTTCCGGAAATAATGTTCGAAATGCAACATTTTTTCACTTCGCCTTTCTTGAAGCGCCGACAACAACGGCGCTTCGTCTTATGCGCCCATTCATCATGTTCTCTTGCGTCGCTCGTGGCTTAAGCCGTTGATGGCGCATTTGTGTCGATGGCGAATTCAACCTTGATGCAACAACTCATCAAGAGTATTATTATATTCTATTAATACTTATTAATCCAAAGAGAAAGGAGAAGTATGGCCTGTTCATTCCGCTATTTCCTACTTAAACGCTGCCAAGGTTTGACCGGTTTAAACACAACGAGCACGAAGAAGTTCTTCGCCGCCGCCGAGGATGCGCACCCTGAGGCGTTCGAGCCGCTTCTTCTTCTGGCTATCTGCGATGGGCGCGAAGCTTACCTGCTCAGACGCGCAGAGGGCACAAAAGCAGCGGTGATTTTCAACCAGTTCATCAATGATTGGCAAGCATCGGGACGCCCGCTCGAGGTGTATCTGGGAACCCTCCCCGACCAGGACCGCTTCAAAACCGTCCTCATTGAGTGGCGCACCGACTCGTCGCGCTTGGCCGCCGATCGCAAGATTTTGAAGTACGTTTCCACGGCCTTCAGCGACCTGCTCTCTGACAAGAACATGACCCGTGCCGAGGCCTGCCGTATCGCCAACTTGAACAAAGGCAACTTCTACGCCTTCCTGAAGGGCGATACCTCTAAGATCAGCCGCAAGACGGCCATGAACGCCTACCGAGAGATCGCAGCACTGTAGTTTAGAGAGCTGCAAAAACATGCGGGGGCTCGGCATCAACCGAGCCCCCCCGCGCATCCTGCCTCCAACACCTGCCGCGCTAGCTCACGTCAGGAAAGCCAAGCGTGATGGCCAGCTCGCTTCCGCTGATTGCCGCCGATACTTCGATGCCCTGCGCCTTCGCAAGGCTCGCCACCACGGCGAGCCCCAGCCCCGTGCCGCCTTGGGCGCGAGCCGCGTCGGCACGGTAGAAGCGCTCGAACAAGCGGCCGACATCGATGGCGTCGGGTTCGGCCACGGTGTTGGAAAACACGAGCTGTCGACCGCTCTGCGCAACGGATGGCGCCGCACTGCCGTAGCGCAAAGCGTTGCTGACAAGGTTTTCGAAGATGCGCTTGAGGGCCTCTTCATCGGCCTCGACAGTGAACGCCTCGTCGCAAAAGCGCACCTCAGGCTCCCAGCCGCGCTCCTCAAAGGCAGGAAACTGACCGGTGAGCACCTCGGCAAGTACGGGCATGACCGCTACGGGCCGCAGGCTGAAATCGACGGCGGGGTCATTGGCCCGCGCATAGGCGAACAAGGCATTCAGCAGTCTTTCCATGTCGTCCAATCGCGTGCGGGCCTCCTCTAAATAATAGGTGCGCCGCGCGGCATCGGGCTCGTCGGCAGCCAGCGCCACATAGCCCGACGCGCCCATGAGCGGCGTGCGGACGTCATGAGACAAACTCGCCAGATCACGCTGGAACTGCCGTCGCTCAGACGCCGCCCTCTGGCGCTCGTCGTCCGCCGCGTCTAACGCCTCGTTCACGGCGCGAGCCATAAGAGCAAAACCCGGACCGGGCATCTCGGTGGTCATGCGGCTGTTCGACTGCGCATCGCGCGTGCGCAGCCACGTCGCCATGCGCCCGAGTTCGCGCCCATACAGCACCAGCATGACAAACGCGCACAGCGCCAAGCCGCCGAAGCACACCACCAATGTCATAGCCTCGTCCTTTCCCGTCTTTCTCGCAGCACGTTCCCCGGTCGCCTACACATCGCGACGACGCAGCACTGAAAGCGCCAGCACCGCGCTCGCCGCTATCCAGAACGCACCGACGAGAGCGACTTGCACGCCCACGGGAATGGCCCACACGGCCCCTTCCGCGGGCAGCAGCAGGGAAGTCGCCGGCAGCGCCAGGTCGTGGTTCATGCACGTAGACAGCAACCAGGGCTGCACCGCCGCCAACGCCGGCACGGCCGCGCCGAGGTTCTGCAGCAAGCTTCCCACCACGGTGCCCGCAATGCCCGTGGCCACCACGAGCGCGAAGGCGACGCCTGCCTGGGCGCTGCGCGTGAGCCACACGAGCACCGCCGTCAGGCAGCCGTAAGCCGCAAGGCACAGCCAGCTCAAGCCGAGGAACACCAGCAGCTCAGCCGCCCCATCAAGCGCGGCGAAGGTGAACCCGGCCGCCGTGAACGCCGCCAGGCTGAGCGCGCATCCCACCGCAAGGAAGTACAGGGCCACCACGGCCACCAGCAGCAGGCGGCCCCCATAGTAGGCCACCCGTCCACGCCGATCCATGGGCAGGTTCCGCACGAACTTCGTGGAGAAGTCGCTCGCAAGCAGCAACGCCACCACCACGGACACCAACGCGCCGAGGAATCCCCCGCTCACGAGCATGTCGCCGAACATAAACGTAGGTGCTTCAATAGTGCGCATCTCGCGCGAGGTCTCCTCGAAGTCGGCGGCAGACAAACTCGATGGGTCCTCGAATTCCAGCAGCGCCTCGAAGCTGGCGCCGCTATCGGACGCGCCGTCGCCCTCGCTTATCCCGCTCGCGTCGTCCAGGGCGCGCTCGCGCTCTCCCGCCGCGGCCTCGGCCATCTCGCGCGCAGCCTCGTCGGCAGCATCCGGCTCGGCGGCATCCCCCACCGTCACCGTAGCGCTCATCTGCGCCGCGTCGCACAGGAACTGCGGGTCGGATACCCAATGCATCATCACTGCGCACAGCACGATGCAGCCGGCCAGCACCGCCGTGGCCACCCAGAGCATCTTGCCGTGCACAAGCCGGTACATATCGGATTTCAGCAGGTTAAACATGGGATGCGCCCCCTTCCATCAGCTCGACGAAATAGTCCTCGATATCACGATGGTCCTGGGTAAACTCCAACACCACCTGGTCTTTGTCGCGCAGCACTTGGGCTACGGCCGCGGCATCGCAATCGCCCGATATCGCCAGCGAGCCGTCGGGCTCGGCCCGAAACGTCAGCGCGGGAAACGCCTCTTGCAGAAGAGCCAGAGCGCAGGCGGTATCGGCCGTGCGCACGCGCAGGCTGCTGCCGCATTCGGCCGCCACATCGGCGGCGCTCATCTGACGCACGAGGCGCCCTTCGGCAATCACGCCGTAACGCGTGACCATGCGATCGAGCTGGTCAAGCACATGCGAGCTCACCACCACGGTAATGCCCAGACTCTGGTTCAGACGCACGATGAGGTTGCGCATGGCGCGCGTGGCCTCGGGATCGAGCCCGTTGAAGGGCTCATCCAAAAGCAGCACGTCGGGGTTGCCCAGAAGCGCCAGGGCCAGCCCCAGCCGCTGCTTCATGCCAAGGGAGAAGCCGCGCACCTTCCGCGAGCCCGCGCCGGCAAGCCCCACCAGGCGCAGCGCCTCCTCGCAGCGGGCCGGCGCATCCACAATGCCCCAGGCCAGCGCCTTCGCCATAAGATTGCGATAGGCCGAAAGCCCGGGCAGAAGCCCCGGTTCCTCGATGAGCGCGCCGATGCGGCGCGCCCCCTCCCCCTTGCCGCGGGGCGCTGATGCGCCCGTCGGCGCAGGCGCCGTCCCGTCGGCCTCGCACCCGAACAGCACCACCTCGCCGGCCGTGGGCGCCACATCGCCGCAGATCATCTTCATTACCGTGGACTTGCCGGCGCCGTTTCTCCCCACGAACCCGTAGATGTCGCCCGGCTGCACCGTCATGGCGAAGTCATCCACCACTCGTCGACCACCATATACTTTGGTGAGTCCGCGCGTCTCTATCGCGTACACGATGCGCTCCTCTCGCCCGATCGTCTCACGTTGTGCTCCTCTCGTGTCGGGTATACCTTATCGTTAGCGCATCCCAGTGTGGGCAGAAACGTTGAAGGAACTTCTGCCGAAGCATTAAGAAAGTTTGAAGATGGCGCCGCAGCCCGCGCGGGCGTATTATGCTGACCCCATGGCAACGCCGTTGGACATACTCGTCATTGAGGACGACCCCTCCATCAACGAAGTGGTCTGTGCCCATCTGGAGCGCCTGGGCCACCGCTGCACGGCCGCTTTCTCGGGAACGGAAGGGCTGCTGCGGCTCAATGAGGCTGCGCGCAGCGCGCCCTTCAGCCTGGTCATCACCGACCTCATGCTACCGGGTGCCGCCGGCGAGAACGTCGTGGAGGCCATCCGTCGCAACGATGCCGATCTGCCCGTCATCGTCATCTCGGCGCGCATTACTCCCGCCGACAAGACCATGCTTCTGCGCCTGGGCGCCGACGACTACCTCACCAAGCCCTTCGACTTAGACGAGCTGACCGCCCGCATCGAGGTGCAGATGCGCCACCGCGCGAGCCGGCCGCGCCGCCCGGACGCGTCCGGTGCCTCGCGTGCGGGAAACGCGGACGCGCAATACGGCTCTGCGCCCGACGAGATGCTCGGCGGCCCTGCGCGCTCAGCCCTTCTCACCTTCCGTGCCTGGGAGCTCGATTCCGAGGGGCGCACCTTCCGCGTGGACGGCGCCGAGGTGGCCCTTACGCGCACCGAGTTCAACATTCTGGAACTGCTCATGGGGCGCCCGTCGAAGGTGTTCACCAAACAGGAGCTCTTCGAGCTGGCCTGGGGCGAGCCCTATTCCGTGGAGTACTCCACGGTGAACGTGCACGTGTCGAACTTGCGCCGCAAGCTGAAGCCCACCGGCACCGACGGCTACCTGCAAACGGTCTGGGGCCTCGGCTACAAGCTGCAGAAATGAGCCCGAGAGCCGTGAGCCGGGCGGCCCTTTGGCGATGCGGGCAGAGAGGCTCGCCCTCGACCGCATCGCCGCTCATCCTACGGGGCGGCAAGAGCCCTGCAGGCCTATGATGCTCCGGCACTTTCTGCCAACTCGAGGTGGTGAAACCTCAGGCGCTGTGAGACAATGGACAGACTTGTACTACGACCCTGGTGAAAGGTCCCACCGTGTTTGACTTCTTCCGCAAGAAAGGCAATAACTCCGACGATTCTGCCGACTCCGGCTCCCCCCAGGGCACCGAAGGCACGCCGGCCGGCCGCACCACGCGCGACGTGCTGGCGGAATTCACCGCCACGCCGCTTCCCGACGCCATCGACGGGCTGCTGTTCCGCGTTTCCATGGCCGACCCCGCCGACCCGGCCTCATCGTCGGGCTTCGACGCCTACGCCGCGCGCCTGCTGTCGGACGCCGAAGCACCCAATCTGCGCTCTATCGCCGTTGAGCACCCGGTGGAGCTGCGCCGCCTGAACACTACGGGCCTGTTCTGGTCCATCTTCGACGACAGCACCATCTCCGCCGGCAACCGCAGCACCATCTTGCTCATCGAGTCTGTCCTCGACCGCTTGGCCCTCATCTCGAAGTCCTTGGAAGGCGACGAGGGCACGGCCTACGTAAGCGCCACCACCGAGGGCGCCTGCAGCGAGCTGGACTGGCAGGTGCTGCGCTCCATCGCCAATGACGCGAACGAATACCTGACCGCTGCCGACCGCGACAACAAGCTGGACACCCAGTACGGCACCACGGGTGCCCGCGGCGGCAACTGGGATCTTTCCACTCGCTTCGCCTCCGCATGCGAGGCCATGGTGCTCCCCTTCCGTCTGGAGTACCGCTTTGCCTGCGACTCTCAGACCGGCACTATCGTCGCCGACGTATCGCTGCCCACGCCCGACGTGTTCCCGAAATCGCGCTTCAACGCCGCAACGGGCCAGTGGGCCGATTGCACCGCCCAGCGCCCGGCCGCTGCCGCCGCCTACGCGCTGCGCCTGTCCGCGCTCATCGCCTCTGCCGCCTTCGGCGCGTCTGTGGGCGTGACCCGCGTCGTCGTGAACGGGAAAGAGGGCTCCATCGCCGGTGCCACGGTGCTGTCTCTGGAGTTCGGCCGCATCCCCTTCACCATGGGCACCATGGCGAAAATCCGCAGCGGCGAGTTCTCCGCACCGGCCACGGAATGCGATCCGGCAGCGCTCTTCGACATGCTGCATCTGGTCCAGGTTGCCACGAACATCGACAACGCCGGAACCTTGCAGCCCGTGGAGCCTTTGGATGTTGAGCTTGCCGTACCCTACACCCCCGTAGCCGACGACGACCGTCCGCTGCCTGACGATTTGCGCGCGCTGCTGCACGCCGACACGGTGCGCGAACTGGACGTCATGAGCGAGCAGGATGCTGATTTGGGCGCTCGCTACCGCGCTATCATGGAGGAGAAGGACGACTCGCTGCTTCTGGCCGTGGCCCAGCTGGAGGACATCGTAGCCGAGACGGACAAGCTGGCCTTGGACGACGCGGAGCTCGACGAGCTGGTCAAGCCGTCCGAATCGCGCCGCATCCTCTACTGCGAGAACGTCTTCGCCCGTTACCTCACAAGCCTCGTGGAAAGCGACCCGTCGGTGCGCTACGTGCGCGCCTCGGATATCGGCCAGGCAGCCCGCTCTTCGCTGTCGCGCATCTACCGCGACATGGGCGATTTGGATGCCGCCGAGGCCCAGGCCCGCATCTGCATCGATCTGGCCCCCACGAGCGCACCGGCCTACAACGACCTCATCACCTGCTTCGCCGAGGGCGACCACTACGACAAAATCATCGAGGTGTCCAAGGAGGCCCTGCGCGTGGCCGTCACGGGCAACGACATCTCTTACGTGTACTACCGCCTCGCCTTCGCCTACTGGCAGACCGGCCGCCTCAACGAGGCGCTAGCCTGCTACTTGCGCGTGCCGGAGTCGAGCCCCATGGGCGAGGCTGCCCTGCGCGAGCGCAACGACCTGGTCAGCGAGATGGGCAACAACGTGCCGGGCAACGAGTGGGACCCCACGGCTTGCCTGCGCACCGCCGGCGTGCCGCTCGCGCCGCTCGATGACGTCATGGAAGTGGTGGGCCGCGCCCTCATCGAGCTGTGCGACGCCAACATGCCGCTCGCCGCCGCCCCTCTGGCGAGCCTCGTGGCCAGCACCCAGCGCAATGACATCCTGCATGCCGTGGCCGCCAGCCTCCGCAACGGAGTGTAGACCGAAAATACTCCAAGCACCCGAAGGGCCCGCAATGCGGGCCCTTCTTATATATTAGTTTTTGTCCCAGGGATGCGCCCAAGGAAGTCAGCGAGGATTCACGCAGGCAGCGGATGGGCGGCGTGTCTCCACGCGCAGTTCCGCAGCGACTGGGAGTGCCCAGTGGGCACTCCCACCAAGCGAGGACTGTCTGAGCATGGAGGCATGCCGCCCATCCGCTGCCGGACGAGCGCCCTAACTACGCATAGAACAGAATCTCGTTGTACGTCGGCACCGGCCAGGCCTCGCGCTCGACGATGATCTCCATCTCGTCCACGGCGTGACGCAGCGCGTCCATCACCGGCACGATCTCGTGGGCGTTCATGTTCGCGCGCTCCTGCTGGTCGGCCACCTCGCGGGAGGCATGGTGCAACTCGTTCAGCTTCTCCAGCTGGATGTTGATCTCGGCGGCACCGGCCACCAGCCGGCGCAGCTTCTCCTCCATGAACGAGGTGTCGCCGTCGGGCAGCACCTCCTTGATAGCTGTGATGCCGTGGGCCAGCTTGGCCGCGTAGCGGTTGATGGCCGGCAGGTAGTCGCGACGCACCAGGCGCTTCATCACCCGGCACTCGATGTTCATGATCTTGTTGTACTTCTCCAGCTTCACCTCGTAGCGGCTGCGCACCTCGGTCTCGGTGAGCACGCCGAATTCGGCGAACAGGTCGATGGACTTCTGGTCCACCAAGCAAGGCAGTGCCTCAGCCGTGGTGCGGTGGTTCGCAAGGCCACGGCGGGCGGCCTCCTCCTCCCACTCATGGGCGTAGCCGTCGCCGTTGAAGATGATGCGCTCGTGATCGCGCAGGGTGCGCTTGACGTAGTCGACGGCAGCCGCCTCGAAGTCGTCCGCAGCGACGGACTCCATGGCATCGGCGAAGCCCTTGAGTGATTTCGCCATGGCCGTGTTCAGCACCATGTTCACGTCCGACAGGTTCTGCGCCGAGCCGGGCATGCGGAACTCGAACTTGTTGCCGGTGAAGGCGAAGGGGCTCGTGCGGTTGCGGTCGGTGTTGTCCTTGATGAAGTTGGGCAGCACGTCTACGCCGAGGTCCATGGACACGCGCTCGGCCGAGGAGTAGTCGTGCTCATCCACGAGCGCGTCAACGATGGCGCCCAGCTCGTCGCCCAAGAACATGGACACGATGGCCGGCGGGGCCTCGTTCGCGCCCAGGCGATGGTCATTGCCGGCGCTGGCGGCCGACATGCGCAGAAGCTCCTGATACTCGTCCACCGCTTCTATCACGCAGGTGAGGAACACCAGAAAGCGCAGGTTCTGCATGGGATTCTCGCCCGGGTCGAACAGGTTCTTGCCGTCGGCGGAAATGGACCAGTTGTTGTGCTTGCCGGACCCGTTGATGAACTCGAAGGGCTTCTCGTGCTGCAAGCACACCAGGCCGTAGTGACTGGCCAGAAGCTTCATCTTCTCCATGGTGAGCAGGTTCTCGTCCACGCCGCGGTTCGTTTCCGCGAAGATGGGCGCCAGCTCGTGCTGGGCCGGGGCCACCTCGTTGTGCTTCGTGCGGGCCGACACGCCGAGCGCCCACAGCTCGTCGTCGAGCTCCTTCATGAACTCGTTCACCGACGGGCGGATGGCGCCGAAGTAGTGCTCTTCCAATTCCTGGCCCTTGCAGGGGGAATAGCCGAAGAGTGTGCGGCCGGTGAGCATGAGATCGAGGCGCTGCTCGTAGTCCTTCTCGGAAATGAGGAAGTACTCCTGCTCGGCGCCGAGGGTGGTGGTCACGCGCTCGCCGGTCTCGCCGAACAGGGCCAGCACGCGCTTGGCCTGGCACTCGATGGCCTTCATGGAGCGCAGAAGCGGCGTCTTCTTGTCGAGCGCCTCGCCGGTGTAGCTGCAGAAGGCGGTGGGAATGCAGAGTACGTCGTCTTTGATGAAGGCGAACGAGGTGGGATCCCATGCGGTGTAGCCGCGGGCCTCGAAGGTGGCGCGCAGGCCGCCGGAAGGGAAGCTGGAGGCATCCGGCTCGCCCTGAATGAGCTCCTTACCCGAGAAGGTCATGATGGTCAGGCCGTCGTCGGTCGGGTCGATGAAGCTGTCGTGCTTCTCGGAGGTGATGCCCGTCAGCGGCTGGAACCAGTGCGTGAAGTGCGTGGCGCCCTTCTCGATGGCCCACTCCTTCATGGCGTGCGCCACCACGTTGGCCACGTCGATGTCGAGCGGCTCGCCGCCCTTGATGGTGCGCATGAGCTGCTTGTAGGTGGCAGACGGCAGACGCTCCTGCATCGTGTGCTCGTTGAACACCATAGATCCGTAGATATCAGTCACTTTCGACATAGGACCCTATCTCCTCACGTGGTTGATGATTGGGCAAGAATACCACGACCGCCCCCCAGCTCACGGCTCATCTGGCGTTTACCAAATTACTGGCGCATTGTGTCGGGAAGATTTCCGGCGCGCGAAACCGAAGTTACGCTCCGACACGAGCCGCGTTCCCTTCGAAGGGCTTTTTGTGCAGAGAAATGTGCGATTGTGCGAGTTTTCGAAGCCGAAAAACTCGCACAATCGCACATTTTGTTGCATAAATCCCCGAAAAAGCGCATTCGAACTCGCACAATCGCACTTTTTTACCTCAGCGGGCGAAAAACGAAAACGGCCCCGCCGAAGCAGGGGCCGTCGCTGGAAAAGGACTCACAGGCCGCGAAGCAGAGGCCGTCAATGAAGAAGGAACTGCTGGTCGCGCAGCAGTGCTAATCGATGTGCTTGCCGTAGCGCTCCTCGGTGATCTCGTCCAGGGTACGGCCCTGGGTGTTGGGGCACCACACCACGCCCACCACAAGCGACACCAGAAGGAAGCCGCACATGATGATGCCAGCCGTCACGAAGCCCGCGGGCGTTTCCACGCCGAGGCCCGCCACCGCCACGAGCGACCAGATGCCGAGCACGCCGCGCACCAGGAAGAACATGATGCCCTGCACGCCGCCGCGGTACAGTGTGGGGAACAGCTCCGTGGACCACAGCGCGTAGAAGCACTGGGCCGAGAAGCCGGCCGAGATGCCCCACAGCGCCACGAACACCCACAGAAGCCAGCCCCAGCTGTCGGCCGTGCCGGCCTGAAGCTGCATGCCGAAAAACACCATGACCACCCAGGCCGCCAGCGCCATGATGGCCGTGGCCGCGAACAGGATGCGGTGCGGAATCTTGTCGCCGAACTTCGAGAAGATGGCAAGCGACCCCACCGCCGTAAGCACCCACATGACCGCCTGCAGAAGCGAGATGGTAGTGTCGTCCAAATGCCCGGCCGCCGCGTACATGTAGGGCATGAACTGGCCCATGGTGCCGGCCACGATGTTCCAGGTCAGGTACACCGCCACCAGAAACACGATGGACTTCACGTTCACCGAGTTGGTCAGCGCGCGGCGCATCATCTGGATGAAGGTATCGCGCGGGGCGCCGGCCTGCTGCTTTTCTGTCCAGTCCTTCGACTCCTCCAGCTTGCGCTGCAGGTTCCATGCCACGAGCGCCACCACGAACAGGATGAGGAACAGAAGCCTCATACCGAACAGGCCGTCGAAGGGCCCGTAGGTACCCGCAGGCAGAAGCGCACCGTCCGCCCCGAAGGTGGGGAACACGAACGAGAACAGAAGCGCGATGAGGAAGATGACCGCCGGGCCGCAAGACCAGGCGAACTGGCTGATGCCGATGTTGGCGGCGCGGCTCGTGGAGGACGACATCTCCGAGATGTAGCTCCACGACGACGGCACGCCCGCGCCCACCGACAGGCCCGAGATGACGATGCCCACGCACAGCATGGGCAGGTTCACCGCGCACATGATGATGAACACGCCCGTGGCGTACACGAGCAGGTTGTAGGTGTAGATGAACTTGCGCCCGAAGCGGTCGGCCAGAAAGCCGCCGATGAGCGCGCCCACCGCGGCGCCGAAGGCGTTCGCGCCCACGGCGCCCAAGATGGACACCCACACGTTGCTGAAGTTGAAGGCGATGGCCCATGCGGCCAGCGCCACCGACGAGGCCACGATGCAGCCCGAGTCGAGGAAGTTGGTAAGGGAGACGGCAATGGTGCCTTTCTTCTCCTGGGACAGTGCCATAGCGTTCGATGCCTTTCTCGCAAGCGTCCGGCCCTTGCCGGAGTTCGCCTAGTTGTCGTTTTCCAAGGCCGCGGGGAAGCCGAGCATGGCCTCGTTCACCTTGATGCCGAACTCGCGGCCGATGGCGCGCAGGCCCTCATCGGTGATGGTGTTCAAAAACTCGTCGGAGCCGCCGTTGATAGCGCGGGCGCGCACGTAGATGTCGGCAGCCTTCTCCACGGTGTGCATGAGGCCGAAGGTGGTGTCGAAATCGGGGCCGGCCGCGAACAGACCGTGCTGCGCCCAGATGACGGCGTCGAAGGTTTCCATCATGGCCGCCGTCTCGCGCGCGATGTCGGCGCCACCCGGCACCATCCAGGGCACCACGCCCACACCGGCCGGGAATACCACCACGCACTCGGTCATGGCCTTCCACAGCGCCCGGGTGAAGGCGCGCGATTCCAGCGGCAGCACGAAGGTCATGGCAATGACGTTGTTGGGGTGCGCGTGGTAGAGCACCCGCGATGCGCCGCCAGTGGCGCGCATGCGCACAGCGTGGCACATGAAGTGGCTCGGGAACTCAGAGGTGGGCTTGCCGCCGTCGGTGAGGCCCCACACGATGCGCCAGGCGTCGCCTTCGGGATTGATCTCCACGATGCCGATGTTATGGGCCGGGTCGCCCGCCACGTTGCGCATGTAGCGGCCCGAGCCGGTGGTCAGGAAGAAGGCCCCGCCCAGGTCGGTCGCCTGCACCCCCATGGACACCCACGGGCCGGGCTCGGGGCTGAAGAAGGGACGGGCGCCCGCCACGTCCTCGTCGCGCATGCGGTAGGTGAGGTTGCCGCCGTTGCGCTCGTGCCAGCCCTGGCCCCAGCCATCGTCGCACAGGCGCACGAAGCCGCGCACGAAGCTAAGCTGCTCCACCGCCACGCCCGACACCGCCCCGCGGGCCGCACTGGCCCCCTTCGCGAACAAATCCTGTGCCTGATCGATAAATGCCATGTTCACTCCTTCGTGGTTGAGTAGGGCGCTTACTGTCTGGTCGGCAGCACCTTTGCCTCGTAGGCGGCTACTTCGGCGAAAAGGTCACCGTCGAGCGGACAGCCCTGGCGGCGGCAGTACTCGTCCCACACGGCGCCGAAGGGCATCGACTTCGCCTGCTCGCCGAGAATCATCTTCTCGGTGAACTGGTAGGTGTCCTGCAGCTCCTTCAGGCGGGCGGCCGGCTGCAGCAGCGCGTACAGCAGGCTCTTCTCCATGGCGCGCGTGCCCGTGGCCCAGGCACCCACGCGGTTGATGGAGGCGTCGAAGAAGTCCAGGCCGATGATGACCTTCTCCCAAGCGCCGGGGGCATGGGCGATTTCCATGGCCATCTCCTTGGTGGGGTCATCGAACAGAATCACATGGTCGGAATCCCAGCGCACGGGACGGGTCACGTGCAGCGGCACTTTGTCGAAGAACAGCAGCAGTGCGCTAAGCTTGTCGGCCACGTTCTCCGTCGGATGGAAGTGACCCAAATCAAGCAGGTCGTACACCCCCGGGTGCGTGGCGGCATAGGCCAGGTAGAACTCGTTGGAGCCCACGGTCATCGACTCCAGGCCGATGCCGAACACCTTCGACTCGCAGCAGTCGATGACGCGGTCGTACTTGTCGGCGTAAATCTCATCCAGCGAGTCGCGCAGACGCTCGCGCAGGCCAAAACGGTCGGCGGGCACGTCCTTCAAACCGTCGGGAATCCAGATGTTGCACAGCGTCCGGTCGTCAAGCGCCTCTCCAATCTGCTGGGAGATCTTGCGGCAGGCCTTGCAGTGGCGAATCCAGAAGTCGCGGGTCTCCTTGTCCGGCGAGGACAAGGACAGCTCGTTGTTCATCTGGGGATGCCCGAAGATGGTGGGGTTGAAGTCGATGCCGAAGCCGTGCTCGCGGGCCCACATCACCCAGGGCTCGAAGTGCTTGTACTCCAGCGCGTCGCGGTCGACCCAGGGGTTCTCATCGGTGAACACGGCGTAGGAAGCGTGCAGGTTGATGCGCTTGGCGCCGGGCACGAGCGCCATGGCGGCCTCGAAATCAGCGGTGAGCTCTTCGAACGTGCGGGCGCGGCCCGGGTAATCGCCCGTGGCCTGAATGCCGCCGGACAGGCCGCCCTCCTGATCGAAGCCGAGCACATCATCGCCCTGCCAGCAGTGCACGGAAATCGGCTTGGCAGCCAGCTTCTCCATGACCGCCTCGGTGTCGATGCCGAGGGCGGCGTACTCCTCCTTCGCGAGATCGTACATGGTGGTCATTTAAGCGTCCTTTCGCTCAGGTTCGACTTTCGTGACGTCGAACGATTCGGCAATGGCAGCGCGCACGGCGCGCAGGTGGGGAAAGACACCGTCGGCAAGCATCTGCACGGCGAGGTTGCCGAGCGCGGTGCCCTCCACCGGACCGGCGTACACGGGGATGCCGCACACCTCGGCCGTTCGGCGGTTAAGATGCCCGTCACGGCACCCGCCGCCGACGATATTGATGGATTTGTAGCCGTGACCTGCCAGGGATGACAGCCCCTCCACGGCATCGCGATAGCAGCACGCCAAGCTCTCGTACACGCAGAGCATAAGCTCGCCCAAGGTGGTCGGTACTGCCTGGCCCGATTCCTCGCAGGCCGCGCAGATCTCCTCAATCATGGAATCCGGCGACAGGAACCGGTCATCGTTCACATTCACGACAGAGGCCTTAACGCCCGCCCCCTCCGCCTCGTCGGCGGCGCGGATGAGGTCCTCGAAGCCCACTTCCTGGCCGAGCCCCTCAATGCGCATGTACTGGTGCAGACGACCCTTGCGAATGGCTTTCTCGTCCACCACGTAGGTGATGCCGTTCAGCTCGCGGCGAATGGACTGAATCATCCACAGGCCCATGATGTTCTTCAAGAAGCGATAGCGGAAGTGGTAGCCGCCCTCATTGGTAAAGTTCTCGCCCAAGGCCGCCTCGGTAGTGAGCGGGCTGCGGTTCTCAACGCCGAGCAGGCTCCAGGTGCCCGACGAGAGGAACACCGCCGGCAAATCGCACGCCGGCACGGCCAGATAGGCGCTGCCGGTATCGTGGGTGGCGGGCAGCACCACGCAGATATCGTAGCCGATGGCCTCGGCGATCTCGGGCTTCACAGGACCCAGGCAGGCACCGGCCATGGTAACGTTGCGAAATAGACGGCGCGGAATACCGAACTGCGCGAGCACTGTCTCGTCCCACGCGCCGGTCTCGGCGTTCAGCAGCCCCGTCGTGGAGGCGTTGGTGTACTCGATGGCCTTCTCGCCCGTCAGCAGAAATCCCAGATAGTCGGGAATCATGAGGAAGCTCTCCGCTTCTTCCAGCTGCTCGGGGTGCTCCCGCTGCAGAGCCAGGAACTGATAGATCGTGTTGAAGGGTTGGCGCTGAATGCCGGTGCGACGGTAGAGCTCCTCGGGGGCCATGATGGCGTCGGCCACCTCGAACATGCCCGCGGTGCGCTCATCGCGATAGGCCACCGCATCGCCCACCAGGTTGTCGTCGGCATCGAGCAGCACGAAATCGACGCCCCAGGTGTCGATGCCCACCGATTTGGGCGTAAAGCCCTCCTCCTTGCAACGAGCCAGCCCGAACACGAGCTCGCGAGAAAGCAGCTCCAAGTCCCAGCAGTCGTGGCCGTTGCGACGCACCTGGCGGTTATCGAAGCGGTGCACCTCCTCGAGCCGAATGCGACCGTCTTCCACATAGCCCACGACCACGCGCCCCGACGAGGCCCCGATATCCACGGCCGCGTAGCAATCGACTCGCGTGCCAAGCGCTTCCTGCGCCATATCCCATTCCTATCTATGAGGGTATTTCTCAGCGTTGAGCGGGGGAAATACTCTATCGATGAACAATGCGCCGCACAGTGTATCAGCTGTTTGCTCCGCGCAAGCCCACACTTCAAAAGAGGCGCGCGGCTGTAACAAATCAACAACAATGACCTCAAGGGTAAGGAATAGAGTCACGCACGTCCGAGCTGCCGCTTCGCCGCAGCCGAGCACCTCCTTCTGCGAAGCGCCACGCAGCCGCAAGCCGTCGCCCTGCGGTGCCAGTGACGGACAATATGTCAACTTTGGCGAACAACGGACATTCCGAGCCCCGGGAAGCGGTATGATCACCTTGACAAATCCGCTCAACTCTGTACCGCCCGAAAGGAAGGGACCATGCCCCAGAAGCACCGGCACCGCGAATATATCGGGTACCGCGTGTACTCCACCCAGCGCGCCCTGTACCGCAGTCTGGAAATGGGCCTGGCCCCCTTCAACCTGACCCCCGGCCAATGGAACGCCCTAAATCAGCTGGAAGAGCATGGCGCCATGACCCAAAAGCAGCTGGCCGAGCGTCTGCAGAAGGAGCCCGCCACCATCGCGCGCTCCATCGAGCGGCTCGTGCAGCGCGGTCTGGTGAAGCGCACGCCGAGCCCCAGCGACCGCCGCGCCAACATCGTGGAGGTAACGCCGGCGGCCTCGAGCCTGCTCTCCGAGATAGAGCCCTCCGTCACCCGCCGCCACGAGCAGATTGCCGAGGGCATTTCCGAAAGCGACCTGGACACCTTCTTCGACGTGCTGGAGCAGGTGGAGGCAAACGCCCAGCGGCTGCTCGCCGAGCACGGTCAGCGCCGCGTCTAGGCCCGCCCGAAGCGGCTCCTCCCCTCGCGGGCCCATCGCGCCCCAGCCAGCACCTTCTTGCATGCGCCCTGCGGGGCGCATTTTTCTTCTCCCCGCCCCCTTGCAATATTTGTTACAGGTGTTACTATTGCAGCTGCAATTGTTGCATAGCTAATTATTGTTTGGCTAAGCATCTATTGCGAGGAAGAAGAGGGCAAGAAAAAGAAAGAGGAGGAGAGTGCTATGTCACTGAAGCTGAGCCGCCGTGACTTCGTCAAGGCCGGCGCTGTTGCCTCGGCATCGGCCATGGTGCTGGGCGCCGCCGAGGCGTCCTTCGCCGATGAGCCGGCCGATGGCGCGGGCGCGGGCGCGGGCGACGATGTCTTGGTCATTCCCAGCGCTTGCCGTCAATGCTACGGGCGTTGCGCCCTGTTCGGCACCGTGGAGAACGGGCGCCTGACGAAGATCGAGGGCAACCCCGACCTGTTCAGCGAGGGCACCCTGTGCGGCCGCGCGTTCGCCATTCCCCAGGAGATGTACAACCCCACCCGCGTGCGCTACCCCCAGCGCCGCGTGGGCGAGAAGGGCTCCGGGCAGTGGAAGCGCATCACCTGGGAGGAGGCCTACGAGGAGGCCGCCCAGAAGTTCACCGAAATTGGCGAGCAGTACGGTTGGCACACCATCGCCCACCAGTATGGCACCGGCCGCGACATGCTGCAGTTCCAGGCCATCAACAAGCTGTGGCTGGAGTTGGGCTCCACCGCCACCTTCGGCGTGGGCAACCTGTGCTGGGTCGGCAGCTACTTCACAAGCCAGCGCCTCTACGGCGACGAGACCCAGTACACCGGTTGGGACGGCAACAACACCGACTGCATCGTCATCTGGTGCCGCCAGGAGCGCAGCCGCGGCTACTACGACTGGCTGACCGTGAAGCGCGCCCAGGAGCGCGGCGCCAAGGTGGTCTGCGTGGATCCGCGCTTTACCTGCACCGCCAGCAAGGCCGACCTGTGGCTGCCCATCCGCCCCGGCTCGGACATGGCGCTCGTGCTGGCCTTCATCAACGAGATCATGCACTCCGAGAAGTGCGCCACCGACTTCGCCCGTCAGTACACCAACGCGCCGTTCTTCATCGACGAGGAGGGCACCGGCTACCAGCTGCGCCAGTCCATCATGCGCGAGGGCGGTAACGTGGAGCTGTATCCCGCCTGGGACGAGGCCCACGACCAGCTCATCTACTGGTCCGGCGACTGGCAGAACACCGCCGGCGTGGGCGGCCCGAAGGCCTTCCAGTGGCTCGACGAGGCCGGCAACATCGTGCCCGACGCGAAGCCGGCGCTCACCACGCCCGACGGAGCGGGCCGCGAGATCGAGGGCAAGACCTACCGCACCGTGTGGGACATCCTGCTCGAGCACGTGACCCCCTGGACCGTGGAGCGCGCCGCCGAGTTCTGCGAGCTGCCCGCCGACAAGATCCGCGAGGCCATCGACATCTACATCGCCGCGAGCCCGCACGCCTGCTTCACCCGCGGCCAGAAGGTGGAGTTCTCCATCAACACCTCGGGCATCTCCCAGGCCTTCACCATCATGATGGCGCTGGCCGGCAACTTCGATTCGAAGGGCGGCCAGAACATCGGCCGCGAGCCCGCCACCGGCTACGACTCCTTCATGTTCGACGTGGTGCCGAACAAGGAGGGCCGCATGGGCGAGCGCCGCAAGCAGACGGCCATGAACATCAAGAAGCTGTCGGTGTGCCAGAACACCGGCTACCAGCAGATCCTCCAGGCCGACAACGCCACCGGCGAGCTCGTGGAGGTCACCCAGAACTCCGGCGGCCAGGTCATCTACGGCCAGCAGGGCGGCTTCGGCGCCGTGACCACCAAGGCCATGGCGAAGGGCGACCCCTTCCAGATTCACGGCTACTGGCAGCAGACGAGCGAGCCCATCCTTTCCATCGAGGGCGGCAAGGAAATCATCGAGGGCTTCAAGAACCTGGACTTCTTCGTGAACGTGGATATCTTCATGACGCCCTCTGGCGAGCTGGCCGACATCATCCTGCCGGCGGCACACCCCAACGAGGTGGACCGCGTGGAATGGGCCCATTCGGGCCACGGTTACCCCACGAGCCACACCTACCTCATCCGCCAGCCCTTCCACGCGCCGCTCGGCGAGGCCAAAGACGACATGGACATCTGCTTCGAGTTCGCCGAGTACATGGGCGTGGACATGTACTGGAAGGACAAGTACGAGTTCTTCGACTACATGGTGAAGGGCCCCGAGACCCTGCCGGCCGAGTTGTCCTGCTCAAGCTTCGAAGAGTTCCGCGAGCGCATCTCGGTGACGGGCGTGGAAATGGCCACCGTGCGCAACGCCCCGAAGTACGAGACCGGCTTCATGCGCAAGACGAGCGACTTCCGCCCCGGCTTCAACACGATGTACCGCGGCAACAAGATGGGCTCGGTCTACCGCTTCCCCGGCACCGAGCTGCCCGACGGCACCGTGATCCCGCCGCATCCGCAGTCGGACAACGGCAAGATGGAGCTGTGGAGCGAGGACTTGCTGCTGTACGGCAACGGGCCTCTGCCCATGTACATCGAGCCGCCCATCACGAAGAAATCCCGCGAGGATCTGACCGGCGAGTACCCCTTCACCCTCATCACCGGCGGCCGCAGCCACGCCTTCTTCCACACCGAGTACCGCAACTCGCCGTGGATGCGCGAGGTGCACATGTTCCCCACCATGGACATCAACCCCGCCACCGCCGCCAAGCTGGGCATCGAACAGGACGACTGGTGCTGGATCGAGACCTATGTGGACCGCATCCGCCAGCGCGCGAACCTCACCGAGGCCATCAAGCCCGACACCATCCACGTGGAGCACGACTGGTGGTTCCCCGAGCGCGCCGCCACCGACGATCTGCACGGGGCGCTGGATGCCAACTGCAACATCCTGTTCGAGAACAACGGCCCTTACGACCCGGCCGTGGGCACTGACAACTTCGGCGGCCTGTGCAAGGTGTACAAGGCCGAGGAGGGCGCGCCCGACAACATCTGCATGACGAGCGAGGACCTGCGCATCTTCCTGCCCCTGACCCGCGAGCAGCTGGGCCAGGACGGCCAGGATACGGGCGTTGCCATGCCCACCCTCGCCAACGCGAAGGGAGGGAACTAACATGACCCGCTACACCATGGCCATCGACCTGGACAGCTGCATCGGCTGCCACTCCTGCGCCGTCGTGTGCAAGCAGGAGAATAACGTGGG
>CANEDU010000014.1 GCA_947426355.1 uncultured Adlercreutzia sp. | reverse complement strand
AATGCGACGAGGAGTTCGTCCGGCACTGGTGCGCCCAGAAGGGCATCGGCATCATTGCCGAGGCTCGCCGCTAGCCCGCCAGAGCCCTGCTCCCCCTTAACCGCTCTTTCGAATCGAACGACCCGCACCGCGCAGAGGCCTGAAGCGCGCGCCGCAAGGGGCGCTCGATTCAGCTGCTTCAGCTGCGCACGGGATGCCGGATGACCGTCTTCAGCTTCTCCGGAGCCGTTCGGCGCGGGTCCGACAGGTATATCTCGTGATGGTGGCGCCCCACCGCCGTGTCGGACATATCGTTTTCCAGCCCCTGCTCGGCCACGAACGCATCGAGCAGCGCCACCGTGGCCGGCTCGTCGTCGTAGGGACCAAGATGCATGATCTGGGCGCACAGGCCCTCTTCGATGGTCAAAAGCTCGGCGGCCGAGGTGTCGACGCCCTTCTTGCGCGCCGCCTCGCCCTGCGCCCATGCGAACTCCTCGGCTGTCACAAATTCGGGCAGCCGAATCAGCGCGATCCAGTGGAAGGCCTCCTTGTTCGCATAATCGACGCCCAAAACGCCCGGCTGCCACCAGAAACCCTCGAGCGGGGGCACCACGAAATCGTAGTAGCCGCTCATACGGTGGTCGCCCATCTTCGACATCTTGATGGTGTAGGCGATGGCGTACAGCACGCCCACGGCCTCCTTGTAGGCGCCGCCCTCCGCGTTCGGGTCGCCCTCGCCCCGCACGGCCGCAAAGGTCATGGGCGGCACGCGCACCAGCTCGGGCGTGCGCTTCGGCAGGTAGAACTCCTTATATTCCTTCTTGAAATCGAATGCCATGGGCCTTCCTTTCAGAGCCTGCGATGCGTCTAGCCTTCCGCCGGACGCACGGGCAGCCACACCTCGCTTTTGCTGTCGGGCGCCGTCATGCGGGGAGTGAGATAGCGCTCCACATCGGCATGGGTTTCCCAAGTATAACCAGAACTGGGCAGCCACTCAGTGAGGATGCGGCGCCGCACGTACTCGTCGCCTCCCCCGTCCTCGCATTTCACGAGCAGAAACCGCGCAGGGCGAGCATGATGCGAAAAGCATCTTTTCATGCTAAGGTGTCGGCAACGCACACGTGAGAGAAAGGCTGACCGTGGATTTTATCATCAAGCGTTTCAATGAGCTGGAGCTGGAAGAATATCACGAGCTGCTGAAGCTGCGCTGCGCGGTGTTCCTCGTGGAGCAGCAGAGCCCCTACCAGGAAGTGGACGACGCCGACAAAGAGGCGATCCACGTGTACTTCCGCAACGGCGAGGGCGCGATCGGCGCCTACGCGCGCGTGCTGCCGGCCGGCGTCACCCACGAGACGGCCTCCATCGGGCGCGTCATCGCCGTCGAGCGCGGCTGCGGCGCGGGCCGACGCATCATGAAAGAGGCCATCCGCGTCGCCCAAGAGGAGCTGGACGCCGACGTCATCACCATCGAGGCCCAGGTGCAGGCCCGCGGCTTCTACGACAAGCTCGGCTTCGTGCAGACCTCCAACGAATTCGACGACGGCGGCATCCCCCATATCGAAATGAGGCTCACGCGCTAAGGAGCACCCGCATTCTGCACGGCTCGGACACTGATTTTCCCGTTGATTTGTAGGCTTACGACCTTAGGCTGCCCAGGCGTAGCATGACCTCGTCAATTCCCTTCAAAGGAGGTCGTTATGGGTTACTCCATCGATTCTAAGGTCAAGGAGCTCAAGAAGAGCCCTGAGGCATGCGCCGTCATCGTCAAGTACTCCCCCGGGTTCGAAACCGACCCGCAAATGAAGCTCGTCGGCGGCCTGACGCTGCGCAAGCTGGCCGCCTTCCCCCAGGCCGGCCTTTCGCCCGAGCAAATCGAGGAGATCGATGCAGCCCTGAAGGCCATCGAGGACTAACGCGCTTTTGCCCCTTCACGCAAGGCGTCCTTCGGGACGCCTTGTTGTTTCTCGGGCCTTCGCACACCCCGCGACGCCCCCGCCCCTCGGGCCTTCGCGCCCACGGCTTTCGCGTGCCCCGCGGCCTTCGCCTTCGAAAGCCCGAAGGACACGCCCCTAATCCTCAAGGCGTCCCAGCACGTAACGACCCTTCAGCAGAATCTCCAGAAGCAGACGATCGTCGGGATTGCGCAGGTCGGCCTCAAGTTCGCGCTCAATGCGGGCAATGCGGTCGAGCAGCGTAGAGCGATGAATGAACAGCGCCTGGGCCGTCCTCGTCACCGACAGATTGTTCTGCAGATACACGCGCAAGGTTTCCACGTAGCTGACGCTGTTCTCACGGTCGTGCTCCACCAATCGCCGCATGCCGGCGGGGTAATACATTTCCAGAGGAAACTCGCCGAAGGCGTTGGTTATCAGCTTGACCAGAGCATAATCCTTGAAGAAGAAGCAGGGCAGCGATTGTCCGTACAGCTGTCCCGCCGACAGCGCCGCCGCGGCCTGGTCATAGTAGAACCGAATGTCCTCCAAATCGTCGAAGGCGTTGCTGATACCCGCCGAGGCCTCCACCGTCTCGACGAACTCCTCCAACCGCTCCCGAAAGCGCTCCTCGCCGCCCTCTCCCTCGAACTCGTCGAGGACAAGCGCGCCCACCACGGCATCGATGTGCACAAAGGCCATGCTCTCGGGAAACGCGCTCTCCAGGCGATTGCACAGATAGGAATGGGGAATGGAGGCAAGATTGCTCGAAAGCACAATCTTCACGCACACATAGCGGCGGGACGCGCGGCGACGGGGCAAGCGGGAGCGCGCGCTGCTGCCCACCGAAATGCAATCGACCAGATCGGACAGAATCGCGCGCACCTGGTTGGTCTGGCTGCCGCGCACCGCCGGCAGCCGACGCAGGGCCGCGACAATAACTTTGGCTAGGTAGTTGAGCAGCGGCAAATCGCTTTCGCGCCGCCGGCGACAGCAATAGTCCAAGGTGATGCTGCCAAGGTACTCGTCGTTGCTGTACAGGTTCTTGCACAGAAGACTCTTGTCGAGGATGGTCATGGCCATAGGCTCGCGCTCCTGCATGGCCAGCTTCTGACTCGACAGGAACGTCCCCAGAAGCGAGATATCTAAATCCCCTTCGGTGTCGAACTGGTTGCTCGCCAGCACAGAAAAGCTCGGGTCCAGCACCAAAACCGGCGTCTCTAGAAAACGCGCCGCCGCATCGACGATGGAGGCAACGCTGGCCGTGGAGTGGAGGATGCCCTCAAGCTTGCCCTCCAGCCCGTCGAAACGATCGAACAGCTGCTGTACCTGGTTGAACACCGAGAACACATCCGCAGACCCGGTCACATGAAGCACGGTGCAGCGGTTCGTGTAGAAGGCAAGCTGATGGCACGGGCCCACCACCATCAGCACGGCCCCCGGCTTTACCTGGGCCGAAGCGGGCAGCTTGTCTCCCCGCACCACATACAGCTGGTTTTCCGCAAACGCCTCGCCGCGGCCCAGATAGAACAGCGGTCGCTCAAGATGCAAGCGCGGGCTCTTGCGCCCTTTGACCTCGATATTGAGGTCGCCCATCAAGTAGTCGTGAATAATGTCGGCGTTCAGCTTCATGAGCCGCCTTCTTTCTCGGCATCAAAGACGCCGCGTCAAGGGGAGCCGATTGTCGAGGTCCATCCGAAAACTCCGCAAATCAAAGGGCTCCTACCCCTCATTTTAGAGGATACCCCAAGAATTAGCGGGGAGAAACGGTAACAGTTCCCCGCATTTTGTCGCCTACCACCCCGCATTTTCGATTACTAGAATGGCGCCTTAGGACGTGCTGGGATTGAAAGGAGACTATCCATGGCATTACATGACCGACTTGAGTCGCACAAAGCCCTCACCACCGCTTGGGGCAAGCTCATCCCGGAGAAGGAGGCCTACAAGTACGCCACCCGCCAGCTGGCGGCGTTCTGCGCCAACCTGTTCCAGGTGATGCGCATCCTCGAACCCGACTTCAATAAGCGCACCGAGGCTATCTGCGAGATATCCTACAGCCTCAACATGAGCGTCTCCGGCGAGGAGTACATGAACGAGTTCTACGATGCGTGGAACATTCCGGAGTTCTGCGAGAAGTCCGCCTGGCTGGGCGCCATCTTCGGCGACTACGGCGACGAGGCCGAGGACATGGCCGGCCGCGTCATCCAATTCACCAAGGACCGCGTGGAAAAGGAGCTGGACACCTGCCCGTGGGACATCGTCGGCGCGGAGCTGTGCAACATGACCACCGCCATGTTCACCGCCAACTTCGACTTGGCCAACGGCGGCGAGAACGACGTTTCCCTCAACATGTGCGAGGCCCGCGGCTGCGGCGATCGCCACTGCCGCGTCGTCGCCGAGCGTCGCAGCACCTTCAACCTGCCCAAGCAGGGCTTTCTGGACCACATGCAGCAGCCGGTGATGCCGGTGCACAACACCCCCGAGGAGCGCACCGTCAGCGAGGGGCAGATCCTGCGCAACGGCCAGTACTCCAACGCCTTCGGCGAGGAGCACAGCCTTGAGTACGACTACCGCTGGCTCTGCGAGTTCGGCTGGGCCTGGTGCGTCGCCTTCCCTCTGGTGGTCATCCGCGATATGGCCGAGGACGAGGACGAGTTCCTCCGCATCTTCCGCATCGTCTTCTCTACGGCGGGCAAGAACCTGTTCATGGAGCCCTTCGCCCGCGAGGGACTGCGCAGCTGGCTGGGCGCGCCGCGCACTATCGGCGACAACGACCCCCGTCTCATGGGCGGCTACATCATGGCCGTTCTCGATTCCCAACTGGTCCCCTACGAGCTGGACGCCTTCACCAAAGACGAGGTTCGCATCAACGTGACGGCCGACGACTTCAACGGGCGCTTCGAGATGGCTCCCATGGACGAGCTTGCCATCGGCTACGAGGCTTTGTGGCACAACGCCGTGAAGACGCTGGTGAGCGCCGAGTGGTCCTGCTGGTTCGAGGGCATCGACGAAGAGGACATGACCATCGTCATCGGCCGCAAAATTGATAAGCACATGATCTAGGAAAGGTGGATACCTATGCTATTTAAGGAAGACGAGGCGGCCCGCGCCGAGGCCATGGCCGTTCGCAATAATGCAGCCTGGTACCGCTGGACCCACGATCTGGTGGATGTGGAAGGCCCCGACGCCGACAAGTTCGTCGACTACCTGTTCGTCAACAACATCGCCAAGGCCGCCGTGGGCAAATCGAAGTACACGACGATGCTCAACGAGGACGGCAAGATCATCGACGACGTCATCGTCATGCACATGGGAGAGAACCATTACTGGATTTCCACCCTCTACGCCCCCCAGTTTCTGAAGTGGGCCGCCGCTCACGACGAGGGCTTCGACGTGACGTGCCGCGACGTCACCGCCGAGTGGGACATGGTGGCCATCCAAGGTCCCAACTCTCTTGAGCTGGTAGATGCCGTGCTGGACGAACCTGTCGATGAGCTCAAGCGCTTCTCCGTGGTTGACCGCCGCATCGGAGGCGCAGACGTGAAGGTGCACCGCGCAGGATTCACCGGCGAGATGGGATTTGAGTTCTACATCCCCACCGAGTACACGGCCGATGTTGAAGCGCTGCTAGCCTCCGAAGGCACCGAACGAGACATGCCCGAGCTGCAAATCCTCGAGGTGTACGTGCGCTCCATTCCCGTGGAGAAGGGCTTCGCCCTGCGCCAGGACATGTACGGACTCACGCCCTTCGAATGCGATTTAGGCTGGTCGGTCTGCATGGACAAGGATTTCGTCGGCAAAGAGGCCCTCGAGCGCGCCATGGAGCGCGGACCCGAGAAGAAGCTCGTGGGCCTGCGGTTCGAGCGACCCTCCACCGAGGACATCTCCCAGACCGAGATCGTCTACCGCAAGGGCGTGCCCTGCGGCATTGTGCGCACCGCCATTTACGGCTACACCGTGGACGACAACATCGGCTTTGCAGTCATCGACGCCAAGAAGGCCATCCCCGGCGAGCGCGTGACCGTGGGCATGAACGATTCTCCGGCCGTTATCTGCGACAAAGTATTCGTGTAGAAAGGACCATCCATGGAACTTGAGGGCAAATCTGTAGTAGTGACCGGCGCCGCTGCCGGCATCGGCAACGCCGTGGTCGAATTGTTCTTGGATAACGGGGCCAACGTCGTGGCCGTTGACACCCAAGGCGAGCGCCTTGAGAACTTGTGCGAGGAATGGGCCGACAAGCCCGGGCGCGTCGTTGCGTTTGTGGGCGACGTGTCCGAGGAGGCCACTACCGACGGCATGATCGATGCGGCTATCGAAAACTTCGGCACGTTCGACGTGCTCGTCAACAACGCGGGCGTGATGGACGACAACACGGCCATCGGCGACATGTCCGACGAGATGATGGAGCACGTCTTCGCGGTGAACACCTACGGTCCCATGCGCGCCATGCGCAAGGCGGTCAACGCGTTTGTGGCCCTGAACCCCGATGCCGAGGAAGACGACGAGACTATCGGCAGCATCATCAACATCGTCTCCGTGGGCGCCGTGCACCAGACCGCCGGCGCTTCCTACTGCGCCTCCAAGGGCGCTCTGCTGTCGGCCACGAAGAACACGGCGTTCATGTACATTCACAAGGGCATTCGCTGCAACGCCATCTGCCCTGGCGGCATCATCACCGACCTGCCCATCACCATGCCGACCGCCAACGACTTCGGGTTCAGCCGCACCAGCGAGCTGCTCGTCCATTCGTCGTTGCTCGGCATGCCGGAAGACGTGGCCAACGCCGCGCTGTTCCTCGCCAAGGACGACTCCCACTTCATCAACGGCGCTGTGCTCAACGTCGATGGAGCGTGGACGGTGTTCTAGAGCGCAACCGCCAAGCAACCACGAACTTCTAGGAGCCTGTTTTGGATACGACGTTTATCGAAGAACTCGCCTCGTCGGCGCCAACTCCCGGCGGCGGCGGAGCGGCAGCCTATGCCGGCGCCCTGGCAAGCGCCCTTGCCTCCATGGTCGGCAACCTCACCGTGGGAAAGAAAACCTACCGAGAAGTGGAACCCCAGGTCATTGCCTCGCTCGAACGACTGACCGCCCTGCGCCAAGAGCTGCTGGCGCTCGTGGACGCCGATGCCGAGGCCTTCGCTCCCCTCTCGGCGGCCTACCGGATGCCGCGCGAGAGCCCGGAAGAGCAGCAGGCCTATCAGGAGGCCTTGCAGAGCGCCCTCGTGGGAGCCACCGAGGTTCCCCTCAAGATTATGGAGACGTGCCTTTCCGTATTGGACGAAACCGCGTTCATGGCCGAAAACGGCAGCCGCTTGGCGCGCTCGGACGCCGGCGTTGCCGCGGTGTTCGGCAAGGCCGCCCTGCAGGGGGCAAGCCTGAACGTGCGCATCAATCTGCGCTCCATTGCCGACGAAAGCGCCGCTGGCACCTACGCGCAAACCATGGAGCGCCTTCTGAGCGAGGGCTGCGGCAAAGCCGACGAAATCTACGGCTTCGTCGTCTCCTGCCTCTAACCTCTCGGGCCCGCTTTGCCTTCCGCCCCGCAAAGCGGGCCCTCTTTTGCGAGGGCGGACCATGTTTTCAGTAAAGGAGTGGCACTATGGCCGATTTGCTTTTAGGAAAACCCGTGGGTGACGCGATCTGCGCCGAGACGAGCGCACTGGTAGAAAAGCTGACGACAGAGGGCGTTCAACCCACCTTGGCCATCGTGCGCGTGGGCGAGCGGCCCGACGACATCTCCTACGAGCGCTCGGCCTGCCGTCGCGCCGAGAGCCTCGGCATTGGCGTGCGCCCCTTCACGCTGCCCCAGGACGCCAGCCAAGACGACATTCTCGCCGCTATCGCCACTATTAACGAGGACGACTCCATCCACGGATGCCTGCTGTTTCGGCCCCTTCCCAAAGGCATCGACGAGGCAGCCGTCTGCAGCGCGCTGAGCCCCGCAAAGGATGTGGACGGCATCACCGCAGGCTCCCTTGCCGGAGTGTTCATGGATACTGGCATCGGCTTTCCGCCCTGCACGGCCCAGGCCTGCGTGGAGATTCTCGACCACTATGGCGTTGCCACGGAAGGAGCCTCGGTGGCTGTCGTCGGACGCAGCCTCGTCATCGGCAAACCGGTGGCCATGCTGCTTTTGTCCCGCAATGCCACGGTCACGCTGTGCCACTCGCGCAGCCGGAACCTGCCCGCCCTCTGCCAAGAAGCGGACATCGTTGTCTATGCCACCGGCCGCCCCCGCGCCTACAGCCTCGAGCACTTCGCCGAGGGTCAGACGATTCTCGATGTGGGCATAAATGTGGATGACGAGGGCAATCTGTGCGGCGACGTCGACTTCGATGCCGCCGAGCCCCTCGTGGCCGCCATCACCCCGGTCCCGCGCGGCGTCGGCTCCGTGACCACAGCCGTGCTCATGCGCCACGTAGCCCAAGCCGCCGCCTCCCTCGGCAGATAATTCGCCTACTGCGCCAAGGCGAATTCCCGAATGGTGCGGTCGATGGGTTCCATGAGGGCGACGGCTTCGGCTTCGTCGCGGCACGTGCGCATGGCGCCGGCGCGGTAGTCGAAGACGATCTCGCCTGAGGCGTCGTCCCACACGATCAGCTTCGAGAAGAAGTGCCCGTTCTCGTCGGCGCGCCCGCGCTCGCCGCCTTCCAGGTAGTCTGCCGCGAACTGGAAGGCATGGCGCGACTGCATGAAGGAGAGCTTGCCGCGGATGTCCTCGAGAAACGGCGTGCCGTCGGAGTCGACGATATCGCCGGCATGGTTGCGCAGCCCCGCGATGGCCACAACTGGGCGGTCGCCGTCGATGATGGCGCCGCCCTTGGTCTTCTTCCGGAGGCGGCGGGGCGCCGGCGCATCGGCGAGCCAGGTATCGGGGCGCTGGGGCTCCATCTCGGCCGCGTACTCCTCGGCCAGCGAGTGCATGGCCGTGCGCACCGACGGGTAGAACTTGAAGTCCTGCATGAGGCGGCGCAGCTCGTAGCGGGTGTAGTGGTCGGTCGTCTCCTTGATGGGGCGCACGAGCTTCACATGCACGCCGCGCCCCATGAGCGATTCCAAAACCTCGTCCAGCTTGTCAGCGGCGGTGGTGTCGATGGTATCGAGCTTCGAGAGCTTCAAAATGAGCGCCTCGTTGCCAGCAGCGGCCACCTCTATCTCCTCCACGGCCTTGGCGATGTTCATGAACGAGAGGTTGCCGGACAGCTTCGCCACGCCCAGCTTGAACCCGACGTCGATGTCCTTTTTCGCCGGCAGGTCGTCGGGCTTGTAGGGCACCGCCCCCAGAAGTTCCGGGCCCGAGGAATCAATCTTCTCGCGAGCCGAGCGCAAAGCCAGCGCCAAGATGAACCCGCCCAAAATGCCCGCTACGGCCCCGAAGAGCACCACCAGAGCGGCCGACAGCGCAAACACCATGAACTCACGGCGCGTCTTCAGAGCGTAGGTGGATATCTTCCCGAAATCCACGATGTCGAGCAGGGCTACCACGACGATGGCCGACAGGGCGCAGCGCGGCAGAAGGCTCATGAACGAGCCGGCGACGAAGGCCACCACGGCCACGATAAGCGCCGAGAACAAGCTTGCCACCTGGGAGGCCGACCCCGAGGCAATGCCCGCGGCCGTGCGCGACATGGAAGCCGAGCAGGGCGGGCAGCCGATAAGGCCCGCCAGGGCATTGGCGATGCCGAAGGTGCGCATCTCGCCGTCGGGCGAAGGCGCCGGCACCTCTCCGGCCGAGAACGTCTCCACGCACAGCAGCGACTCCAGCGACACCACAACAGCAATGGCGAACCCCGCCAAAAGCAACCCGACGACATCGAGCCCTTCGGTATACACCGTTGCCACCTGAGGCAGCGTTCCCGACACTTCCGGCAGAAACACCACGGGAAGCCCCGCTGCCTCAAGGCCGTTGCAAACAACAGCCGCCACCACCAGCACGACGATAGCCGCCGGCACCTTCGGGGCAAACCGCTTCAGCAGGTACATGCCCGCAATACAGAGCGCCGACACGATGACGCAGGACATCGAGGCACTCGGCAGGCACGCGACGATACCGGCGATTTTCTCCACGATGGTACCCGAGGTGTTCCCCGTCGTGCCCAGCAGAAGCGGCACCTGACCGATGACCACGGTAAGGGCGATGCCGAAGATGAACCCGTGCATGACCGGCAGCGGCATGCGTCGGATGAAGCGCCCGGCCCGCGCCCAACCGAGCAGCACCAAAAACAGCGCCGTGAACAACGTGAGCAGCGGCATGGCGGCAACAAGGTCCCCCTGGGCCGTGATGCCCACCGCCGCGAGCATGGAGGCGGTCATGGCGGCCGCAGCCGAATCCATGCCGAACACCACGCGCCGCGTGGAGGTGAACAGCCCGTAAGCCAACGGTGCCACGATGGAGGCCCACAGGCCGTAGATGGCCGGCAGTCCCACTACTTCCGCATATCCCATGGCGATGGGGATGGAAAGCGCCGCGATGACCAGACCCGCCAGCAGGTCCTTGGGAACATCGGCCGCCCGATACTCTTTCATCGCCCGAACGATCATGCACCCTCCCCCGTCTCGCGCTTTTTCACGCCGCATCCTCGCATAGCGCGCGGCTGCCCCCGTTTCCTGCAGACAGTATACCCACAATGAGCAGGCGACGTTTCCGCAGATTGCCCGCCCTTTCCCAAGATTCACGGAAACGCAATCAAAAGCCGACACGCTCCAAAATGCCGAGTTGCGAACAAAATCATCACGGCGCAGCGGGCGGCATGGCCAAGCCTTACCATGGGCCCGTGAAAAGAGAGCAGGGGCCCGCGCATCGGCATCGCCCGCGCCAAGAGCGCGCCGCCGCCAGCTCTCTCGCCTCGCCCCGCACGGCGAGGCGAACGGCAAAAACGCGATTGAAGAGAGGGACGGGCATGGCGAGAACAGCTCGGGTTATCGTAATTGGCTGCGGCAGCTTCGGCGCCGCTTTGGCCGCTTCCCTTGCGGCCGCGGGGCACGAGGTCACAGCCGTCGATATGCGCGAGGACGCCTTCGACCAACTCGGCGACGAGTTCGATGGCGAAACCGTTACCGGCGACGGCAGCAGCGCCCTGGTGCTGGAGGAATGCGGCATCAGGCGGGCAACTCACGTGGTGGCCGCAACGGGCCACGATGCTACCAATCTCCTGATAGCCGAGCTGGCTAGCGAAATCTACGGCGTGCGGCACGTGCTGCCCTTGGTGGACGACGACGCGCTCGTGGAGATACTGGAAGAGCTGGGAACCGAGCCCATCTGCCCCCATCGCATCTGCGAGAAGGAGTTCTATCGCCTTACCGACCTTCGACGCGAGGGAGGCGAGGAGCAATGAGGGTGGCCATCGTGGGCGGGCGTTCTCGAACCGACTACCTCATGGCCACGCTGGCCGAAAACGCCGAGGAAGTCGTCGCCATCAACAACGACCGCGCCTTCTGCGAATACCTCGCGAGCCGCCACGACAGCACCGTGGTCTGGGGCGACGGCACCAAGCGCGAGATTCTCGAAGATGCGGGCATCGCGGGGTTCGATGTGATCGTGGCCCTTACCGGATACGATGCGGACAATCTCGCCATCTGCCAGGTGGCGAGCCACTTCCTCGGCATTCGCCGCCAGTTGTGCATTGTGGCAAATCCCGAGAACGTGGGGGTCTTCCGCCAACTGGGCGTCACCGCCGCCATCAGCGGCACCGCCACGCTCGCCAAGGCCATCCAGGCGGCCCTGGATGAGGCCTCGCGAGAGCCGATCAGTACGATGCTGGGGCAATCCGGACCTATGGCGTTCTACGACGATGAGACCCCGACCGACCGCCTTCTTGGCTCGTGGCACCTGCTCGGGAAAGACCGCGCGTGAGCCCCCTGATCAGACACGCGGCCCCCTCCGACTCTTTGGCACCGGCCTTCGGCGCGCCCAGCGACCCGGGGCCGCGCTCCTGCGCGCCCATCATAAGCTACGTGGGCATCGCTACCATGTTCATCGGCATGGCCGCCCTCATTCCCCTCGCGCTTCTGCCCTTCTACCCCAGCGAGACGACGCTGGCCCCCTGCTTCATCTTTCCGGGGCTGATCGCCATGGCCGCAGGCTACCTGATGCGCTTCGCCGTGCCCACGCCAAGCCACGCGTTTCGCCTTTCGAAGGGCCAGGCCGCCGTTTGCACGCTTCTGATATGGGTTATCGCCATCGCCGTTTACGCCGCCCCCTTCGTGCTGGCCGGCATGCTCACCATTCCCCAGGCCGTCTACGAATCGACCAGCGGGCTGACCACGACGGGCCTGAGCGTCGTCGACGTCGACTCGTGCCCCCAGGTGCTGCTCTTTCACCGGAGCCTCACCTGCTACCTCGGCGGCGTCGGCCTCGTGCTCATCCTCACCTGCGTCATCACCCCAAGCGGAGGACTCGGCGTCTACAACGCGGAAGGCCACACCGATCGCCTGTTGCCGGGCACGGCCAAGACCGCTCGCATGATTCTGCTTATCTACACCGGCATCATCGCCGCAGGGGTCCTCGCCTACTGCGCGGCCGGCATGAGCCTGTTCGATGCCGTCAATATCTCCATGTGCGCGGTCTCCACCGCCGGGTTTGCCACCCACGCCGAGAGCATCGCCTTTTGGGCCAGCCCCACCATCGAGGCCATCACCATCGTGCTCATGCTCGCCGGGGGCCTCAATTTCCTCGCCTTGTTCCTTCTTTTGCAGGGCAAGGTGCGGGCCTTCCTCACCCACGTTGAGACACCGGTGTATTTCGGCATCGTCGCCATCGGCTCTCTGGTGGTGGCCGGCTTCTTCTTGGCCCAAGGCGTCAGCGAAAACGCGCTAGAGGCCCTGCGGGACGCCCTGTTCCAGGTGTCGTCGGTGCTCACCTCCACCGGGTTCCAAACGATTCCCTCCTTCGTCGACCTAGGCGCGGCGCTGATGTTTCTGTTCATGCTCCTGATGTTCATCGGGGCCGAAGCCCGCTCCACGTCGGGCGGCATCAAGGTCTACCGCATCGTTGTGGCGGCGCGGGGCTTGGGCCACGGGCTTCGCCAGCGCTACGGGAGCAAGCGCCGCATCACGAGCATCAAAATCAACCGCTTCGGCAAGCGCTCGGTGCTTTCCGCCGACGATATCGAAGAGGCCCAGACCTTCGTCGTCATTTACGTGCTCGTGTTTATCGTCGGCACGTTTCTGTTCATCCTTTGCGGTGCCACGCTGCAGGAGGCGGCGTTCGACTTCGCCTCCTGTCTGGGCAACACCGGCGTGGGCACCGGCTTTCTCGGCCCTACCACAGGCGACGCCGCCCTCGACATTGCCAGCCTCGGCATGCTCCTGGGACGTCTCGAGATAATTCCCCTGTTCATGGGTGCAAGAACCCTGATTGAGATGGTAGCGAAAAGGAGGCGCCATGGGCACCGGTAAGACAAGCGAGACGAAAGTGGCCCGAAACAAGCGGGGGCGCCGACTTGCGCGCAACTTGATCGTCGTCGGCATTCTCTACGGCGCTGGCATGGCGGCCGTATGGGCGTTCTCGCTCATCAACGTGAGCACGCTTGTGGTATTCCCCGTGTTCGTTCTGGGCATCCTCATCGCTTGCTTGGAATCGGATTCGGGCCTGTGGGGCGCGCTGCTCGGCGTCGGCTATCTGCTCTCCTACGACTTTTTCTTCACCGAGCCGCTCTACGGGCTGAAAGTGCTCAGCCGCACCGACGTGGTGGCCCTGGTCATCTTCCTCATCGTTGCGCTCATCATGGGCATCATCACCCACCGCATGCGCCGTCAGGCGACCATCGCCGAGCGCAACGCCTTGGCCCTCGGGCGTCTGAACCGCCTGAGCTGCGGCCTGTTCGAAAGCGCCACCCCCAATGAGGCCTGCCGTTTCTCGGAGGAGTTCCTCTCGAAGGCCCTCGGCCGCTCGGTTGCCATAACCCTCGGCCGGCCGTCGGCGGACGCGGAGGCTGCGGCCCTCGACTGCTACGAGCAGCACTGCCCCACGGGGTTCGGCGAGCTGGGATACCCCGACGCGACGCAGAAGTTCCTTCCCTTCGGACTGAAGGGGCATATCCGCGGCGTGGTGGCCATCGATTGCGCGCTCGGCGAGCTGGACAGCTCAAGCCGCACGCTGCTCGCCGCCGTGCTCGCCCAAACCCTCGTGGCCGTGGAGCGCAACGGCCTCAGCGAAGAGCGGCGCTCGACGCGCGAAGAATCTGACGCCACTCTTTAAGGAATGTCGGGGCGTATCGCTATCGCCCGAGGCGACGGCGGGCTCCCCAGGCCACACAACCCGCAATCAGCGCGGTTGCCGCAAGGGCGCCCATCGCCAGACCCCGCTCATCGCCGGTGGCGGGCACCGTCTTGGAGCGGGTGGTCGTCGTGCTGTGGTTGCGATAGGCCGACGGAGTCTTGTGGGTCGTGGCGCTTGCGCCCCCGCCCGCGGCGCTGCCGTCCGTTCCCTGGTCGGAGGAACCCGGCTCGCCCGGGTTCGCCGTCGCTCCCCCATCCCCCGACTGGTCGGGGTCGGTCGGCGTGCCGGGGTTGTCCTGGTCATCAGGGTTTTCTGGAACGTTCGGGTCGTCGGTGTTGCCCGGATCGTCCGAATCGTCCGGATTGTCAGGGGTATCCGGCTCGTCCGCCACAAAATGGGCGATGAACAGCGTCGGCGCATACGTCGCGCGCGTGCCGTCCTCGTGGTTGAGCGCCTCGCGCATCTCGTCGGCCGTCAGGGTGGCCTTATCGCTTACCAGCGCATCGCCCTCGTACCAACCGGCGAAATGATAGCCGGGCTTGGCCACGGCGGTGCGGTCCGTTAAGCCCTCGGCCGTATCGGCATTCACGATCTCGTAGTTCTGGCCCACGGTGCCAGCCGCCTCGGGATAGACGCCGTACAGCACGTAGGTGGTCTCGTGGGGCAGCACGCCCGTGCGCACGGCGGCACCGACCACCTGCTCGGGCACGGCAAGGGCCTCTCCGCGTCCGTCGTAGGCCTTGGCGCTCACAGCCGCCTCGTTGATCACAAACCCGCGGGCCGCGTCATCGGCGGTGACGGTGTACGCATATTCCACGCTTCCGCTCTGCCCTGGTGTCAGCGCCGCCAGGGTATGCTCGCCGCTCAGCGTGTCGGCCACGACCAGAGACTCGAGCACCGTGTTGCCCGTGTTCGTCACTTCCACGCGGTAGTTCACCGTCTCGCCTTCCACGAAATACTCGCCGTTGGAAGGAGCGTTCAGGACCGCCTTCGATGCGGTCATCGATGCCGTAGCCCGCACGAAGCGCGCGGTGTAGGTTGTGGCCGCGAAGGCGCCCTGCAGGCGGTTTGCCGTCCGCACGATGGTGGCGTCATCGAGGTCTGGGTTCTCGGCCACCCGCTCGTCGCCCTTGTACCAGCCCTGGAACAGATAGCCCGCCGCCGGCTCGGCGCTGCTTCCGGTAATGCCGTCGCCATCGTAGGCGCGCACGACGTTGAGCTCCTGGGTGAGCGCTCCCCCATCGGCTGGCTCGGCCTGGTATTGAATGTCGACAGAGCGCGGGGCCCACACCGCGTAGAGATACTTGTCCGCCGCGGGCATGACGAAGGTTGCCCACTGGCCCGCCGGATAGTCGGGCTTCGCCGCCGTGGCGCTGTCGGCCCACCCCAAAAAGTCGTAGCCGGGACGGGTCGGCGTCGTGGAGAAATCAACCTTCACCGGCGTTTTCTCGAAATAGGACTGTGCTGGCGGCACGTCGGAGTAGCCGCCGTTGGGGTTGTAGTAGACCAGGTACTCGGTCTTGGGCACGATGACCCCGTCCACGTTCCACGCGCCGCCGCCGTACTGGCGCGACTTGATGACGTACCAGACGACCTTCTCCGTATCGGGATTGTACCCAAGCCCGTCGATCTTCGCATCGGCCAGCACTTGGGACAGCTCTTCGGCCGTAGGCGTCTTCTGCAGATTGAGCGCAACAGCGCTGGGGTTGTTGGTCACCGCCACCGGCTGGCGCAGCATTCCCTGCAAGGCCGTGCCCGAACCGCGCGGAACGTAGGCCGACTGCTGCCCTTGGGACGGCTCGAAGGGGATGGTGCCGTCGGCGCGAAGGTAGAAGTAGGCCGTGACGCCCGAGGTCGCGTCACCCGCGGGCAGCCAGATGGCGTACACGTCGGTGTTCCTGTCCAGGGCGGCCGTGTGATTGGCGTTATCGGGGAAGACCACTTCCTGGGAATAGACGTTGGTGCGGCCGCTCTTGTCGGTGGACCAGCCGACGAAGGTGGCGCCGGCCGGGGCCGTAAATCCGATGTCCGCGGGGTCGGGCAGAGTGATAGTGCCCGTGTCGGTCGTGATGACGTAGGGCTCGCCCTGGCCGCCGTTGGGCCGCAGGGTCACCTGATAGGTCTGGAAGTCCACCGTGGAAAACTCGCCGAACTCGTTTTCGATGGCGGGGTCTTCGGGGCCGCGCAGGCCGGCGTCAGCGGCCAGCGCCGGAACGATGGGGACCAGGCCGACGCCCAAGACGAGGGCCAGCGCGCCGGCCAGCAGATGCCGCGGGCGGACGCCCTTCTGCTTCGGAGAACTCTGCATCGTGCGATTAGCGCGGTTGGAGCGTTTTGCTGTGCTGCTCATGGTAATGCACCCTCCTTATCCGAGCATTACCATAGCAACTTCAACGCGCGATACCGTTGCCGCACGCAGACCGTAAAGGCCACGGGCACGGACCGTTTCTCCCCCGTTGGTTCCGCTTCGTCCTTCTCTTATCTTCGGGGAGGCATTGCCGGGATGCGCAGGGAGCTTTTTTGGGCGAGGCCCGCTTCTGCACTTACCGGGAACAGCCGCAGTTGCGGCGGACTACCCATCGATGATGTTGCGCGGATCGATGAGGTTGTTCGGGCAGACGCGCACCTGGTCGCAGCCCATGTCCTTGAGCATTTGGGCTGTGCGCCGGGGCGGCAACGTGCCGTCGAAAGGCGCGCAGTACATGAGCGCCTGAACAAGCGTGATGTTGTGGCGCAGGTCGGCCACGGTGTCCACGTCGGGCACCGGCGGAAGATACCGCGCGGGAAGGCCGAGGCTTTGGGCCTTTTCGATGTAGGCGGGCAGCACCGTAAGGCCATGGGGGTTGTAGAACACGCCTGTGTGATCGAAGTCGGTCTCGCGCGTCCAGCCGATGATGCTGACGCCCATCTCCTGGTCGGGCGCGAGCACGATGCCGCCGCGCTCGGCGCCCCGCAGCTCGTGAAGCGCATCGAAGCCGCGCATGACGTCGTCCTCGGTGAGCGCCGGCATGTCGGCGCCCATGGAAAGGATAAGGTCGGTGCCCGCCGCGAAGCACTGAGCGAAGGCGTCGTTGTAGTGCTCGTCGAACGAGGCGCCGGCATCCGTCGCGAACCGCAAGCGCCCATCTTCGAAACCGGCCTCGGAAAACAGAGCCTCCATGGCCTCGAGGTTCTTCGCGGGCGCCGTTGAAATCACCAGCTCGAAAACCTCGCCAGGGTAGCGCGCCTCAAGCTTGTCGAAGGCGGCGAGTATGATGTCGGCCACATCGAGCAGCATCGCCTGGTACAGCGCCGCCGCCGTCTCCGGCGCGAACATGCCGTCTTTCAGCACCGTAAGGCGCGTCTTCACCAGCCCTACTTCGGGCAACTTGCTGAACAGCAGCAACGTATTCTTGATCGGTTCCATAGCCGTCCTCTCTCTCAAGAGAACTATACCGCAAGCGCGCACTCGTAGCGGGCTAAAGGCTTTCCCGAAAATGCCTGCGAGAAAGCACCTTGCCAATCGCATGGGGGATTCTCACCACGAGGGCGTTGCCCATGCAGAAGGCGCGCTGGCCGTCGGTCATTCCCGTATCCGTCCAGCCCTTGGGAAAGTCTTGCAGCTGATCGAGCTCATCGGGCACAAGCCTGCGATAGCGGCCGTCTATTTCAACGATATGCTTGAAGCGAGAAGCACCCGAACCGCCTTCGCCCGTGAGGATAGTGCGCGAGGGGTTCGTCAGCAAATCGGGGAAGGCCATGGAGCCCTCGGTATACCAGTACGTAAATCCCGTCCGCTTATCAACGCGCTCCTCGCGCTTCGACCCCTTGAGGTACTTCCACTTTTCGAGCTTTTCGTCTTCAACGAAAAACTCTTCGGGCACTTCGCTCTCGGGGACAATCACGTCGCCCAGCTTGCCCAAATCCCCCTCGTAAGCGGATTGCGCGTCAACGGTGACTACATGAAAATCTTGCATCACGCCGTTTGTCAGAAAGGGCGACTTCTTGCCATTCAGGTTAAAGCTCTGAGTGGCCTCGTACGGATCGTCGGGTATATCGAACGAGCTCATCGCGCTGAAATCCTTGATGGGCAGCGCCTCGGCCAGCACGCCGTCTTCCAGCCGCGCCTCAAGGTCCCACGTCTCGTGAGTCTTCTCGGCATACAGGTACACGCGCTTTCGTCTCTGCGACGCACCGTATTCCGCGCTGTTCACCACATGCCATTCCACGGAATACCCCAAATCGCCAAAGCAGGACAGCATGATGGCAAAATCGCGCCCGCGCTGCGCAGCAGGACTCTTCAAAAGACGGTCGACATTTTCGAGAATGACGTACTTGGGCTCTTTCAAATGCAGGAGCCGATAGATATCCCACCACAAGACACCTTTTTTGCCGTCGATGCCGCCCGATTTCGAGAGCGGCTTGGCAACGGAGTAATCTTGGCAGGGGAAGCCGCCGACGAGCAGCTGGAAATCGGGGATGTCCACTCTGCCGGCCTCGTAGTCGTCTAAGACCTTATTGATATCCTCGTTGACGCACGAGCCCTCGCCAAACCGCGCCTCGTAGCACCGCCAGGCAAACTGCTTGGTCTTAGTTCCAGGCGGTTCCCACTGATTGGCCCAAACGGTTTCGAAGCGCCCGGAAGGCGCCCTGTTGAACTGCGGGTGTTCTTCGCTTTCGTAGCCCTCGAGCGCAAGGCGAAAGCCACCCACGCCGGCGAAAAGCTCGGCCACTGTAATAGATTCCATGACACGTTTCTCCTTTGCTGCTGTGTCATCAGTGGCGTCTATTCTATCCGATCATTCTCGCTTTTGGAAGATCGGTCGGCCGATGAAATCGGTCTATGCCTTGGGAGCTCCGAATACTGGACAGTCAGGAAGATTTCCTAACCGAGTTCGTCGTTTCCCTCATCGTCGTCGTTCAGGCTGACGATTTTGTAGACGTAGGTGTTGTTCAGCCAGAAGCTCTGCTGCGTCATGATTCGGCCGTCGGGCAACTCGTCGCCATCGCGCTCAATGTCCCCTATCTCGAAGCCGTCCTCAAGCTTGTAGGCCCTCTTTGAAGTGTGCGGCCGCACATGCGCAATCGACCCCTTGTCCGTTTTCTTCGGGAGGTTGTTCTTGATAACGACCTCCCCGTCTTTTCGAATGGTGATCTCCAGTTCGACGCCGCGCGACACAATCTCTTTCGTTCGCTCCCAGCAATCCCTCAGAGGCCCTTCGATGTCCCGCATGGGCATCGACCAGAAGCGCGCGCCCTCCAAACGCAGGCCTTCCGATGTCTTGAGAAATGAGACGAACAAAAACCGCGTTTCTTCGAAATAGGCCTTAAGCGCAGAGTCGTCCCACTCCTGGTTGGCGATATCGCGGAATTTAAACGTGTCGAGCGAGAGCGACTCGACAATCGTGCCCCGCTCTTCAACCCGCACGGTTCGCACCGAGACGTTGGCCTTCTCGAACTCTTCGGCCCGCTCGCCCCTCAGCCCAAGAAGCGAATACACAATGCGAACCCACTGAGCCTTATTGCCCGTGTACTCCAGTCCCAGCATGTCGCACAACGCTCGATCCGTTTTTCCGAAATGAGGCTGCAGCAGCGACAAGACGTACTCTTCGAAGGTCATTTCATCCAGCACATCTGCACTGGGAACGATAGGCTCCGCAAGCTGCTGACCCGGCATCATGGCGGAGTGCAGGAGGTAGTCCATGTAAGAACGCTTGAAGCAAAACGCCCGCTTCTTCGCCGGAGTGTGCGGCGGGTAAAACTGGTTGACCCACATCGTTGCTTCGCTGGCGCCCTTGGTGCAGGCACCCAGATACGAAGTCATCCCCTCCGACAGCTCATTAGCTTTTCCCGCCTTCACCAACGAGGCAATTTTGTCGTAGTCCTCGCGAATGATTTTCAGATCTTCGTCTGAAGGCGTGATAAGTTTCACGTAACGAATAACCTGGTCATAGCTGTCAATGCTGCGATCTCGCTCATAGTAGACCAGCAGAATCTTCTCGCTCTTGCGCCATACGTGCGACGCGAAAAAGTCGTCGGCGATGGGACCGTCCATGGGAATCATGGTGAGCACCAGGCGCTCGCCGGCGGAATAGTCCCCGTTTTTCTTCACATCGAAGCACGAAGCCTTGAGCTCGACCCCCGCCTCGGGAAAATCGGGCTTTTGGTCGCTATTGGCTTTATACCCGAAGAAGCGCTCCTCGATAAGCGTGCCCATGCCGCCTTTGTAGCGCTTGTTGTTGTACTCGCGCGCCACACCCTCGGGCGCGATGCCCAAGTCGAGCACCTCCCGAAACGTCATGCCTTCGAGCTGCTTCGCGTAGCGCTCGATCGATGCGGGGTCGGACGGATCGAATGTCGTACTTATCACCGAATTACCCCATTGCTACTACCAAGCATTGACTGAATCTCTCGCCGCACTCAACGCCATCGCTCAATCCATCACAGGCCTATTCAGGCACCTCGTGCGCTTTGCCTATTTTAGCTCGCATCTACGCTGGTACGTGAATAGATTTCGACAAAACCAGCTCAAAAAAGCATCAGTTTCGCTGCGACCAACTCACTTCCCCCGTACAGACCCCGATAGGTCTCATTGACAAGCACGTGACGAATATCGTAATGTGCTGGGTATTTTAATTGAAGGGAGGCGTGCTGGATGCTGCATTCCAGATGTCCAGAGGGGCTCACCGATCGTTCGAGGAGGGGATCAATCTGACTCGAACACGCTTGAAATACTGGCTTGCAATGCCTGTGACCATTGTCGTCTCGCTTCTTCTTGTTGTGAGCATCGTGGCTGACATTTGGCTTCAGGAACGTCAAAGCGAAGAGTCCATGCACGAGAAAGCATATGTTCTCTCCCAGCAGATGCAAGCCGTCTGGGACTTTATGGCAGTTAACCAAACGCGAATCAATACCGATGCCGATGGAAGCTACAACTTTAAAGGGCTCCATTGTTCTATCGTTGGCACATCCGTGGGAGCTCTGTTCACTGACCGAACCGAATACATTATCCGCTATGTTTCTGATACTCCTCGCAACGAGCGCAACCGCGCAGACGAATTCGAAGGGCAAGCCATAGAAGCGTTTCGAAACAATAAAAGCTTGCGGAACTACTCATCCTTCGGCACCATGAATCAGAAGGAGTACTACCGCTACACTGTCCCTTTGAAGATGACTGCCAGCTGCGCGGAATGCCATGGCAATCCGTACGGTGAGATAGACGTAACGGGATTCCCCAAGGAAGGACTTCAGGACAGCGACCTTGTTGGAGTTGCTAGCATTTCTATTCCCACGGAGGCCTATCGCGAGAACATCGCAACCCGCACTCTACTGCGAGCACTTCTTTCTGCTGCCGTGCTTGCCGCATGTCTACTCGCAATCTATTGCGTAAGCATGCGCTTTGTCGTGAAACCACTTGGAAAGTTCGAATCTGCTGTAAGAAGGCTCGGGGCTGGCGAGCTGGACACCCGAATCGACGCACAGAGCATTAATGCGAAAGGTGAACTCGAGAATCTCTCCGACTATTTCAACGAGATGGCTGGAGAGCTCGATTCCCTCCGCCGAGATTTAGAAGAAAAAGTTAGCGAGCGCACCGAGCAGCTTGCGGAAGCCAACAACGCACTTGGGCGCCAGGCACGCGAGCTTGAGGCGGCAAACAACCGACTCCAGGCTGACGACCGATACAAAACGCACTATTTCACCATGATGAGCCACGAGCTACGCACACCGTTGACAGCCATTCGTGCGCACATCGACATGCTCAACGACCCGGCGCTTAATGCCACCCAGCGAAGCAATGTAATCAGAGCCATCCAGGCAAACACCATGTCGCTTTCCAAGCTCGTGAATAACATCTTGGATTCAGCAAGGCTTGAAGCGGGTGCCATTAAACTCGAAAAAGACGTCGTAGATGCTGCGGATATCATCAACCAAATTGAAAAAATGGTCGAGCCCCTGGTCGCCGCCAGAGAGATGCAAGCACATTACAGCGTTGAGCCCGACATGCCCCTATTCCTGGGCGACGAAGACAAGCTGCTCCACATTCTTGACAATCTTTGCACTAATGCCGTTAAGTATTCTGAAGACCATGGAGCAATTTGGGTAAATGTCTATCTGAACGAAGGAAAAAACAGTGTATGCTTTGATGTGTCAGACGAAGGGATAGGTATCCCCGAAGAAGATCAATCGGTTATATTCCAAAAATTCATGCAGACAAAAAATGCGACCACTCGTCCAGTCAGCGGAAGCGGATTGGGGCTTTCACTCGCGAAAGAATACGCCGAGCTTCATGGAGGGGATATCACCGTGCGGAGCAAGGTGAACGAAGGGAGTATCTTCCGTGTCACCATTCCCTTCGAAGAACCTGATTTTGATATAGAGCAATAAAACAGCGCTGCTTCAAAATATGAAAGGACAACCATGGCTCGAATCCTTATCGCTGACGACGAGGCCAGCATCCGAGACGCGGTCAGTTTCTACATTCGCAAAGAGGGTCACGACGTCATAGCTGTGGCCGATGGAAGAGAAGCGCTTTCGAAATACGCAGACGACCACTTTGACCTCGTCATTCTCGACATTATGATGCCCAACTACGGCGGCTATGAGGTCTGCTCCGCCATCCGAGACAAAGACCCCGGAATCCCTGTAATCTTCCTCTCCGTCAAAGACAGCCTTATCGACAAAAATCTTGGCTTTAAGCTTGGCGCAGACGATTACATCACCAAACCTTTCGAGCCCACAGAGCTCGTGCTGCGAGTCAACTCGTGCCTGAGGAGAGGGAGGATATCCTCACCATGGGCGGCCGACGAACGAGAGGACGCCAAGAGTAGCACCATCATCCTCGGAGACTTGCGCATAGAGACAAGCACGCGGTGCGTGTTCGTGTCTAACAAGCGCATTGACCTAACTGCCAAAGAGTACGAAGTTTTACTGCTTCTTTCCCGAAACCCCGACACCGTTTTCTCAAGACAACAAATCCTTGATGCAGTATGGGGCGTTGATTATTTCGGAAGCGCTGGCATTGTTGCCGTATTCATCAGAAAACTACGACAGAAAATTGAAAAGGACGCATCTCACCCCACTCACATTCTCACAGAATGGGGTGTTGGCTACCGCATCGTCTAAGCGTGGCAAGCCATGGGTTTTCCAGTTTTCCCTGATGAGTCATTAAAACAAGTTAATAATCTTTAATCCCGATATTAATCAACATCAAAAGTGTCCTTGCTATGATGAGCCTATCAGCATATTTCTGCTGAGCTGCAAAGTACGACGTATTCCGGTGCCGGCTCGAAGTCCGTCGTACTTCCTTTGGGGCAAATCAACATAGGAGAGAACGGGAGAGACATGGCCAGACACGATATCAGCAGGAGGGCTTTTGTTGGCGCGGTCGCAGGAGCATCGGCTTTCGCAGCTGTCGGATGTACGTCACAAAAAGAGCCGCGCCTGGAAGAAGGCGACGAAGCAAAAACCGAAGATAGCGAGGCTGCTATTCAAGCAGAAGAGCTTGAGCAGTTCCACGTTAGAGCTGGTTACAATTGCATGGGGTGCTTCCTGACCGGATACAAGCGAGATGGCAAAATCGTTCGTATAGAACCAGGAGAGCGGCCCAATGATTCCGAAAACAACAACGCTTGTGCTCGTTGCATGGCATTTGCCACCAAGGTGCAAGATGAAAACGCCCGCGTAATGTATCCCATGCGTCGTACGGGAGAGCGAGGATCGGGTCAATTCGAACGTATCTCCTGGGATGATGCCATCAACGAAGTAGGCGAGAAGCTTAACGCCGTCATTGCTAAGGATCCGCGCGCAGCCAGCTTTTATATCTTCACGGGAAACATGAATCAGCTTTCATGGTTTTCACCTGCCCGCATGGCCCACAGCATTGGGGCTTCCACTTGGGCTATGGAAGGAATCATGGGAGACCACGGCAGCTCGGTCGGATACACTTTAGTGACGGGCAATCCCGACCCCGGCCATGACGCAGCGGATTATCTCAATTCTAACCTTTTGATTCTGTTCGGCTCAAATGACGCCGATACGAATACGCCTTCTTTCCGCTACCTGGTAAAAGCCAAAGAAAAAGGCATCAAGCTCATAGTCATTGACCCGCGGTTAAGCTCCACGGCCTCCATTGCCGACGAGTGGATTCCCATTAATCCTGGCACCGACGCAGCCTTAGCATTGTCTATGATGAATGTAATCATAGACAACGATCTCCATGACAAAACTTGGTTGGCGAACTACTCATGTGCCCCTCTGCTCGTTTCTGACGAAACAGGAGAGTACGTTCACCCCAGCGAGGGAATGTACTGCGCCTGGGATACCGCAACTGACTCTATGGTCATCATCGACCCAGCCCAAAGCGGCGGCGAAGACGACAACACCTCAGGCCCCGATAGCACCCTAGCGCTGACCGGCTCTTTCGTCGTCAATGGTACGAACTGCCATCCGACCATGGATGATTTGGTGAAAGAAGTTCAGAAATGGGATCCCGAGCGCGTTGCGAACATCACTGGCGTCGATGCCGCCACTATCGAGCGCATCGCTCTTGAATACGCAAACGCAAAGCCGGGCGCACTGCAGGGGCGTCAAGGCGTTGGACGTTACTACTATTCTTACGAAACCCCACGAGCCCTGGCTACACTTGCTGGCATATGCGGGAATATCGGTCGCAGTGGTGGCGGCATATCGCGCAACAACGGCGGAAGCCATGTGGATGCAAGCGCAGCCACCAATTTCACCAACGCTGGTGCTTCTTTGTTTAACATGAACGACTGGAATAATGTCGGCGATGGAAAAACATTCAGCGTATTTAACATGGGCATTCTTGCGCTTTACATGACCAATCCCGAAGAATTCGCAGGAGCCAACGTTTACAAAAGCTCTGAAATCTATGACGCAGCAATAACGGGGAACCCCGTTCCCATCGACTTCCTCTATCTTGCTACGTCCAATTTCCTCAACATGAGTCCCGATGCAAACAAAATCATTAATGAGGTCTTTCCAAGCATCGACTTCATCGTCACCGCCGATCCGTTTTGGACATGGACTACGCAATACTCCGACATCGTCCTTCCGACCACAACATGGTTCGAAGCCTGGGATGTCAAATCACATGGTGGTCATGTGTTTGTCAACAAACCCGTAATTGAGCCCATGGGCGAAAGCAAAACAGATCTCGAGATTATGAACCTCCTCGCTCAGAAGGTAGGCGTCGCTGATGAGTGGACGCTCAATGACGAGGAGTGGGTGCGCACTTTCCTCAATAGCGAGCACTATGCTTTCCAAGACCTTGATGTCGAAGAACTCATCGACTACGGAGCCTTTGCGCGCCCTGATGGTATCTTCGGAAAGGCGACTTATCCGCTAGGAAATAAAGTGTTCGGCACTGCTTCGGGCCGTCTTCAATTCTATACCGACAGCCTGATGCCATACGCTTCGCAGGTGCCGACTTACCTTCGCGGTAGCGACAACCCAGAGCAAGGCAACCCAAACTATCCGTTGAACTTTATCCAGTACCACGATAGGCGCTTTGTGCACACCCAACACACAGGTATCCCCATGTTGAAAACCGTAGAGGCTGAACCGCACCTTTACATCAATCCGATAGATGCCGAAGCACGAAGCATCGCACATGAAGACGTAGTACTCATCTTCAATGATCGAGGCCGCTGCAAGGCGAAAGCATTCGTGACAGACGGAATTATCCCTGGCACAACCGCTATGTCCCAAGGATGGGGACCGGAAGATTTCATCGAAGGTCATTATCAATTCTTGACTCACTACAGAAAAAACGAAGTAGAGGAAGCCATCAGCATGACGAACGCGGCATTCTACGATGTGTGCGTAGAGGTCGAAAGGGCATAGGAGGTCTGTAATTATGAGCGATACCCAATACGGCATGGTCATCGACTTACGCGGATGCATGGGATGCCAAACTTGCGTCATCAGCTGCAAGACATCAAATGAGATTGCAGGTGAAAACTATTGGAGTCATGTTCTTGATTTCTACGGAAACGAAACCTACATGACTTCCATGGATTCGTCGCCTTCCATGAAGTTCCGTCCTATACTGTGCAATCACTGCGAATCTCCAGTCTGCGTGACGAACTGTCCCACGGGAGCCATGCACAAAAGTGAGGAGACTGGCGTAGTCTCCGTAGACCAAGACATCTGCATCGGTTGTGGAACGTGCGAGAAATCGTGCCCTTATGGAGCGCCCGTCGTCGACGCCGAACGTACCGTTTCGACAAAGTGCAATCTCTGCGCAGGACGTACGGCAGGAGGAAAGGACCCTTACTGCGTCAGCTCGTGCCCTGCGAGAGTGAGGCACTACGGTGACATTTCGGATTCCAATAGCGAAGTCTCCAAGCTAATCACGGAAAACGACGCTCAGCAGTTTTTGCCAGAAAACGGGACAAATCCCTCTGTTTACTACATCCTTCCCAAAGAGAAGACAGAGTAGAATTCAAGCAGCTGCTGCATCAACCTAAAACCGAAGCAACCCCACAATCTGGGGTTGCTTTGCATTTACGGTTAAATTCAATCCGCGCGGCTTTGCTAGGGATTTAGGCTTGCAAGACAGAAAGCGTGTCCGATTTTGGGCGCTAACGCAGGTCGGCGCTCAGCTATTTTATCAAACTCAAATAGCGGAGCGCAAAAAGAGTTAAGATTTAGTTAAGAAGCGTACCATTAGACGAAGCGCGCAGGTTC
>CANEDU010000013.1 GCA_947426355.1 uncultured Adlercreutzia sp. | reverse complement strand
GTGCACTGCTCGCTTTTGGCCGAAGAGGCCATCCATGCGGCGCTGTGGGACTATGCCGAGAAGAACGGCCTTGTCATCGAGGGCTTGGAAAAGCCGGTGAGCGACATCTCCGAGCACGACCACGGCCACGACATCGACGACGAGGATGAGGACGACGCGTAGCATCTCGACGCTCCGGCAAACCATCAAGTCGGCTCGGAAGCCCTTGGGCTTCCGAGCCTTTTCTTTCCCGTTCGAGACCGGCCGCAGATTCGGCGCCCCTAGGCCGCGACGGCGATGATGTTTCTGCCGTTTCCCGCACAAGTTTGCAGCACCACCGACTCGCCATAACCGGTCACGCGCGACGCGATGGTCTTCCAAGTGGCGGTCTCTTCCACCTGGAAGACATCTCTCACGGCGTACGCGCGTTGCGCTCCTCGCCGATCGCACACGGTAACGACATCGCCCAGAGAAAGAGAGCACACCGGCGCAAACGAGCCGGGATTGTGCCCGACGAAATACCCCCAGCTGCCGTCGTCCACCGCATCCGATCCCAACCAGAGGCCGCCACCGGAACTCGGCGTCGTCTCCCCGCGCACATCGACATAGGGAATTGCCGCTCCTCCTACCAGAAGCGTACCAGGCGAAAGTGCGTTTTCGGCAGTTTCGCCCTTGGCATTCTCTGCCGTCCCTTCGTAATTATCAAGTTCTTGCGAAACGCTTGAGGAAGGCTCGGACGGCTTACCCCCTGCTTGCTCACCTTCTCCGTCCTTCGTTTCCGACAGTGCAGCTTCTTCGGTACGGGACGCCTTCACGCAGTCGGAACCGCTCGCTTCCGCGACTTCTCTCGCTCCACCCTGGTGGGCATCACTTGACTTAGTCGCTTTTTCCTTCGCCCGAAGATACCCCTGCATCATCCGCTGGGCTTCAGCACTGCGAGAGCGTGCTCCTTGCTCAGCAACATCGCCCACAGCAGCCGCGACCCATGACGCCATGACACCGCGGCGCAAGTCAATCTTCTCTTGCGCAACATCTTCTTCGCTTCCCCAAGCTAGTGTGCCAACTCCTACGCTCGCACTCAACGCAAAAGCCAGCACTCCCGCTGCAACCGCCTCGCGCTTTCCGAACCGACTCTTCTCTCCCATGCTCTCACCAGGCCTTTCGCTCACACTATCGAATATTTGTTCGCATTGTAGTGTAATACAGCCCCAATGAAAAGCATTTTTAGCACAATAGTTCGATTACTTGCAGAAGCGCCCCATTCGGTGTTGCCCTAGCGCATATCGCACATTTTGCGACACCTGGCTTCGTTCGTTTAACGCAGCTTGGCGCGGCGGGCTTTCCAGTCGGGCATGAAGGCGTCCATAAGGGCGTGAAAACGCGGGCCGTGGCCGCGCTCCAGCAGGTGGCACAGCTCGTGAACGACCACGTATTCCAGGCACTCAGGCGGATAGAGCGCCAGGCGCACGTTGATGCAAATGCGGCCCGTAGCCGGCTGGCAGCTGCCCCAGCGGCTCGTCATGTTGCGATAGGCAATCTTACCGGCCTTCACGCCCATAATAGGCTCCCATGCGGCAATGAGCGGCGGCACGCAGGCCTGCACCACGGCGCGCCACTGGGCCACCTCTTCGGGCGTCGCGACGGCTGCCTCCCCACGGGGCGAGGCGGCGATAGCCTGCTGCTGGCGCTCGACCCAATCGCGCTTCTCCCCCACGAACCCCCTGATGGTGGCAAGCGGCAAGCGCAAGGGCGCCGACACCTCGATGCGACCATCGGGCGGCTTCACCCGCAGGTGCATGTTCTTGATAGCCTTGCGCGTAAGCCAGACTTCCATGCCGTCGATGAAAACGAGCTCAGGAGGCTGGTTCTTGCGTTTTCTCGTTGCTGCCATGGGATTTATCGACTCGCTTCGCTCGCCCAGAACGACACGGGGCTCATCGAGCGGCTCGCATGGCAAGCTCGTAGGCGTCGTTGCGGGGAATGCCGAACTCAGCGGCGATCCGCTTGGCGACTTCCTTGGTGCGCAGGCCCTCTGCGACGAGCTCGTCAGCGCGCACCTCGGCCGAGGCGGCAGCCGCCTCGGCGCCGACAGCCGCCTCGGCCTCGTTCGGCGCATCAATGACCAGGGCAATCTCGCCGCGAATCCCACCAGGCTCGCCGGCTCGCGCGCTGAAACGCTCGACCAGCTCGGCGGCCGTTCCGCACGCAACCTCCTCGTGGAGCTTCGTCAACTCGCGACATACAGCCACGCTTCGCAAGGGCAGCACTTCGGCGATGGCAGCCAAGGCCGCTACCAAGCGATTGGGGCTCTCATAGAACACCAGCGCCGCATCCAAGGTGCGCAGCCCCTCCAAAACCGAACGCTGCTCTCCTCCTTTGCGCGGGAAGAAACCCCCGAAGTAGAAGCGCGGGCACACGGTGCCGGAAGCCACATAGGCGCACGCGGCGGCCGATGCGCCGGGCAGCACCTCAACGGCAGCGCCGGCCTCGCGGGCCGCGGCAACCAGCCGCAGCCCCGGGTCAGACACCCCGGGCATACCGGCATCGGAACAATAGGCGATCACCTCGCCGGACACGACGCGCTCAACGATGCTCGCCGCCTTCGCCCCGATCATCGCCTCATCCAGCCGCTCCAGCCGCTTCTCAATGCCGAAATGCGCGAGCAGTTTGCCCGTCACCCGGGTATCCTCCGCACACACCGCATCGGCCGCGCGCAGCGCATCCAGCGAGCGCAGCGTCATATCCCCCAAGTTCCCAATAGGAGTCGGCACAATGACGAGTTTTCCAGGCGTATTCATATTCGGAATTATAGTAGTTTCAGCTACTCGCTCCTTTGACAAGCTACCTTGACTGGATTGATTTACTTGATGAGACCCGAATCTTCACTATCAGGCAGCCGGGCCGCATCCACTATGACGGCGGTCACGAGTTGATTCACGTCATTTGCGTTGGTCGGAACCACTACGGGCAGCCCCGTCCGCTCTTCTAAGGCTCTTCTCGCAACGCCCGCAACTTCGCCACCCTGCACGGCAACGTCTCGACTTTCGTCAAAGCCATCGGGACGTACGGCCTTCGAGATATCGCGCGTCGATGCCTCCGCCAACATCGTCAGCACAAGCTCAACATCGGTCATGTTGTCCCTAAGATTCTCTTTTTTGAGTCCCTTATAATCCTTGTATTCCCTTGTACTCAGCCCTGACCAAGCGCGGCTGATATCGTCGGTAAGAATGGCGTATTCGCGCCCTTTGCTTACGCCTCGCTTTTCCCACTCTTCGGTAAGTTCATTCCGAATGCGAATTGCAAGCAGACGCTGATGAACCCAGTCTTCGGAATAGCCTTTCTTGAGATACGTCTCCAATGCCCGATCTATGGCGAGCTCGGGATCTACCGTCTCATCGATGCGTTCCGCACCAACCTGGGCAAGCCACATTTTGAAGGGTTCGGCTTTCGGGGAAGGAACCGATTGAATAATACGGAGCAGCTGCTCGACCGTAGCGACATCCGTGAGCCGCATCTTGCCATCTGCGGCCTTCAGTTTCAACTGCTTACAATTTGTAAGCAGTTGATTCGCCCCCTCTTCTTTCAGCCTCTTCTTCAGAACCGCCCAATATGTACTTGCACTCCGCACGGACGCCTGCTCTGTCAGAACCCCCACGACATCGACAACAGAGAAATACCACTCCTCTTCTTCGGAGTCCCACGCTGACCGAATTTGATTGCCCTCGAATGATTTGATAATTTCCGATCTGCTCATTGCCTCTCCCTCCGTCCTTTTTCTTACATATTAGAACAAATGTTCTTAATTGAAAGACTTGACTTTTAGTAAAAGGCGTTTTAGGCGCAAGAAAGGGCGCGACGCCTTAACGTCACGCCCTTTGGAGGTAGAAGCAAACCGTTTAGCGCACAACCTCGGTTTCGAACTCGGCGGCTTCGGCTACGGCCTCAGCCGGGGTGGGGGCACCCCCTCGGGCGGCATCGCGCACGGCGCGCGCCTCGGCCTCCTTCTCGGCCAGGTTCGCCTTGGCCACCGCGATCATCAGCTTGATGCGGTTGAGCTGGTTCACCTCGGAAGCGCCGGGGTCGTAGTCCACGGCCACGATGTTGCTTTCCGGATAGCGGCGGCGCAGCTCCTTGATGGTGGCCTTGCCCACCACGTGGTTCGGCAGGCAGGCGAAGGGCTGCGTGCACACCACGTTCGGGCAGCCGGAGCGAATGAGCTCCACCATCTCGGCCGTGAGCAGCCATCCCTCGCCCATGGAGTTGCACAGGCTCAGAATCTCGCTCGCATAATCGGCCAGCTCGTAGATGTCCGCCGGCGGATGGAAGCGCGTCGACTTCTCAAGCGCATCGGTCACCGGCTTGCGCAGCTTCTTCACCGCGGCCAGGCCGATGCGACTGCCGAGCGCGCTCTTCTTCGACTTGCCAATCTGCTGCTGGAAGATGCCGCCGGCAATGCCGAACAGGAAGAACTCAATGAGCCCGGGCACCACGGCCTCGCAGCCCTCGCGCTCGATGACGTCCACAATCTGGTTGTTGGCCGTAGGATGGAACTTCACGAGGATCTCGCCCACCACGCCCACGCGCGGCTTGGTGCCCTCGCCCACCAGAGGCAGGGTGTCGAAGTCCTCCACGATACGGTTCACGGTGCGCTTGAACTCGGACATCTTCACGCCGGCGGTCAGCTGGCGCTTGCACTCGGCCATCCAGTAGTCGAACAGGCGCCCGGCGGCGCCCGGCTCCATCTCGTAAGGACGTGTGCGGTAGAGGCACTGCATGAGCAAGTCGCCGTACTGCAGGGCGAAGATGGCTTGATAGAGCATGGCCGGCGTCACCTTGAAGCCGGGGTTCTCCTCGCCGAGGTCTTTGAACGACAGCGCGATAACCGGAATGTGGGAGAGCCCCACCGACTTCAGCGCCTTGCGGATGAGCGAGATGTAGTTCGTGGCACGGCAGCCGCCGCCGGTCTGGGTGATGATGACCGCCAGCTTGTCGGTGTCGTAGCGCCCGGACATGACCGCTTCCATGATCTGGCCCGTGACCAAAATGGACGGGTAGCAGATGTCGTTGTTCACGTACTTCAAGCCCGCGTCCACCGCACCATGGTCCACCGAGGGCAGAAGCTCCAGGTTGTAGCCATTGCGATGGAAGATTTCCACGAGCAGGTCGAAGTGGATGGGGGCCATCTGCGGGCAGAGGATGGTGTAACCCTCCTCGCGCATCTGCTCGGTGAATTGCACGCGCTCAAACTCGGTAGAGGTGCCCTCGCGCTGCTCCACCTCGGCGGCGGCCACCACGCCGTCGGCCTTCTCGGTAAACGAAGCCGGCACGAGCTTGTCCAGGTTGCTCAGATCGATGCAGGCGGCCGGACAGCCCGCACGCTCGGCAGCCTCATCGGATGCGGCCTCGGCCTCGCGGTCGGCCTGGTCCTTCAGGGCCGCGAGCAGGCTGCGCACGCGGATGCGGGCGGCACCCAGATTCGACACCTCGTCGATCTTCAGCACGGTGTACACCTTGCCGGCCGCCTCGAGCACCTCCTGCACCTGGTCGGTGGTAAGGGCATCCAGGCCGCAGCCGAAGGAGTTCAGTTGGATGAGGTCGAGGTCCTTGCGCTGGGTGACCACCTTGGCCGCCGCGTACAAGCGGGTGTGGTACATCCACTGGTCCACCACGCGGATGGGACGCTCCAGCTGGCCCAGATGCGCCACGGAGTCCTCGGTGAGCACCGCCAATCCGAAACTCGTGAGCAATTCGGGGATAGCGTGGTTGATCTCGGGGTCCTGGTGGTAGGGGCGCCCCGCCAACACGATGCCGCGGGTGCCCGTCTCCTCCATCCAGGCGAGCGTCTCCACGCCCTTGGTGCGAATGTCGCGCTTGAAAGCCTCGTCCTCGGCCCAGGCCGCCTCCACGGCCTCGTCGATCTCGGCCTGGGTGAACTTGGCGCCCTTGGCGTTCACCGCATCGCCGAAGCCCTCGCCCAATTCCACGAACAGGCGCTTCTTCAGCTTCTCCTTGTTGTCGTAGGGAAGCCACGGGGACACGAAGGCCACGTCGGTCTCGCGCAGTTCGTCGATGTTCAGGCGCAGCGCCTCGGGGTAGCTGGCCACGATGGGGCAGTTGAAGTGGTTGCCGGCGGTCTCGTCCTCCTGGCGCTCCCACTTCGAGCAGGGCATCCAGATGAAGTCCGGGTGCTTGTCCAAGAGGTTCATGATGTGACCGTGAGAGAGCTTCGCCGGATAGCACACGCTTTCAGAGGGCATGGACTCGATACCCGCCTCGTAGGTCTTCTTGGTGGACGGGTCGGAGAGGATGACCCGGTAGCCCAGCTTCGTGAAGAAGGTGAACCAGAACGGGTAGTTCTCATACATGTTCAGCGCCCGCGGGATGCCCACAGTGCCGCGCCGCGCCTCTTCCTCGGACAGCGGCTCGTAGCCGAAGGTGCGCTCGGCCTTGTACTCGAACAGATTCGGCACGGCCGACTTCTCGGCACCCGTGCCCAAGCTCTCGCCCTTCTCGCAGCGGTTGCCGGTGATGAAGCGACGGTGCTTGCCGGTGGCTTCATCCACGCCGAAGTCGTTCACCGTGAGCAGGCAGCTGTTGGAGCAGCCCTTGCAGCGCACGGTGCGGTGGCTGGGGGCGAGCGCCTCGATGGCCTCGAGCGACAGAAGGCCGCTTGTGGGCATCTTCGGCCCCACGTCCGGCGAGAGCGCCTCGCCCGCACAGCGGCGACGCGCGTCCTCGTAGCGGTCGCGGGCCAGAAGCGCCGCACCGAAGGCGCCCATGTTGCCGGCGATATCGGGGCGCACGGCATTCACTTCCGACAGCTGCTCGAAGGCGCGCAGCACCGCGTCGTTCAGGAAGGTGCCGCCCTGGACGATGACCTGGGTGCCCACATCGTGGGGGTCGCGAATCTTGATGACCTTGAACAGCGCGTTCTTGATGACGGAGATAGCCAGGCCCGCGGCGATGTCGCCCACGGTGGCGCCCTCCTTCTGGGCCTGCTTCACGCGCGAGTTCATGAACACGGTGCAGCGGCTGCCCAGATCCACCGGGTTCTCGGCGGAGATGGCGGTGCTTGCGAACTCGGCCACATCCAGGTTCAGGCCGCTCGCGAAGGACTCGATGAAGCTGCCGCAGCCCGACGAGCAGGCCTCGTTCAGCATGATGTGGTCGATGACGCCGTCCTTCACGCGCAGGCACTTCATGTCCTGGCCGCCAATGTCTAAGATGAACTCCACGCCGGGCAGCATCTCCTGGGCTCCGCGCAGATGGGCCACCGTCTCGATCTCGCCGGAATCCACCCGCAAGGCCTCCAAGAGCAGGCCCTCGCCGTAGCCGGTCACCGTGGCGTGCCCGATGGTCACGAGCGGCTCGCCGGTTTGCGGGTCGCAAGGCAGCGCGCGGTAGAGTTCGGCCACGGCCGCCTTGGCGCAGCCCAGCACGTCGCCTTTGTTCGAGGCGTAGGTGGACCACAGAAGCGCGCCGTCCTCGCCGATGAGCGCCGCCTTGAAGGTGGTGGAGCCGGCGTCGATGCCGAGGAAAGCCACGCCGTGGTAGTCCGCAAGCGACGCACGACGCACGCGCTCGGCGTCATGGCGGCTGCGGAACTCGGCGAGCTCTTCCTCGTTGGCGAACAGCGGTGCCAGGCGTACCACCTCCGAGCCCTGCATATCGCCCAAGTTCTCCAGGCGCGTGAGCACCTCGGGAAGCCTCTCCGGACGAGCGCCCTCGTTGATGCCGGCGATGGCGCAGCCGGCGGCCACGAACAGGTGCGCATTCTCCGGCACGATGATGGCCTCATCGGCCAGATCAAGGGTCTCGTAAAAGCGCTTGCGCAGCTCGGGCAGATACTGCAGAGGACCGCCCAAAAACGCCACGTTGCCGCGGATGGGACGGCCGCAGGCCAAACCCGAAATAGTCTGGGTGACCACCGACTGGAAGATGGAGGCGGCGATGTCCTCCTTGCGTGCGCCCTCGTTCAGAAGCGGCTGCACGTCGGTTTTCGCGAACACACCGCAGCGGCTGGCGATGGGATAGATGGTCGTATGGTCGGCCGCCAGCTCGTTCAAGCCGCCCGCGTCGGTATTCAGAAGCGCGGCCATCTGGTCGATGAAGGCGCCCGTGCCGCCGGCGCAGGTGCCGTTCATGCGCTGCTCGATGCCGTTGTCGAAGTAGATGATCTTCGCATCCTCGCCACCCAGCTCGATGGCCACGTCGGTTTTGGGAATGAAGGTCTCCACGGCCGTCTTCGACGCAATGACCTCCTGGACGAAGGCCACAGACAGCCACTGGGACAAAAGCAAGCCGCCCGAACCGGTGATGGCGATGGTCATTTCCTCGCTGGGGTAGGCCTCGGCCGCCTCGCGCAGCACCTCCACGATAGTGGCGCGCACGTCGGCGTGGTGGCGACGGTACACCGCCCACAGAATCTCGTTGTCGTTGTTCAGCACCGCGAGCTTCACCGTGGTAGAGCCCACGTCGATGCCGATATGGAAGGGGCACGCCGCCGCAGCGGCACGGGCCTCAGCGACCTCGGCGGCGTTGACCTGGGCCGCATCCACCGTCGTAACACGCGGCGTACAAGAGGCGCAGGGGGCCGGAGCGGCCTCGCCCGCCGGGACGGAGGTAGACGCCTCGGTGATGATCTCGGTGTACTTGCTGTTCTTCTTTTTCATAGGTTATCTCGCTTCCCCGTTACAACTCGATGGATTCGCCGGGTTTGATGAAGAAGAGGCGCATGGCGATGCGGGCCATGTCCTCGGAGGTCTCAGGACATCCGCGCTCGATCCACCGGGCGATAATGCCCAGATAGGCAGCGGCGTAGAAAGCCACATAGTATTCCACGAAGGGCGTAGGATTTTTGCGGTACTTCTCGTGGAGGATGTTCTGCACCAGGTTCTCGCACACTGCCTCGCGCAGGCGCGGGCCGAAGCTCGCGTCGCCTCCAGGCCCCAGCACCGCATGCAGAAAATCGCTTTGGGCACGCAGATAGTCGAACAGCTCCACCAGAAGCGGCAGCGGACGCCCCGCCACGCGGTAGGCCAGCATATCGGTCAGGCTGACGTCGTGCATGCGCCCTTGGAGCGCATCGATGTCGGCCATGACCTCATCTTCCAGTACTGCCAGCAGGGCATCTTTGTCGCTGAAGTGGTTGTAGAAGGTGCCGCGCGTCAAATCGGCCCGCTCGCACAGGTCGTTCACGGTGATGGCGTCGAAGCCGCGCTCCTCCAAGAGCTCGATGAGAGCCCCGCGCAGGGCGCGCTTCGATTTGGCGATGCGCCGATCCTCGCAGGGAGCTGCAGCAGGTGGCGCGCAGGTTGCCGTAGCGATAGCGGTCTCCTCTCGCTCGTTTTCAACACAGCGCCCAAAATTGGACACGTTGTTCAATAAGGGCATTATACGCGGCCCACACGGGTCGGACAAGCCCCGCTCCTCCCCCATCCACCAGGCCTCCAAAGCCCTGTTTTCTTCTAGAAGGTTGGCCGTCCCCTGCAATTTCCTGGTATCTTGGGGTTTCGCATTCGTACTATCGCGTTTATTGAGGAGGCAGGCACACCCGTGCCGAACCCTATGGCGAAACGACATGGCAAGCATTCAATCCGCATCCCCCGAGCCAATGGGGTTCAAGACCCCGTTTTCAGCGCGGTACGGGGGCAGCAAAAGGGCTTTCAAAGCTCGCGTTCTTTCGAGTCCACCGATAGCCTCGCTCGCGCCAAGGCGGCTCGCAAGCGACGCCGAGGCAAACGCATCGCCCTCGTTGTGGCCATCATCATCGTGCTTGCTCTCGCAGGTGCCGGCATCGCGGCCGTACTCTACTTCAACAGCTTGAACTCCACCATTCAAAGCGGCATAAATGAGACCGAATTCAGAGAACTCGACGCCGAGCTCTCTCCCGCCAAAGATGACGGATCCTACTATGTGGGCATTTTCGGAAGCGACGCTCGCAAGGGAGAAGCAGCCAGTCGCGCCGACGTGACCATGCTCGCCCGCATCGACACAAACACCGGTACGGTCGACCTCGTTTCAGTACCCCGTGACACTATGGTGGACATCGAGGGTCACGGGGTTCAGAAAATCAATGCCGCCTTCGCCTTTGGCGGCCCCTCCCAGGCCGTCAAGACCCTGTCTGCCTTCGCCGGTGTCCCCATTTCCCACTATGTGGAAGTCCACTTTGACGAACTAGAAGAGGCAGTGAATGAGCTCGGCGGCATTGAGGTGAATGTTCCCGAGGGCTTTTACTCCGACACAAGCGGCCTAACTATCGATTCCGGCCAGCAGACCCTCGATGGGCAGCAGGCCCTTGCCTTTGCCCGCGAGCGCCATGCCGTCTCTGGCGGCGACTTCTCCCGCGCTCAGGCCCAACGGATGATTATTGAGGCCATCGTGAAAAAGGTACTTTCCGAATCTCCCTCCGAAATCCCCGGCACCGTTCAGTCCCTGGCCCGCTGCGTCACGACGGATTACTCAGCTACCGATCTCGTCTCGCTCGCCCTTGCTTTCAAAGACAAGGGGCTAACCATGTATTCTGTTGCCTGCCCAAGTTACACCCTAAGCCAGGGCGGCGTAGCCTACGTGGGTACTCAATACGTCGAATGGCAAGACATGATGCGCCGCGTGGACGCAGGCCTCGACCCGAACGACACGTCGGTGGAAATCCCTGAGCCCCAGGCCTCCGATACCGAATTGGGCGCGGCTACCAACGCCGCATCTCCGAGGGACTACGAGGACCTTATGGAAGGCGCTTTGACTACCGACGACGTCATCGCCGTGGACTAGCGCACCCCACCGCCGAAAATGCTAAAACGGCCCGGGCAGCTCATCGCGAGCCGCCCGGGCCGTTTCCTTGCACGCATAGGCGCTTGTAAAAGGGCGCCTCCTACTCGGCCTCGCCGGCGCGGGAGCGCTGGATGAGGCGGCGCAGCGCGCCGATGTTGAGCGCGCCGTGCACCACCAGAAGCGCGAGAAGCACCTTGGCGGACGCGGCGTGCAGCGGCCCCCAGAAGTAATACCCCTCGGCATACAGGCCGAACGACAGCAGCACGGCGCCCGACTCCATGAGGCCCGAGAGCATCACGACCACAACCGCGATCACGAGGGCCGCATCCAGCAGAACGCGGCCTGCCGCCCGCAGGGAGCGGCGGCCGGACAGAAGGCGCGCGACGAAATCAGCGTGCTGGGCGCCGTGAACGAGCAGGACGAGCCCCACGCCGAGCCCGAGCCACTCGTGCAGCCCCACACCTGTCAACGCGGGCAGCGACACCACGATGTACAGGGCCAGCGCCAGAACATCCACAACGAGCATCCTCATGACCGTCCCACCTTCCTCATAATGCCGATCAGCGCCACCACAAGGGCCACCGGCATGAGAATCCACAGGTTCAGGCTGGCATCCGACGCCTGGTGGTAGCGCGACGAGAGCGTCTCCCAGCCATGGCATTCCACTGATGCGCACGAGGCCTCCGGACAGGTCATCTCGTGCACACCGTCGGGCTCGGGCACATCGTCGAAACCGTGGCACTCACCCGACGCGCACCCCACGACCGGGCAGGGCGAATCGGCGGCAATGGGCCGCACGCTCAGCGCATCGGGCTGCACGAGGGCCACCGCGCCGACAACGCATGCGCCGGCCAGCAGGAACACCGCCACCGTCGCAATGATCTTCCTCATAGGGCTCCTTCCTCCCTTGAAAGAAAAGGGCCGCCCGCCCCACGGCAGACGGCCCGCATGTTAGAGAGACGCGCAACCGATTGGAGGGTTCGGCCCGCATCTGCGGAAAACTACTTCTCGGAGGGTCGCAGGGGAAGGAACTTCAGACCCAGGAAGAAGATGAGGAACCCGAGGGCCACCACGCCCAGCGTCACTCCGAACTCCAGCGGCGTGGGCCAGTAGACGAGGTTCGCGTAGGCATCGGCAAGCGTGCCGTCGGCGTGGGTGATGCTCATGGAGTTCATCGCGAAGGGCAGATCGAGGTTGGCGATCTGGAAGCCGCCCACCAGCAGCTGAACGCGCTTGCAGAAGATGCCCGCGATGGCCAGCAGCGATGCCGCCACCAGAAGGCCGTTGCGACGCAGGGCCGGGGTCAGGCAGATGACAGCGCACACGGCGCAGCCGATGATCTCGAACCAGAAGTAGGGCGCCAGGGGACCTTGGGTCAGCAGGGCCACCACTTCCGCTCCGGCCCCGCCCGGGAAGCCCTCGGTGAGCAGGTCGCAACCGAAGAAGTACAGATCCACCAGCACGAAGGCGCCGAGGAGCTTGGCGAGGCGCACCACGTTGTCCTGCTCAAGCTCGAGGTAGCCCGCGCGGCGCAGCCCGATGACGATGGCCATCACGAGCGCCGTGCCGCACACCAGGGCGGAGGACACGAACCAGGGGGCCAGAAGGGCGGTGTGCCACATCTCGTGCCCCTGCTGCAGGCCGAAGATCCAGGCGGTCACCGAGTGCACGAGCACGGCGGTGACAAGCGCGATCACCGAGACGATGCGCAGCGCCACGGCGCTGACCTTGCCGCGCTCGGCCTGAATCTGCGCCCACAGGTACACGCACGACAGGATGAGGTAGGTGGCCAAGACGATGATGTCCCACATGAGGGGGCTGCCCAGGTTGGAGTACACAAACAGCTCCCACACGCGGAAGGGCTGGCCCATATCCACCACCACAAGGCCGATGGCGACCACCGTGCAGGCGATGGAGGAGAACACAGCGAACTTCGAGATGCCGCCGAAGCCGCGGATGCCGAGGGCCTTGGGCACCGACGAGATGATGAGGCCGCCGGCCGACAGGCCCACAAAGAACATGAAGCCCGTGATGTAGAGGCCCCAGCTATCGAGGTTGCGCATGGCGGTCTGCACCATGCCGCCCGACAGCTGCATGAACCACAGCGCCAGACCGGCCAGCACCGCCACGGCGCTCACGCCGATGGCCACGTTCAGCGCCGGGCTCTTCACCGCGGCCGACGAGCGCTCGCTGGCGCAATCCCGCTCGCGGGGCGCCGAGAAATCGAGGTCGTCGTTGGCAAGGGCGCCGCCCTGCATATACTCAGACATAGTTCAACTCCTTCCCGTTACCGGAGGAAATAGACGGACGGTTCGGTATCGCGGTCCTCCAGAAGGCGCATAGACGAGCGCTCCTTCAGCTTTTGCGATACTGCGGAATCGGGATCGTTCGCGTCGCCGAAGATGCGCGCCCGAGCCGAGCACACCTCAACGCACGCCGGCGCCAGACCCTTTGCCAGCCGATGCCAGCAGAACGTGCACTTCTCGACCACATGCTTCTGATGTGGCGCCACGTCCTGGTCGCCCGTGGCGAAGTCCAGGTGGTAGGCCGGCTCCTCCCAGTTGAAGGAACGCACGCCGTTGTAGGGACAGGCGCTCATGCACATGCGGCAGCCGATGCACTTGTCGTAGTCCTGGCGCACCACGCCCGTCTCGGGGTCCTTGTAGGTGGCGCCCACGGGGCACACCTTCACGCAGGCGGGGTTCTCGCAGTGCTGGCAGGCCACGGTCACGTTGTACATCTCCAAGTTGGGATACGTGCCGCTCGGGGCATCCAGATGCGGGCCGCCGACCGTCATGACGCGGTTCCACCACACGTCCTTGGGCAGGTTGTTCTCCACCTTGCAGGCAACGGCACACGAGTTGCAGGCGATGCACCGCTTGGTGTCCACCAACATAACCAGTTTGCTCTCAGCCATGGCTATTCCTCATTCCAGACACGCACTTCGACAAGGTTGTCGAAATAGCTCTCGTTTACGCCGACGGGATCGTACTCGCTGGTCAAAAGCTCAGACCAGCTGCCCGCCTTGTGCTGGTGCTGCTGCCAGCTCTTGGGGTACACCATGCACCCCGGGCGAATGCCGTCGTTGTACACCGCCCGAGCCACGCAATGGCCGCGATCGTTGTACACCTCGACGTAGTCGCCGTCGGCAATGCCGCGGGCCTCGGCGTCGGCCGGGTTCATCTTGATCGTGGGCTCCGGGTCAAGTTCGCGCAGGTAGGCGTTATCCGACCACATGGAGTGCACGCGGAAGCGCGGGCGCTCGGACAGCAGGATGAGCTTGTACTTGTCCCAGGTGGGGCTGCCCTCATAAGCCTCGGTGGGATTGAAGTAACGGGGCAGATGCTCGCGATCTTCGTCGAATTCCTGACCCACGTCGAACTGCACGGTCGGGTTTTCGACATAGAACTCCATGCGACCGGATTCGGTGCGGAACTCGGCGTTCTTCCAGGGAATCCAGGGCTTTTCCGGATACCAGTACATGTCCTCGTTCTGCTTGATGGCATCGTAGGTAATGCCGAGCGCGCCCAAAGCCGGGGTATCCACCACCTGGGACATGTACTCGTCCTCGGTAAGGTCGATGAGATCGGGGTACCCCATGCCCTCGGCCAAGAGCTTCAAGATCTCGAAGTCGCTCTTGGACTCGTACAGAGGGTCGATGGCCTTCTCGCTGTGGAGGAAGCACTGGGTGGCGGAGATGGGCACCAGCTCCTGCTGCTCGAACCAATGGGAGGCGGGCAGCACGATGTCGGCATACTTCACCGTATCGGTGAAGGTGTAATCGGCCACCACGTACAGGTCCATGTTGCCGATGACGTCGTTGATGTACTCGTTGGTGTTCACCTGGTTGGAAACGGGGTTGCCGGCGTACACGTAGAGCGAGCGAATGGGGTAGTCCTCGCCCTTCCACTTGTCGGTGCGCATGATCTCCGGCAGCGCGAGCGCCGAGATCATGGGGTACTTCGCCGCCGTCATGCCCTTCACCACCGCGTTGATGCCCCAGCATGCCTTGAAGTCGCCAACGCCCGTGCCTGCGCCCGGATAGCCGATCTGGCCCGTGAGCGCTGCCATGGTGATGTTGGCGTGGGCCGCGTGCACGCCGTTGGTGTAGGAGTTGGAGCCCCAGCCCAGACGATGGGTGCACGGGCCGTCGAGGGCGAGATGCGCCAGCTCCACGATGGTCTCGGCGGGAACGTCGCAGATCTCCTGGGCCTTCTCGGGCGCGTACTCCATAATGTCTTCCAGCAGCAGATCGTAGGCGGTGCTGCAGGGAACGCCGTTGAAGTCGTAGGTGCCGTTCAGCTGCGGGTCGGCGGCCTCAACGAGGCTCTTCACCGTGCCATCGGCATCGAGCACCGCCGGATGGTCGATGATCTTGGTGGTGGTCTTCGCCTTGCCGACCTGTGCGCCCTTGTTCTCGCTGGAGGCAGCCGAGACAGCGCCCGTCTCCACCTCGATGACCTCGGGCTCCACGCCCAAATCGCTCATGCGCAGGAACTTCCCGGTATCGCTGCGCACAAGGAACGGCGCGCAGGTGTGATCGCGCAGGAAGGGCTTGTTCACGGCATCTTCCTCCACCATGACGTACATCATGGAAAGCGCGAGAGCGGCGTCGGTGGCGGGCTTCACCGGAACCCACATATCGGCGCGGGCGGCCAGCTGGGTCATGATGGGGTCGATGACTACCAGCTTGGTGCCGGCATCCTGGGCGTCGGCCACGAAATGCCAGTCGTGAATCTGCGCATCGGTGATGTTGGCACCCCACACGAACAGCGTCTTCGCGTTCTTGAAATCGGAAGGATCGTTCAAAACCCAATCGCCGAGATTGCCCACGACGCGGTTGATGCCACGAGTGTTGGCCTGGTCGCGAGCGATCTTGATCATGCTGGCATTGATCTTGTTGAAGAAGACGTTGTACATGGGCGACGCCACACCGCTGATGCAGCCCAAGTTGCCGGAGCCGCGGGTGTAGGCGATGGCCTGCTCACCGTACTCCGCCTGGATGCGCTTCCACTCGTCAGTGATTTCCTTAATGGCCTCTTCCCACGTAATGCGCTCCCACTCACCGGCACCGCGCTCACCCACGCGACGCATGGGATACTGGATGCGGTTGGGACCGTAAACGTTGTAGACATGGCTCAAACCCCGCAGGCAGATGCGATCGACGCTGCCGTCGGGGAAAGAGTTGAAAGAGCGCTTGGACGTCTTGACGATCTTGTTGTCGCGCACATGAATATTGAGCTTGCACGTACCCGAGCAATTGCCGCGGCAGATACCGCAGAAGATTTCCTCGCCATCGCCCTCGGTCTGCCCCGCTTCGTAGGTCTCGGCCTGGGCAAGATCGCTAGCGGCGAAAGCCCCGGCGCCTCCCGCGGCCACAGCAGCAGCCGCAACGCCCGTCGACTTGAGAAAGTTTCGGCGCGTGAGTCCGTTGGCGGGACTATATGCCTCAGTCATCTTTCCTCCTCGCATGTTTTGGGAGCATGCTTCCCTTGCAGCCCGTTGCCCCGGCACCGCCGAGAGCAAACTCCCCTTCTCTCGAAATCAGTTCCACTCCGCCTGATTTCATTTCGGTAAGAATTGGCCAAATCCTTATGGCGTCATATTATCACAATGTATTGCGACAATAAATAGATTGTCGCAACTTTTTGCGACAATGCGAGAAAGTGTTCTTTGACCTGGTATGTTTCCTGAAAATGCGCAGTTTTTTCAAGGCGCAGCCGCTTTACCAACCCACTTCACGGGCGACTGTGTGCAGCCCCCACCGCATCCGAGCGCAAACGAGAACCTAGCGCATGAACTCCCGGTGGGCGAGGCGTGCCTCCACCATGGCCACGATGTCGTCGTCGGCCAAACCCGCGTTCGAGCATACGCGAATCATGTCGTCGATCACCAGCTCGATGGGAGAGTCGGAGGCGGTGTGGGCGCCCAAATCGTGGCGCTCGGCCACGAAGGTGCCCCTCCCCTTGCGGGTGGAGATGTAGCCCTCGCGCTCCAGGTCCATGTAGGCGCGGTTCACCGTGTTGTAGCTGATGTCCAGATCAACCGCGAGCGCGCGCACCGTGGGAAGCCGATCGCCCGGCGCATAGGAGCCCGAGCCAATAAGGTAGGCGATGCGGTTCTTGATCTGTATCCATACCGGCAGGCCGGAGTTGTGGTCGATGGCGAAGGATTCAAGGGCGTTCATGGCATATCTCTCTCGTCGCTAACGGACATATCCTATCAGAGCCCCCCGCCCTGTCTCTGAACCCCCTCCGCAAAACCATCGCTCACGGCCGTGGGCACCGTGACCACCGCGCTGCCCGAGCCCCTCACCGTCTCGTACTGCATGAGCATGGTGCGCAGCTTCAGGGCCGCATCGGCGTCGCCGTACACCTGGGCCGCCTCGGCGAGCATCTCCGCCAGGTCGGCCTCGGCGCTGGCCACGGTCATGCGGGCATTGCGCTCGCGGTCGGCCTGGGCCTCCAGCGACATGACGTGCTGCAGGTCGGCGGGAATCACAATGTCACGCACCTTCACCGAGATGATGTCGACGCCCCAGCCGGCCGCCTCCTTCTCGATATCGGCCTTTATCTCCTCGTCCAGCTGGTCGCGCCGCAGGGCCACCTCGGCCACCGTGGAGCGGCCCACCGCCTCGCGCAGCGAGGTTTGGGCGAGATACGATATGGCCGCGTAGTAGTCTTCCACCTCCACGCAGGCCTTTTCCGCGTCCCACACCACCCAGAACAGCACCGCGTCGATGTTCACGGGCACCAAATCGGCCGTCAGCGTGCGCTCGGCGCGGAAGGGCGTGGCGATGGTGCGCTGGTCCACACGGATGGTCCCGTATTCCAGAATGGGAATGGTGGCGTAGAAGCCGGGTCCCACCACGCGGTTCAGCTTGCCCAGGCGCAGCACCACCACCTTCTCCCAGCCGAGCGCGATGTGCAGCGACGAGGCCGCCACGAGCGCCGCGGCCAGCGCGCCCAAGATGCACGCAAGCGAGATGCGCCCCTCCAGGGCGATGCCGCAGGCGAGCACTGCCGTCCCGGCGGCCAGAAACACCGCGACGCTGAACACGAGCGCCCCGTTGCGCGAGGACTTGCGCGGCACGTAGGACGTAGCGGCGAGCATCTCGGCCTCGTTGTCGTTCCATGGGACGCCGGCGGCCTCGCGCTCGCTGCGGAGGACCCTCTTGCTTCTCGTGCTGCCGAACATCGTCTATCCCTTTCTCTCGTTTCGTTCCGTTCTGAAAATCGCGCATCCCCTCGCGACTCAGCCCGACGCCGTGGCGGTGGCCAGCTGGAAGGCGAGCTCGGGTGTCTGGGAAATGTCAAAGGCGGCCAGACCGGTCACGCTCACGCGCAACGCGGCGGCGCCCAGCAGGATGCAGCAGGCAATCCAGAGGCCCTTCACGCGGCAATCGCCCGCCGGGTAGCGCCACTCCAAGATGAAGGGCGCGCCCAGGCCGACGAGCACCAGCACCACCCAGAACAGCACCGCGCCATCGCCGGCGACGAGAGCCGCCGCGCCAGCTTTCGTGCCCTCGTCGGCCAGCTGGCCGACGATGAACAGCGCCAGCAGCGCCGCCTCCACAAGGATGATGACGCGGTCGGCACGCCCGAGCCGGTGCAGCGCCGTGCCGAAGGGCAGGCGCGAGTCGACGAGAGACGATGCGGCGAACACCACCGCCGCGCCGCACGAGAGGGACGACAGCAAAAACAGGGCCGGCAAGACACCCGTGCGATAGGCGAGCACCGAGGGAAGCGAGCCTAAAAGCACGCCCGTGTACACCGCCGTGACGAGCCCGGCGACAATGGCGGCGATGGCGGCCGCCAGCACCACGGCCGGGCGCAGGCGCGCGCCCCACCCGTTCGACGCCACGGCGAAGAACGCAGCAGAGGCGCTCGACGCCAGCAGTGCCCAGGCGCCCACGGTGACCACCGAGAAGCGCGGCGCGAGCCACAGGGCCACCACGCGTTCGGGACGTCCCGCGTCGGCCAGCAGGCAGAGCGAGCCGGTGCCCAGCAAAAGCAGGCACAGCACCCAACCGCGCGCCAGAAGGTCGTGGGGAACCCGCAGGCGCCGCGCCCATCGCGACGAGCGCGCCCGCATCATCCCCGCACCGCTCCCGCTCGGCAGCGCACCGTAGCGGCCGATGTTGGCGCATTCCAGAACGCCCAAGACCACGCACGCGCCCGCGCCTGCCCCGCCGAAGAACAGGTAGGCCACGGCAAGCTCGCTGAACAACCCTCTCCCCCGCCTTCCCGCGCACTGCGCATGGACGCGAATGTCATTGCCGCCAGTGTATCCCCTCTATCACTTTATCGCAAGCCATTACGATAACGTCCCTCCCGGGCGAGCAGCCCGTCTCTCCCCGATATGGGATACGAGCGGAAGGTAGTTGGTAAGTTCGCCTGAGCCGCTGCGCCCTAGCCTGCCGCGCCTTCCAGGAAGTCGACCACGCCGCAATGGGTGTGGTACACCGCACAGCGGATTTCCAGGCCGTCCTCGGCGGCCAGGCGCGCAAGCTCCGGGCTCGCCTCCAGCTCGGCGGCGGCTGCCCGGGCGTTCACCACGCTGGCGGCGTAGGGGTCGCGCACGTCGCCCAGCGCCTCGGAGATGCGCTCGGTGATGGCAGCCACGTACCCGCGCTCGCCGTCGAGCGCCGCCTTGATGGCGCCGCAGTGAGTATGCCCCAGCACCAGCAGAAGGCGCGTGTGCAAGTGCTCGCAGGCGTACACGGCGCTGGCCAGTTCCACCGGCCCCACCACGTTGCCGGCCACACGGATGACGAACAACTCACCCAAACCCGTCATGAAGATGTGCTCGGGCACCACGCGCGAGTCGGCGCAGGTAATGACGCAGGCGAAGGGGCGCTGGCCGTTCTCGAACAGATCCTGGATGCGCTCGGGCGACAAATCCCGCTCGTGATCGAGCGCTTCCACGTAAATGCGGTTGCCCGCCGCCAGCCGCGCAAGCGCCTCGGCCGCCGGCACATGGGCGTCGCCGTCGTAATCGTCGGCCGTATACCCCGCACCTGTCAGTACCTCGTTCAGTTCCTCAGTCATGCTGCCTCCTGTCTTGCTGCTTAGTTTTATAATGGCCCGAGAACGGAAAGAGCGAAGGGGCATAATCTATGAGCGGGCCGAAGACGAGCCAGTTGGAAATCGAGCGGATGATTCGAGCGCAGCTTGAGGCGCTTCGATCGGACGTGGACCACGGACGCGCCCGCGCTCGGCGGCGCATCGCGTCTTTGCGCGACGAGCTTCTGGCCGAGGCCGAGGGATGCGCCGAAGCGGCCGACGCCGCCCAGTCGGTTCGCCGTCTTGCCGAGGCGGCCCTCGCGAAGCTCACCGAAGAATGCTCCTTCGAGCCCGCCACCGCCATGAAAGACTCCATGGCGCGCGCCGAGCGGTGCACGGCGCGGTCTGCGGCCATTGCCGACGCCTTCGAAAACGAAGTTCGCCCTTTGGCCGAGCGCATTCAAAGAGCGCGCGCCCAGGCCGATTCCGCAACAAAATCCCAGGATTTCGCCGCCCTTTTGGCCCAAGCCGCCGAAGAGAGCACCGCAGAGGTGGCCATAAGCACAGCCCGCTCTTTCATGGCCAGCGAACACTGCGCCGAGATGGGCGCCTCAGCGTCTCACCCCGCGGCCACCGCCGAGGGCGCCGACCTCGTCCAGGACGCCTCGCGGCGCGCCTTGGAGCTTATCGCCTCCCCCTTCACGCTTCCCGCCGACCGCACGCTCTTGCTGGAGACGGTACGAGAATTGGGGCCCGAGACAGCCGCCCAGCTGGCCTTGCTGCTGCCCACCATGGAGACCAACGCCGAGGCCATGGCCGACCTGACGGCGCTTGTTGAAGACGCCGAAGCCGAATTGCGCGGCCGAGGCGTCGCGCTGCCCGCTGCCGTTGGCGCCTTCGCGACGCTGGAGGAAGCTGCCGCGCGCCTGGAGGCCCTGCGCGCCCTGCAAGCTCGCGCCGATCGCAACGCTTACCTGCGCGCCTGCATCGACGAGGTCATGGCGCGCCGCGGCTACACCATCGCCCGTTCGGTGACGATGGGGCGCGACTTGGCCGGCACGCACCGCCTGTTCGGGCGCAACGACGCCACCGAGGGGTTGCACGCCTTCGTCTCCGACCAGGGCGACCTCATGCTGCAAGTGACCGGACTTCCGTCGGGAATCGAAGCGGTGGCCGAGGGCGAGGTCGTGTCCATGGAGCCTGCCGAGGCAGGCCAGCGCACCGACGCCCTTCTCGAACGTCAGCGCGATTTCTGCGCCGTCTACGATGAAATCGCCGAGGAGCTGGCGGCCTTCGGCATCACCAACGCCGTGCGCTACCGGGCCGAGCCCGACGCCGCCTTCTGCCGCGAGGCGTTGACGGCAAGAGAAACCGCCTCGAGGCGGGGCATTGAGGAGCAGAGCCGCGCCGCAGAGCGCCGACGGAAGCGGATCAGCCAAGCAGTGCGGGAGATGAGATAGCATGCAACTGTGCCCTTGCGGATTCGCCAACAACGACGATGCGATGAGCTGCGCAGCCTGCGGAGCCATGCTGGACGCCGGCTCCTCGGACCAGACCGGCCCTGCGCCCTCATCGAGTCTGCTCTTAGAGAACCTGTGCACCGGCGAGACCATCCGCATTCCGTCACCCGGCGGCGTGCTGGGGCGGGCGGGGGATTTCGCACCCGACTCCTTCTCCCCTCGCGTCTCCGGCGTTCATGCCGTGGTGTCGACAAGCGATGGGGGCGCTTGGACCATCGAGCACACGGGACGCAACGCGTCTTCGGTGGAGCGCGGCGGCGTTTGGTCGGTGCTGCGCGCGGGCGCGCCCCAGCCGCTGTTCGGCGGCGAGACGCTGAAGCTGGCCGATATGGTGTTCCGCATCCAGCTTGATGGGGAAAGGCCGCCGGCGCACGGCGCTTCAGACTACGCGCCCCAAAGCGTGCCGCAATCAGCCCCCGCCGACCCCTCTTGCCCGTCGTCGACGAAAAGCGATGCCGCAAGCGCTTGGTCCGTGCGCTGCCCAGTTTGCGGAACGGAGCACGCCGCAGCGGGGCCGGAGGCTCGCATCTCCACGTGCTCGTTGTGCAAAGACCCGCTCGACGCCCGCCAGATTGCGCGCGTTGCACCGCGGCCGGTTCCCACTGTCTAACCGCCATGTTCGTCGATCGGCTCTACGTTCCCGTCACCACCTTGGGCCCCGGTGAGCGCATCGTCGTATGGACGTGCGGCTGCGCGAAGCACTGCCCCGGATGCGCCAACCCCGAGCTGCAAAAGACGCGCCCCGATGCGGCCATCGAACCTGCGCGCCTTGCGGCTCTTCTCACCGACCTTGCCGAGCGGACGGGCACCCGCCACATCACCTTCACCGGCGGCGACCCTTTGGAGCAAGCCGAAGAGCTCGCCCAGGTACTCGCGGCCATCCGCCCCGCCTTCGACGACATCCTCGTCTACACCGGCTTCACCCTCGAAGAGCTGCAGCGCAGGCCCGATTTCCCCTCGCGCCTGCTCGCCCCCTTGCCGCGCGAAGGCTCGGCCGGCAAAGGAACCGGCGTCCGCACATCCCTCCCCCCGCTCATCGATGTCCTCATCGACGGGCCCTACCTCGAGGCGCTCAACGACGGCACGTGCGCCCTGCGGGGCTCGACCAATCAGCGCGTCATCGTGCTGAATCCTGCCCTGGAAAACCTTTATCATGAAGAGATGAGCAAACCGCGCCGCGTGCAGAACGCGGTGTTCGACGGCCGGGCGATGTCCATCGGCATCCACGGCCGGCCCCACGGGACGGAATAGCCATGGTCATGCCCACCTGGCAGCGCGAGCTGGAGAACTTCATCGGCATCAAGCCCATTTTCGTCTTGGAAGGCAACGTGGCCGACATCTACCCCTGGGACGACGGCGACGCGACGCAGTTCCTCACCTTGAACCAGATTCTTCCCGAGCTGTTCGCCGCCCCGGACAAAACGCGCCCCTACCAGTTTCTCTACGTGGACCCGCTGCGGGGCATCAGCGACCCGGCCGGCACCGGCGAGGCCCGCAACCTCGCTCAGGCCGCCCAGCGCGAGGCCGAGCGCATCACCGCCGAAGCCGAGGCGCTCAACCCCGCAAGCGACCCGGCCGCGCGCCAGCAGCCCTACGCCACCAACCGCCTCGTGCACGACTCCCTGCTCGTGCGCGCCGCGCTCTCCCGGCGCCTGGAGGCCGACGCGCCCCGCTCCATCGCCTGCGTGTTCAACTTCGCTAGCCGCCTCTCCTCGTCGCCGGAAGACCTCACGCCTGAGGAAAGCGCCGTGTTCATGAACCTGGCCCTCGGCGCGGCCGACGCCATCCGCGGCGACGGCGAGAACATCAACACGCTCGTGCTTATCGCCAACAAGGCCGCCGATATCCCCTCCTGGCTTCTGCGCGGCAACCCCGACGTGCGCGTGATTTCGCTGCCCAACCCCGACCGCCCGGCCCGCGAGGCCTACCTCGACGTGGCCTTCCCCGACCTGGCCGCGCCAAAGCTCTCGAAGGTCCGCGGCAAGCTCATCGACACCACCGACCGCATGCTGCTCGTGGAATTGGACGAGCTGCGGCGCCTCTACGCCCGCGGCGGCACCTCGCCCGAGAACGTCACCGAGCTGGTCGACCTCTACAAGTACGGCATCCGCGAGAACCGCTGGACGTCCATGATGGAGAAGCTCCGCGACGACCCCGCGGCCGCCCTGCGCCGCCGCGTGAAGGGCCAGGAGCCCGCCATCGCGAAGATCGTTTCGGTGCTCAAGCGCTCGGTTCTGGGCTTCTCCGGCATGCAGCACTCCTCGGGCACCAAACCCAAAGGCGTGCTGTTCCTCGCCGGCCCCACGGGCACGGGCAAGACCGAAATCGTGAAGGCCGCAACCGAGCTGCTCTTCGGCGACGAGCGCAGCTACCTGCGCTTCGATATGTCCGAGTACTCGTCGGAAAACGCCGATCAGAAGCTGTTTGGCGCCCCTCCGGGATATGTGGGCTACGAGGCCGGCGGCCAGCTCACCAACGCCGTGCGCGCCAACCCCTTCTCGGTGCTTCTGTTCGACGAGGTGGAGAAGGCCCACCCCTCCATCATGGACAAGTTCCTACAAATCTTGGAAGACGGCCGCATGACCGACGGCCAGGGCCAGACGGTCTATTTCAGCGAGACCATCATCTTCTTCACGAGCAACGTCGGCATCTCCGAGGAGCTGCTCGACGAGCACGGGCGCATCATCGGGCGGCGCAACATCGTGGAGCCCGGCGAGCCCTACGACATCATCCGCCAGAAGGTGGCCTCGGCCATGGCCACGCACTTCAAGCCCGAGGTCTTGAACCGCATCGGCGATAACATCGTCGTGTTCGACTACATCTCGCCCGAGGCCTCGCGCCTTATCCTGGAAGCGCAGCTGGCCAAGATCAACGGGAACGTGAAGAACCGCTGCGGCATCACCGTGGCGCCGGACGAGGCAGCCGTGGCGCTCCTCGCCGAGCGGGCTCTTGCCCCGGAAGTGCGCGAGAACGGCGGCCGGGGCATCGGCAATTTGGTGGAGGACAGCTACCTGAACCCGCTCGCCACCTTCATCTTCGACGCGAACGTGCAAGCGGGACAGGCCGTGGAAGCCATCGTGGCCGACGGGGCCGTTGCGTTCAGGAAGGCCGGCGATGGCTGCTAGCGGCAACATCTCGCGCGAGCCGCGCCGGGAGGTGGCGCCCACCATCGTGGACGTGGCGCCCACCTTGGCAGACCTCGACTCCACCGCGCCGGTGCTCTCCGGCGACGAGATCCCGTTCCAGGGCGACGGCGAGCGCGCCTTCGTGCTGCACACCGCCGACGTCATCGGCGCCGGCGGCCAGGGCACCGTGGTGCGCGCCACCGACGAAGAGGGCCGCGTCTTCGCCGCGAAGATCGCCTACCAGCCCCAGTCGGTGCGCGACCGTCTGGCACGGCGCGCCGTTTTGGGCTATCTGCGCGGACTTATGACCGACCACCCCTTGGGCGAGCGCCATTTCCGCGAGACCCACCTCATGCCGATCTATGCCACAGGACAGCTGCGCGATATAACCCCGGGGCTGGGAGAGACCACCTACGATGTGGCCGTCATGCCGCTGTGCGGCGACGGCTTCGCCCACAGCGACGGCGTCCCCTTCGAAGATTTGCGCGACCGCGTCATCCCCGAGGCCGCCTGCGCTCTGCACCTTCTGCATGCGCAGGGCATCGTTCACCGCGACGTGAAGCCGAAAAACCTCTACACCTTGGAAGGCTCGGTGGTGCTCGGCGACTTCGGCATCTCGTCGGTTCTGGACGAGGGGCGCGACACCGGCGCCACCAAGATCGACCGGCGCACGCCCGGCTATTCGCCCCATTCTTCGGTGGTGCAGCGCGAGAACGACTGGTACGCGCTGGGCTACACCATCTGGACGCTCTACAACGGCGGGCGCCATCCCCATCAGGCGCTCATCGACGGCGACGACTTGTCGGCGGTGCTCGCCGGGGGCCGCCCCGTTCCCTTCGCCGCCTACGCGCCCGAGCACGAAACCTTGGGCCAGCTCGTCTACGGGCTCACCTACGCCCATCCCCAGGGGCGCCTCGGCTACGACGACATTCAGCGCTGGCTGGCCGACCCGGCCGCCTTCCGCTATCGCGATCCGCTCGATGCCGCCGCCATGGCAGGCCTTGCGGGCTATCAGTTCGAAGGCGACATCTACGAGAGCCGGGCCACCTTGGTCACGGCCCTTGCCGGCAACTGGGACAAGGCGCTGCGCCACCTGTACACCCACGGGCTGGAGGACTATTTCCGCAAGCTCGGCGAGACCGATCTGGCCGTGGCCCTCAACGACATCACCGACCGCGACCCGGACACCCTGCCCGACGCCCAAGACGGCAACGAGGATTTGGGGCTTTCCCGCGCCCTCGCGCTCATCGACCCGGCGCGCACCGTGGTCTTCTGGAAAGGCGAGGCCGTGGTGCCGGGCTCGGCGGCGGTGGATGCCCTCTTCCAGCGCGCCGCGGCCACGCCGCTCGGATTCTACCGCCTCGTGGCCGACGAGAATGCCGTGCGCGATTTGCTCGGCGTTGTAGCCGTGGCGGGCTTTCCGAAGCCGGCCCGCGTGGGGCTGGAATGGCTGCGCGAGCACGAGGACGCCAACCTGGGCGAGAAAGTGGACCGGGCGCTCTCGGTGCTGGAGGCGACGGCAGGCGACAAGGCGGCCGTGCGCGCGTTCGCCGTTCGCTACGGGCGCGACGGCTGGGCGATCTGGGTGCAGCGAAACCTGAAACGCTACCACGGGCGCACGGGCGCGGGCGAGCGGCTCATCAAAGCCGTGGGCGACGCTGCCGTAAGCGCCACGGTGCCCTTGGCCGAAAGCGCAGGCGCCCGGGCCCTTCTGGCCGAGCGCGCCGACGACATGGCCGCCCACACCGAGGCGAGCCCGCATGTGCACCGTTTCGGCATCGTGCGCGAGAACGAGACCGTGGTGCCGACCGTGGCCGCAGGCTACTTCACCAGCGAGCTGTTCGACCGGCCCGTGCCGCGGGGATTCATGGCCGAGCTGATGGAAGCCTCCGCCGCCGACAAGGCCGCCGTAAAGTACGCCCGCTCGCATTGGTGGGGCGCCCGCAGCCAGGAATGCGCCCGCGATGCGGCAGCGGCCTTCGAAGAGGCGGCCTCCCAGGTGGACGCCTTGGCCGATGCCGAGGCCAAGGGGGCGCAGATCGACGGGCTCTCCAAAACGAACTACTTCGCACGGCTCATCGTCGCCATCGCCTTTGTCTTCCTTGTCTGCTTCGTAACGCCTCGGCTCACCTTCGGCTGCTGGCGCAGCGGAGTGATTCACGCCGGAGACCCGCTTGCCACCGCGAGCACGGTGCTCATATCCCCCACGGGCCTAGGGGCCGGATCGGTATACCCCGACGCGCTCTGGGACGTCTCCGCCGTGCCCACGGCCACCTTCACGGGCCTGGCCCTTCTGGGCTTTCTGGCCGCCGCTTCAACGGTGCTGGCGCCGAAGCTCGCCAACGCGTTTTTCGCCCTGCGCGGCGTGCGCACCAAGGGCCAGACGCGCCGGCGCGCCACGGCCCTGCGCAAGGAGGCCGCCCGCATCGCCGACGGCCGCGGCGAGGCCGAGCCCTGGATCGGCGGCCACGAGGAAGGCCCCATCCCCGTGGCGAAGGACACGAGCGCCTTCATCGCGAAGACTCGGGCGCGTCGCCACCCGCAAGCTTCAGCGACCGTGCTTTCGAAGGCGCTGTTCTGGGGAGGCGCGCTCATTGCCGCTGCGGGCATCACCATCGCCACGGCTCCGGGCTTGGGCTACGAAATCTGGGGCGACCTGGCCAGCGAGACCGGTTGGGCCTTCCTGCAAAACGAGCTTGTCTGGGGCATCGGCTACTGCGGCCTTGCCGCCGTGTCCTTCGCCGCCATCGCCATCGCGCGCCGCGAGCATCCGACCATGGTCAGCTTGAGCCTGCTCGCCCTTTCGTGCGCCGTGCCGTTTTTCGTGG
>CANEDU010000012.1 GCA_947426355.1 uncultured Adlercreutzia sp. | reverse complement strand
AATGGTGGGCCCGAATGGATTTGAACCAGCGACCTCACGCTTATCAGGCGTGCGCTCTAACCAACTGAGCTACGGGCCCTTGAAAAAGTGCTTGACTATCTTAAGCCTAGGACAGGGGTAGGGTCAAGAAAAATTTTGCCGAATTGTAAAAAGTGCACGGGTAGCCGCAAACGGCATCAGTGAGAAAATGGAATCGGGCGCAGTGCCAGGGATAACAGGGCCGCTGGGGTCGGGCGCGGCGTCAGGACAAGAGGACGCTGAACTCGGCTGCAACACCAACAACAACAGAAAGGTCGCGTTATGGTTCCTTTGAAAGTGCTGACCTTGGTGGTGGCGGGGCAGAACCAGCCTTCAGTGCTGGTGCTTCAGCCGGTGGAAGATACTCCGGTGGGCAAGGCGCGTATTGTGCCTATCTGGATCGGACCCACCGAAGCGGCCCAAGTGGGCATGGCACTGGAACATATGAAACTTCCGCGGCCGATGACCCACGATCTTATGCTGGATGCCCTCACCAACCTGGATGCCCGCATCGATTCCACGGTTATCTACGGATCGAAGGGGCAAATGTTCTTCGCACATTTGGTCATCTCCCAGGGTGGGCGCCTTATCACGCTTGATGCACGGCCGAGCGACGCCGTTGCCTTGGCCGTCCGACAAGATGCGCCGCTCTATATTGAGGAAGAAGTGCTTGACGCGGCGTCGTTCCCTTTCTTGTTCAAGGGAGAACAGCAAACAGAAGAAGAGATTGCCGAGTTCAAAACCTTCCTCGACCATATTTCGCCAGAAGACTTCACCGATATCGACGGACTGTAAGTTCTGACCCACGTGAAAGATGGGGATGAGCCCCTTAGGAAGGCGGTCCCCTATAGAAAAGGGGGCGACCGAAGTCGCCCCCCTTTGCGTCTGGCTGTTATATCTGCAGCTCGCTAGTCTTCGGCAGCTTCGCCTTCCGCGGCTTCTTCCTCGCCAGCGCTCTCCTCGGTGGCATCCAGATCGTCGTCGAGGTCGTCGATGGCAAGGGTTCCGTCCTCACTCTCTTCCTCGAGCAGTTCCATCTGGTTCTCGTCAGCCTCGGCCTTCTTAGCCTTCTTCTTGCCTGTAGAGGCGATGGCCACCGCGCACACCTTGTCCTTGTCGGCGACGTTCATCACCTTCACGCCCTGGGTGGAACGGCCGAGCTCGGAGATGCCCTTCACCGGGGTGCGCACGATAACGCCCTCCTCGGACACAATCATGATCTCGTCATCGGGGCCGACGATCTTCATGACCGCGAGCAGACCCTTCTTGTGAGTCATGGTGATGGTGTATACACCCTGACCGCCGCGATGGTGCTCGGGATATTCTTCAATCTTGGTACGCTTGCCGTAGCCCTTCTCGGTGATCACGAACAGGTCGGTACCAGGTTTGGCAATTTCCATGCTGAGCACATGGGCATCGGCCGGCACGTTCATGCCGCGCACGCCCATGGTGCCGCGACCCATGGCGCGGGCCTCGGACTCGTCCCACAGGATGGCCTTGCCGGCGCTGGACACCATGATGACCTTCTCGCCCTTGGCCACGCGCTTCACGGAAATGAGCTCGTCGCCGTCCTTCAGGTTGATGGCGATAAGGCCGTCGCGGCGGGTGCGGTCGTACTGGTCCATGGAGGTCTTCTTCACGTTGCCCTGAGCCGTGGCGAACATGAGGAACTCTTCGGCCGGGAAATCCTTCGTGGCAATAACGGCAGAGATGGCCTCGCCCTTTTCCAGCGGCAACAGGTTCACGATGGCCGTGCCGCGGGCATGGCGGCCAGCCTCGGGAATCTCGTACACCTTCAGACGGTACACCTTGCCCTTGGTGGAGAAGAACAGCATGTAGGAGTGGGTGGAGGCCACGAACAGGTGCTCCACGAAGTCGGCGTCCTTCAAGTTCACGCCCTGCATGCCCTTGCCGCCGCGCTTCTGCTGGCGGTAAGTGCTCACGGGCAGGCGCTTGATGTAGCCGGCCTTGGTCATGGTGACGACCATGTTCTCTTCGGCGATGAGGTCTTCCACCTCGATGTCCTTAGCCTCGCCGGTCAGGCGGGTGCGGCGCGGGGTGCCGAATTTCTTCTTAATCTCCTGCAACTCTTCCTTGATGACCTGCTTCAACAGGTTCTCGTCGGCGAGAATCTGCTTGTAGTAGGAGATCTTCTCGCGCAGCTCGGCCAGCTCTTCCTCGATCTTGGTACGCTCCAGGCCGGTGAGGCGGCGCAGGCGCATCTCCAGGATGGCATTGGTCTGCTTCTCGGTGAGGCCGAAGCGCTCGGTGAGGCGAGCGGCGGCTTCCTTGTCCGTCTGGGACGAGCGGATTATGTGGATGACCTCGTCGATGTTATCCAGCGCGATGATGTAGCCCTCGAGGATATGCTCGCGCTCCTCGGCCTTGGCCAGCTCGTAGCGGGTACGACGGGTAACGACGTCCTTCTGGTGCTCGATGTAATAGAACAGCATCTCCTTCAGCGAGAGCACTCGCGGGGTGCCGTTCACCAGGGCCAGCATGTTGCAGCCGAAGCCCACCTGCAGCTGGGTGTGCTTGAACAGCTTGTTCAGCACCACCTGCGGAATGGCGTTGGACTTCAGATCGATGATGATGTCGATGCCCTTGCGATCGGCGGCGTCGTGGATGTTGCTGATCTCGGGCAGCTTCTTATCGCGCACCAGCTCGCCGAGCTTCTCCAGCAGGCGCTTACGGTTCACCTGGTAGGGGATTTCCTTCACCACGATGGAGGCGCGGCCGTTCTTCTTCTCTTCAATCTCGCATTTCGCGCGGATGGTGAGGTTGCCGTGACCGGTCTCGTAGGCATCCAGAATGCCCTTCTTGCCCATGATGAGGCCGCCCGTGGGGAAGTCGGGGCCGGGCATGGCGGTAAGCAGATCTTCCGTCGTGCAATCCGGGTTGTCAATCATGAGGCAGGTGGCGTCAATGGCCTCGCCCAGGTTATGGGGCGGAATATTGGTGGCCATACCGACGGCAATGCCGTTGGAGCCGTTGACCAGCAGATTCGGGAAGCGAGCCGGCAGAACCGTGGGCTCTTGCAGCGACTCGTCGTAGTTGGGCTGGAAGTCGACGGTTTCCTTCTCCAGGTCGCGCAAGAGTTCCATCGCCGGCTTATCGAGACGCGCCTCGGTGTAACGCATGGCAGCGGCCGAGTCGCCGTCGATGGAGCCGAAGTTGCCGTGGCCATCGATCAGGGGTAGGCGCAGGCTGAAGGGCTGGGCCAGACGCACCATGGTGTCGTACACGGCCGAGTCGCCGTGGGGGTGATACTTACCGATAACGTCACCAACGGTACGGGCCGACTTCATGTGCGGCTTGCTCGGCGTGTAGCCCGACTCGTTCATAGCGTACAGAATGCGGCGATGCACCGGCTTCAGGCCGTCGCGCACATCCGGCAGAGCACGAGACACGATAACGGACATAGAGTACTCGAGGAACGAGGTCTGCATCTCCTTGCCAAGGAAAGCCGCGCGCACCGTAGTGCCCTCGCCGCCGTTGGCGCCCTCGATGATGGAGCCGTGGGGGTTGGGCATGTCCACCATCATAGAGCGAGCGCGCTCCTCTTCGGAGATGACGTGCTGGGCGGCGTCTTCATCCATGGTGGAAGAGGCGCTGGCCAGCTCGGCGTCCTCGTCGCCCTCCTCGTCGGTGTCTACGTCCTCGGCCAGGTAAAGCTCATCCTCTTCGGCGGCTTCTACCTCGTCGCGGTCGTCGAACTCGTCGATATCGTCAAAATTATCAGCCATTTAGCTCTCCTTAAATATCGAGGAAGCGGACGTCGCGGGCGTGCTTTTGGATGAACTCCTTGCGAGGCTCAACCTGCTCGCCCATAAGCTCGCTTACCACGCGCTCGGCTTCCACCGCGTCATCGATGTTCACCTGCAAAAGGGTGCGGGTGGCCGGCTCCATGGTGGTTTCCCACAGCTGCTCCGGGTCCATCTCGCCGAGACCCTTGTAACGCTGGACATCGAACTTGCCCGGATCGTCGTACTCGGCCAAGGTGGCGGAAAGCGCCTTCTCATCGTAGATGTAACGCTCCACCTTGGGGCTGCGCGAGTTCTTCTTCTTCAGGCCGAAGATGGGCGGCTGGGCGATGTAGATGTAACCCAGATTGATGAGCTCGGGCATGTAGCGGTAGAAGAACGTGAGCAGCAGGCAGCGGATGTGCGCGCCGTCGACATCAGCATCGGTCATGATGATGATGCGATGGTAGCGAGCCTTTTCGGCATCGAAGTCCTCACCGATATTGGTTCCGATGGCGGTAATCAGCGAGCTGATGGTCTCGGAAGACAGCGAGCGATGAAGGCCGGCGCGCTCCACGTTCAGAATCTTACCGCGCAGCGGCAGGATGGCCTGGAACTTACGATCGCGGGCCTGCTTCGCCGAGCCGCCTGCCGAGTCACCCTCTACAATGAAGATTTCGGACTGGCTGGCGTCCTTGCTGGCGCAGTCGGCCAGCTTGCCGGGCATGCTGAAGGAATCCAGCACGTTCTTGCGACGGGTCATCTCGCGGGCCTTGCGGGCGGCTTCGCGGGCCTTCAGAGCCTGGGTGGCCTTGCCAATGATGCGCTTGGCCGGCGTGGGGTTCTCTTCCAAGTACTCACCGAGACCCTGGGCCACGGCGTTTTGCACCAACGGACGAATCTCGGTGTTGCCGAGCTTCGTCTTGGTCTGGCCCTCGAACTGCGGGTCGTGCAGTTTCACGGAAATGATGGCGGCCAGACCCTCGCGGGCGTCCTCGCCGGAAAGGTTCGAGTCCTTCTCCTTCAGAAGACCCTTGGCGCGAGCGTAGTCGTTGATGGTACGCGTGATGGCCTGCTTAAAGCCGTCCATATGCGTGCCGCCCTCGTGGGTGTTGATGTTGTTGGCAAAGGCCATGACCGAGTTGGTGGAATAAGAGCTGGACCACTGCAGGGCCACCTCCACCGTACCATCGGCATTCTCGGCTTCGAAGTAGATGGGCTTGTTCAGGGTTTCCTTGCCCTCGTTCAAGAACTTCACGAAGTCGACGATACCGCCCATGGCCTGGAACACCTCGGTGCGGGGATTGCCGTCGGCGTCGGTGATGCGCTCGTCAGTGAGGATAATCTTCAAACCGCGGTTCAGAAAGGCCATCTCGCGGAAACGGGCAGCCAAGGTGTCGTAGTCGTAAATCGTGGTCTCAGTGAAGATATCGGGGTCGGGCCAGAAGGTGACCGTGGTACCGGTGGTTTTGGCGCTGCCGATTTCATGCAATTTCGTCTTCGTCTTGCCATGGTCGAAGTCGATTGCATATTCCTTGCCATCGCGACGCACTTGCACTTCCACTTTCGTGGAAAGGGCGTTCACGACAGACACACCCACGCCGTGCAGGCCGCCGGACACCTTATAACCCTCGCCGCCGAATTTACCGCCGGCGTGCAGGATGGTGAGGACGACCTCGACCGTGGGGATTTTCTCCTTGGGATGCTTGTCCACGGGAATACCGCGGCCGTTATCCTCGCAGGAGACGGAGTTATCCGGGTGAATCGTCACCTTGATGGTGTCGCAGTAACCGGCCAGGGCCTCGTCCACGGAATTGTCTACCACCTCGTATACCAGGTGATGAAGACCGCGGGGGCCGGTGGAGCCGATGTACATGCCCGGGCGCTTGCGAACGGCTTCAAGTCCTTCCAGAACTTGAATGTCAGAACCGTCGTAGTGATCTGGTTTATTTGCCACTGACACTCCTTCGCTCTCTGAACATAAGAACGCGCCCAGAAGTGGGCGCCGAATGAGGGTCGATTATAGCATGGAAAACTGTCTTTTCTTCGACACATCGCGGAAAGCGGCTCTTTTGAGACTGTTTAAGGGGTACTTTTGAGAAAAGGGGGAGAATCTACTGTGAATTGTGGAAAACCGCCCTTAAATCGCACGAAAATCGCGAAGGGATAATATCGCTCCGCTCAACACCCGCATCCCTTCTTATCGAGGGGTAGATTAACCACTTTACTGCGATTGAGCATCGCTTCGTCGAAGTAATCGATGTTGGCTGTGGTGATAAACGTTTGGCTTCCGCCCTCCATAGCTTCCACCAGCGCCGCACGGCGGCGGCCGTCCAGCTCGCTCATAACGTCGTCGAGGAGCAGGACGGGCTTCTGATCGAGAATCTCCTCGATCACGGCGGCTTCAGCCAACTTATATGCGAGCACAATGGAACGCTGCTGGCCCTGGCTTCCGTAAATCGAGGCATCCTGGCCATCCAGCGTGAGGAGAATCTGGTCGCCATGGGGTCCCACCAGCGCCCGTGCCCGTCGTCGCTCCTCCCCCGCGCGCTCATGACGCGCGCGGGCCAGTGCCTCGCGGGCCTCGTCGCGGGTAAACGGCGAGGAGGAAGCCGAAGAAGCCCGATGCGGGCCATCGAACGACGCGGTTTCATCTGTTTTGCGAAAAAGGGCTTCCCAAGAAGGCACGTAACAGGCGCCCAGCTCCTCCCGGCCGCCAGATATCTCGCGGTACTTTTCCACCAGATAGGGGCGCAGGCGCTCGAACAGGGCGATGCGGTACACCGTCAGCTGCGCGCCCACGGTGACAATCATCTCATCGATTGCTTCCACCAACGTGGGGTCGGCCTCGTCTTTGAGCAGGCGATTTTTATGGCGCACCACCTTCTCGTAGTCGCGGCGCACCGTGTAGTAGCTCTTGTTCACCTGCGAGCCGAGGGCATCCAGCGCCGAGCGGCGACCGCTGTTCGACCCTTTTACCAGGTCAAGATCATCGGGGGTAAACACCACCGAGGGAATAAGCCCCTTCAAATCAAGAGGTCGTTTCGCTTTGCCGTTCAGCCGATACTTGCGCGCTTTCCCATCAAGGAGCAGCTCAATGTCAAGCTGACGGTTGCCATCCGTCGCCCGCAACGCCGCACGGCCCTGGTTCTCGCCATGCCGCACCAGCTGATCAATCGTACCGTGGCGAAATGATGCAAGCGCCGTTAATAGCTGGATTCCCTCGATAAGATTTGTTTTCCCAACAGCGTTTTCTCCCACAAGCACGGTGATGTCACCGAGGCCGTCAATGACGGCCTCTTCATAGTTGCGGAAATTTCGCAGCTCGAGGCTTTCGATGCGCAGGGTCATTTATGCGATGCGCACCGGCATGACGAGATAGAGGAAGTTCTCAGGCTCAAGCGCGCGGAAAATGCCAGGCTTCAGAGCGGACTGCACTTCCAGATACACCTCGTCTGTGGCGATTGAGCCGAGGCCGTCCAGCACATAGGCATAGTTGAAGGCGATTTCCACATCCTCACCTTCTATATTGCAGGAGATTATCTCCTGAGCGCTACCCACATCTTGGGAGGCTGCGGAAATCTGCACGGTCTGGGAGGCGTTGTTCAAATCGAAGCGCACCGGCGACGACGTGGATCCAAGCAGCGAGGCGCGACGAACAGAAGCCACAAGCTTGTCCACCTCGATGGTGGCGCGCGTGGTATAGCTGTCAGGAAGCAGCTGCTTGTAGTTGGGGAAATTGCCCTCGATGCGGCGGTTGATGAACACCGTGTCCTCGCAGGTCACCACGATCTGATTGTCGGCGAGGGCCAGAGAGACGGGCGATTCCGTTTTCGGGAGCGAAGCGATTTCCGACAGGAAGGTGCCGGAGATGACCGCCTGGAACTCATCAGCCGAAGAGTTGGGCAGGGGGGCATCGGTGATGGCGAGGCGATACGAGTCGGTAGCCACCATGCGCAATACGCCAGCCTCGAGCGTGATGAGCACACCCGTGAGGATGGCGCGGGACTCGTCTTTGGAAACCACGCGAGACACGCGCTTAACCATAGTCGAGAACTGCTGGAAGGGAATCTCAATCTTCTGGTGAGTGTCAACGCGCGGGAATCCGGGGAAGTCCTCCGCATTCAAAGCGCGAATCGAGAACGACGAGGTATCGCAGGTGATAAAGGCCTGTTCTTCGGTGGCTTCGACGTGCACAGCAGCGTCAGGGAGATTCTTCACAATCTCGGAGAACAGCTTGCCGGGCACCACAGTGCGGCCTTCCTCCTCAACTAAGGCAGCCACCGAATACTGAATAGAAAGCTCGAGGTCGGTTGCCTGGAGAATAATCTTGTCACCGCTGGCCTCGATGAGAATACCGGAGAGCACGGGCAAGGTGGAGCGGGTAGACACGCCCTTAAGCACAATGGAAAGGGCGTTGGCGAGTTCAGTGCGGTTGATGCTCAGCTTCAAGGGAGGCCTCTCTTCGAGTTGTCGCGGGAGCTTACATAATAAGGTCGTGCGGCGTATTATAGCGCCGCGTAGAGCCTGTCCCCAACCATGGACGCTCTCTGCGGTTTTTTTCCAAGCCCCTCGAGCACAAAGGAATATTTCTGCACGAGAGGATACCGAGAGTGAAGAATCGGGTTCTCAAGCGTGATGGTTGAAGACTTATCCACTCTTTTTCTCTTTCGGCTTGTGGATAATGGGGAAAACTCCCTCTTTCCCCAGAGAATCAAGTGGAAAACACGGTTTTCCCAAAGGTGGATATCCACATCATAGATGGTTGACAGTTTTACTTGCGGTTAAATCTTAGGATAACATCGATGAAAACATAGCTCTGAACTGGTGTTTTACCCTTGGATAGGTTTTTCCGAATTTTACGCGCACTTATGTTCGATAATGAGGAGCTGCCAATGTAAATTTCAGCAATAACTCCTAAAAGCAAGCCGTGAAGAGGCGTTGAGGGGGAATGTCAAGGTTTTTAAGGGAAGTTTTTCACATTCTCCTCTTTCGATTCCTCTATAAGTTTTTCTCAAATTTCAAGGTTTTCCACTTTTACTGAATATCTAGTTAATAACTATGAATCTGTCTGAATATCGCAGGTAAACAGATTCCAGTTTTCAACTTTTGCTGAATAAAAAGTGAATTACTCACCGTTGGCTATGAAATGCGCAGGTGAACGACTCTTCTTTCTTCAAAACACGTTACAATGTTGCGAAAACCTTCCGAAAACACTGAATAAGCGACGAACAAAACGGAATGAATTTGGAAAACATGGAACAAATGCCCTCTTCAAACGCTGAAGCCCCCTCCGGGGCTTCCTTCGACTATGCCTTCGTTGAAACGGTGGGGCGCATCGCCCTCTACGACGACTTGCGCAGCGCGCCGCGGGTCGTGGAGATTAACCCCGCGGAAACCGCCGCCTACATCGAGGCGCTGGCGTCCACTATCTACGAGCAATCCCACGGCGCTGGCGGCACTATCCCCTACACCGTTATTCGCGAGGTGTCCGAGAACTTCATCCACGCCCACTTCAAAGAAGTGGTCGTCTCTATCCTGGACAAGGGGAACACGATTCGCTTCGCCGACCACGGCCCGGGCATCCCCTCAAAGGAGAAGGCGCAGATGCCCGGCTTCTCCTCAGCCGTCGAGCCTATGAAAAACTATATTCGAGGCGTCGGGTCGGGCCTTCCCATCGTGCGCGAATATCTCGAATCGTCCCACGGCACCATCACTATTGAGGACAATCTGGGAACCGGCGCGGTAGTAACCGTAAGCCTTGTGCGAGCCGAAGACGACCCCCTTGATGACTGGGACGAAAGCGATGTGCTGACCCCCTCGGGCGAGGTGCCCCCCTTCCCCGGCAGCGCTTCGACCCCCGATTACTACGGAATCCCCGCGGGTGCCCCCGTTGCACCCATGGCTCCGGCGGGCGCCTACCCTGCGCAACCTGCGTCGGCGCCGATGGGAGGAGCGCCCTTCGGCCAGCCCTACCCCGTCCAAGCGGCACCGGCAATGCAGCCCTATGGGAATCCCCACCCTGCCTATCCTGCCTATGGCGCCTATCCTCAACCGGCGCCCTATGCGGCCTACGGCACGCCGGCCCCGACTCAACCCTACAGATATCCGGGCGGTCCCGTAGCCGGCCCCGTCCTTAACGAGCGCGAGCGCATGTTCCTTAAGCTGCTGCTCTCTGAGGGAATGCTGGGCAACAAGGAAATGAGCGAGCTGACCGAAACCGCCCAGTCCACCACCAATACGACGTTCGGCAAGTTGCAGCAGGCCGGACTCGTAGAGATGATCGGAAAGAAGAGGACCCTAACCCCCTACGGTCGCCAAGTCGCCCAGAGTCTTTAGGGTCAAGCGCGGCCAATTTGTTAGAATTGCCGAACAAGAGAGCGCGAAACCGCGGCGGTGTCGGCGCCGGTGGAAGGAAGTGTTATGGATAGCGAGAAGCTGAACGAGCAATGGGCGCGCATTTGCGCCCAGGTCAAGAGCTATCAAGATATTGACGCCTCCCAGGTAGCCGCGTTCTTTTCGCGCCTTGAGCCGCAGGCGATGAGCGACTCGTTTCTCATGCTCACGGCCGACAACGACTTCATTAAAACATGGGTCGAGCAGCATTACACCGAAGCCATCACGCGTGCATTACGCGACCTTACCGGCGTGTCCTACGCCGTGGCCATCGCCGTTGACCCCACTCAGGAACAGCGAAAGAGCGCGGCCGCGAGTGCTCCGGCCGCCGCCGCGACCCCCGTTGCGGCCGGCCCCGCTCCGGCGCCGCTTACGGCTCCGACTCCAGCGCCGATCCAAGCAGCGCCGACCGCCACGGCTGAACCGGCTCCGGCGGCCTTCGCTCCCGCACAGGCGCAACCTTACCCCGAGCCCAGCTGGCATGAACCGACGGCACCGGGAAGCGAGCCCTCCGCAGCCGGCCCCTCCTTCGAACCCCCGGCGCCCCATGCGGAAGAGCCCCACGAAAGCGCATCGGCGCTCAACCCCCTCTCGTCGCTCACCTTCGCCAACTTCGTGATCGGCGAGTCGAACCGCATGGCCTACTCCATGGCCGTCGAGGTTGCGGAATCCCCCGGCAGCCTTCCTCTTAACCCCCTGTTCATCTACGGAAAAAGCGGGTTGGGAAAGACGCACCTCATGCGTGCAATCCAGAACTACATTAAAGAAACCCGCCCCACGCTGCGCACGGTGTATGTGGACGCCCAGGAGTTTGTGTCCCGTTACTCCGAGGCCGGTCAGGCCAAGGATCGCGAGAAGTCCAGCTTCAAGAACTTCCGCACCTACTACGAGCAGGCCGACGTGCTTCTTCTGGACGATGTTCAGCACCTGCAGGGCAAAGAGCAATCCATTAATATGCTCTTCCAGCTTTTCAACACGCTCACCAGCCAGGGCAAGCAAGTCGTGCTCTCAGCCGATCGCGCGCCGAAGAACATCGAGGTGGACGAGCGCTTGAAGTCGCGCTTCTACAGTGGGGGCGCCATCGATATTCAGCCTCCCGAGGTGGAGACGAAGCTGGGTATCGTGAAGTCCTTCGCGCGGGAGCATTGCCGCAGCGCGGGACTTGACAACTTCACCATTCCCGATGAAATCCAGATGTACATCGCGGAAAACTCCGGTTCGAATATCCGCGAGCTGAAGGGTGCGGTAAACACCGTTATTTACCGCCTGATCTACTCGGATCGCCGCGATATCTCTATCGAAGAGGTGCGCGAGCTGCTGGCAAACCACTTCACGGGAGGTCGGTCGCGCAGCCTCTCTATCGAGGACATCCAGCGTGAGGTGGAGAAATTCTACAAAGTAACCCATAGCGAAATCATAGGTAAATCGCGTTCCCAGTCTATCGTACGCCCCCGTCAGGTCGCCATCTACCTGTGTCGCCGCCTGCTCGACCTCCCTTACGGGGATATCGGGAAGCGCTTCAATCGCGACCATTCAACGGCCATTCATTCCAGCAACTGCGTTGAGGAGCGTTTGAAAACCGATCGCGACACCCAAGAGGAAATCGAAATCCTCATGAAGATCATTAGCGAGCTCGACTAGGACGGTTCATTAGTGAGGGAAAAGTAGGGGACATACTGCGTATAACCTGCCCCCTTTTCAACCTCGATCTGAGAGAAGATCGGGCAAGGCGCGTGGTGCGGTGCAAAACAATTCTTGTTTCCACGCAAGAAAGCACCGCAATTTTAAAGGGCCTCACCTGCGAAAACGCGAGTTGTTGACCAATCCACTGTCCTTATTGGTACTACTACCTTATCTTTTTAAAAAGGGCAGATAGCCCAGATGCATCCTTTCCCCACGGGGAAACATCTTCAGAACCGCACGAACCCTCTAGCCTTCTCCATGGTTCTACCATCCTCCTTATTCTTTCATCCGCCCCGTTGACAGCGCATTTTCGCGTTGTATAATTCAAAAGCTACTCTTTAAACCATGAAAGGGAAAGAAACAATGAAACGCACCTATCAACCGAACAAACGCAAGCGCGCCAAGTGCCACGGCTTCCGTGCCCGTATGGCTACTAAGGGTGGTCGCGCTGTTCTCGCTTCCCGTCGTGCTAAGGGGCGCAAGCGTCTCACCGTCTAGGAGATTCTTAGGTGCAGACGATTAAATCAAGCACTGAAATCTCCCAGCTCTTCTCTACGGGACATCGTCTTCATACGCCGTATCTGACGATTATTGTCGGCGCACAGAAGATTGATGAGCAGAGCAATGTCAAGCGACACGGCCATTCCGGTCGTGTCGCTTTTATTGCAGGGAAGAAACTGGGCAATGCGGTTTGGCGCAATCGTGCCAAACGGAGGCTTCGTGCCCTTTGTCGAGAAATGGGCGGCCCATGGGACGGCTCTGACGTGATATTTCTGGCAAAGTCGAGTCTTACCCAAGCATCTTATAGTAAAGTGCTGAAAGCATGCGGAAACGCCGCTGAACGCCTTGCGAAGGGCGAAGGAAAGAGCACGGTTGAAAAAGCTGTTCACACACGTTAAGAGGCTGCCGACGCTTATCGCTGTCGGCCTTATCACGTTTTACCGAATGGCTATCTCTCCCCTGCTGCTGCCTGCTTGTCGGTTTGTTCCCTCATGCTCGGAGTACGGGCTCATTGCGTTCAAGCGCTATGGCTTTCGCAAAGGGTTTGTGCTTACAGCGAAGAGGATATTGCGTTGCCGCCCAGGCGGCCCCAGTGGCTACGATCCCGTACCCTGAGGTATCGGCGCATTTGGAAAGGTAAGCTATGTGGGACATCTTTAAAGACTGGATCTTCGATGTCATTCAGTTCTTCTACAACTTCTGCCACGACTGGGGCCTGGCGATCATTATCGTCACCGTTATTTTCCGTATCATCGTGGCCCCTCTTATGCACAAGCAGGCGAAGTCGAACTACGCCATGCAGAAGGTTCAGCCGAAGATTCAGGCCCTGAAGGACCGTTTCCCCGATGATCCTACGCGTCAGTCTCAGGAGATGCAGAAGATTTACGCGGAGATGAAGTTCAATCCGCTGGCCGGGTGCTTGCCCATGCTGCTGCAGATGCCTATCTTCATTGCGCTGTTCCAGGTGCTGCGCGAGATGGGCGACCGTATTGGTGAGGGAAGCTACTCTTTCTATCATATTGTCCCCAATTTGGTTATGACGCCTTCACAAGCGTTCAGCGAGGGTTTCGGAACATTTGTTCCCTATCTTATCCTTATGGTTGTCTTCGCCGGCGCTACTTTTTTGCCTATGGTTCTCCAGCAGCTTAAGACGGAGAACACCCAGCAGAAGAATCAGACGCTCATGATGGGCGGCATCATGTCTATCATGATGCTCTGGATTTCATGGGGGTCTCCCGCCGGCGTGCTTTTGTTCTGGGGCGCGTCCTCGGTAATTGGTATTGGCCAGAACCAGCTGACTCTTGCTCGTTGCCGAGCTGCCGATAAGCGCAAGGAAGAGGAAGAGGCGCTTGTAGTGAAGCCCGTTGAGGTAAATGTTACGCGCAAAGAGAAGAAAAAGCGTCCGAAGAAGAAGCGCTAATCATTGCTGAATTTAGGGAGTGTTTCACGTGAAACACTCCCTTTGTACATTCCGCGGCAATTTTCAACCGCGGTGACGAACCTAAGGAGAAAGCATGGCTGAAGAGATCGAAGAGATCATCGAGGATGTTGAAGAGGTGGAAGAGCCTGAAACCGCTGAGACGGGTGAGTCTGAAGAGGACGAGCTTGTTGTAACCGATGAGATGCTCGACAACATTGCCGACACGGCTATTGCGGCCCTTCAGGATATTCTCCAGTACTTCAACGTTGGGGAAGTGACTATCGACGAGTACGAGGGCGACGAGGGCGAGCTTATCCTCGATATCAGCGGCAATGACATGGCGGTTCTGATTGGGCGCCATGGCAAGACTCTGGATGCTTTGCAATTCATCGTGTCTATGATTACGGTGCGCACTATCGGGTTCCGCTATCCGGTTATTGTCGATGTTGAGGGTTATAAGAATCGCCAGCGTCAGAAACTGGAATCCATTGCTCACAGCTCCGCCAACCGTGCTGCCTCTCAGCATCGCAAAGTCGGACTGCGTCCGATGACTCCTTACGAGCGCCGCATCGTTCACATTGCCTTGCGTGATGATGACCGCGTAGAGACGATCTCTGAGGGGGAGGGTCCGTCTCGCCATGTTGTGGTGGTTCCTCTGTAGAATCTCTCCAAATATTTTCACTTACCGAGAGGAGCAAGATGTCTTGCTCCTCTTTCCTTTATCATGGTGGACCGTAGGTTTTCAGGAAAGGAGTGAGGACGATGAGTGAGCAAAGTGAAATGCTCTGCCATGCATATCTTGACTCTATTCTGAGAGCGAATGAAACTACGAATTTGACGCGTATTACCGATGAAGAGCAGGCTGCGCTTCTTCATTTAGAGGACTCCCTGGTAGGATTACCTGAAGTCAATGAATCTCCCGAGGGGCTCTATGGAGACTTAGGCTCCGGTGGTGGGTTCCCTGGAGTGCCTCTTGCCCTTGCTACGGGTCGTGAGACGGTTCTCGTGGACTCTGTCAAGAAGAAGATGGCCATTGTTCAGTCTATCTTGGATAATCTGCAGCTATCTGATCGGATAACAACCTCAAGTGAGCGAATCGAAGATTTGCCGGCTGACTACGAGGAGCACTTCGCGGTACTCACCGCCCGTGCCTTGTCTCGTCTGGTTTCTTTGATTGAGCTCGCTTCTCCTTTGCTCTTTAAAGGTGGCCGACTTGTTTGCTATAAGGCCCAAGTGACTCCCGATGAGATTGAAGAAGCAAAAGCTGTTCAAAGCCTTGTTGGTATGAAACTTGTTTCTCAAAGAGAAGCATTCCTCAGCGATGGAAAGACAAAGCGGACTATTTTGGTTTTTGAGAAAGTAGCCCGTCCTCGCATCAAGCTTCCCCGCAGAGTCGGCCTTGCTCAAAAGCAGCCTTTGAAACCTCGCGCGTGATGTTTCACGTGAAACATCACGTTATTTGAATCCATCTATCGAACACCACCTGAACAGGTGTTAGGCGATGCTATACTGTGCTGCAATCAAGGAAGGAGGTTCCTGTGGGATTCTTTGATGGTCTTAAACGAGACGCGAAACAAACCCAGGCTGTCGAAGAGGTGGAAACGCCTCAAATTCAGGAACAAGAGAAAGTTGTCGAGGAGTTCAGGGAGGCAGACCCTGAAGATATCGAAGTCATTGTTCGGGAAACCGAAGCCTATGAGGTGTCGGACGCACCTGTCGTGCCCTTGAAAACCTATAAGGACAAGGCGCCGGTCAAGCATGTCGTGGGCCACACGAAGATTATCGCAATCATCAATCAAAAAGGTGGCGTCGGTAAATCAACAACGGCTATCAACCTTGGTGCTGCTCTGGGGGAGATGGGGAAACAGGTACTGCTCGTCGACCTTGACCCACAGGGAAATTGTTCAAGCGGTCTAGGGGTGGAGAAAAGTTTGATTCAGCAGTGTATCTACGATGTGTTGCTGAATGATACTCCGATTGTGGATGTCATTATCCCCGACATTGCTGAAGGATTGGATATTGCTCCGGCCACGATTAATCTTGCCGGTGCGGAAGTTGAACTTGTCTCTGAGATGGCGCGTGAGAACCGTCTCAAGGAAGCGGTCGGCAGTATGCGAGGAAAGTACGATTTTATTCTCATTGACTGCCCCCCTTCTCTTGGTCTGTTGACGGTCAATGCTCTTGTTGCTGCTGATAAGTTGCTTATCCCGATTCAATGTGAGTTCTATGCCTTGGAGGGCGTGACAAAACTTCTCGAATCGATGAAACGTGTCAAATCTCGCCTTAATCCAACTCTGGATATCTACGGCATCCTTCTCACTATGTACGACAGCCGTACAACGCTCTCCAAGCAGGTTGTTGATGAGGTTCGCGAGTATTTCGGCCGATTGGTGTTTTCTACACCTATCCCTCGAACTGTTAAATTATCAGAGGCTCCTAGTTTTGGGCAGCCAATTACCCAGTATGATCCCAAGGGAAGAGGCTCTCTTTCCTATATTGAGCTTGCAAAGGAAGTGATTGCTCGTGGCTAAGCCCGAACGTCGTGGAGGTCTTGGACGTGGCCTTGGTTCTCTTCTCCCTGGTTCCTATGATGCTCCTGCTCCTGCGGCTCCAACGCCGGAGCGTCAGCGTGTGACGGTGGAGGTTGATGAGGCTGCGGCCATTGAGGCTCCTGTCTCGACGCGCCCTGCTCGTACGGTTGTTGAGATGGAGGAAGTTCCTGATACCGTGTCAGAGCCGGCTATCCGCGAAGTTTCTCCCGCTAACTCTCCTGTAGTTGATAGCTCTTCCAAGGAAACCGATGAGGTTTCCCTTGATAAGATTGCTCCCAACCCTGATCAGCCTCGCACTCAATTCAAGAAAGAGGAAATTGAAGAGCTGGCAGCTTCTATCGAGAAAGATGGTCTTCTTCAGCCTATTCTCGTGCGCCAAATGACAGACGGAACCTATCAGATTATCGCTGGTGAGCGCCGTTGGCAGGCTTCTCGCGCTGCAGGTCTGAAAAAAGTTCCGGTGAGGATTAAGGAAGCTGATGACGACCAGGCTCTTGAACTGGCCCTTATTGAGAATATCCAGCGTTCCGACTTAAATCCCATTGAGGAAGCTTACGGATATCGGCGTCTCATGGAGCGCCGCTCTATGACCCAGGCTGAAGTTGCCCAGGCTGTGTCTAAGGGTCGTTCAACTGTAGCCAATGCCCTCCGTCTGCTTGATTTGCCTGAAGAGGCTCAGCAATTGCTTTACGAAGAGAAGATTACTGCTGGTCATGCGCGTGCGATTCTCTCTGTTCCCACAGCGGAGGGGCGCCTGACGCTGACGCAGAAGATTATAGACAATGCTATGACGGTTCGTGATGCTGAGAATCTTGCTCGTCTTATGTCCGGTAAGAAAGAGAGCTCCGCAACGAGTGCTCGAGAGCCTTTGCCGGCTGTGTACAAATCGGTTGCTAAGACCTTGCGCGAGACCCTCAAGACCAACGTGCGTGTGAAGTCTTCGAAGGGAAAGAATAAAATCGAGATTGAATTCAAGGACGAAGAAGATCTCCAGCGACTCTTCAATGAGCTCGTCGGAGAGTAGAGAGTCGCTCAAATCTTTTACTCATGAAATAACCCTTTGTTTCACGTGAAACAAAGGGTTATTTTAGTTGAAATAGGTCCTTAAAAACCTGTAATAATACTCACTGAAACTGTTTTACATAACACCTATTCTCTCTCAAAGTGTTTCACATGAAACATAGAGGGATGAAAAACGTTTCTATTGAAGTTGAGATTGGGTCAATTTGTTTTTCAGCTGACCACAAGCCCCATCGATATCAGATCCTCTTGAACGTCTGAAACTTGTCTCAATACCATGACGCGAGAGAGAGGCAACCCAATGGTCAGCCGTCTCCTCTGAAGCAGGTCTCAGAGGCGAGCCTTCGATAGCATTCACAGGGAGAAGATTGACGTGACAAAGAAGACCTTCGCAAAACTCAATTAATGCTTGTAAATCTTTCTCGGAGTCGTTGACCCCTTCGATAAGGAGATACTCAAGTGTGACACGACGATTGGTCTTTTGAATATAGACTCGCAACGCCTCCTTCAAAAGAGTCAATGATTGTTGAGATACCTTCGGCATCAAAGAGTCACGTTTGTGCTGTATCGCTGAATGAAGCGATACAGCCAGGGTAAATTGCTCGGGTTCTTTAGCAAGGCGGTCGATACCAGCAATAAGGCCGCAGGTTGAAATCGTAATATGACGGGCGCCGATATTGAAATCCTGGTCGCTATTCAAGATGCGAAGAGCTGAAAGAACTTCCTCGTAATTGAGAAACGGCTCCCCTTGCCCCATGACGACGATATTGCTTACGCGGTTGTCGAAATCGTTCTGGACCAGAGCAACCTGGGCGATAATTTCCGCAGCTTCTAGGTTGCGTGTCAGTCCCTCACGGCCTGTGGCACAAAAACTGCAGGCCATCGGGCAGCCTACCTGGGAAGATACGCACACGGTAAGACGGTCAATGGTGCCGTCGTTCTTAAATACCGGCATGCCCACGGTTTCCACCAAAGCGCCGTCGGAGAGTTCTATAACGTATTTGCGCGTACCATCTTGGGATACTTGGCGGTCGGATAACGCCACATTATTAAGCGGGAATGCTTCAGCCAAGCGGGCTCGAAGTTCTTTAGGAAGATTGCTCATCTCTTCGAAAGATCTTGCATGATGGCGATGAACCCATTCGAAAACCTGCTTACCCCGAAAGCGAGGATAGCCCCACGAGGTAAGCAAATCGGTTAATTCAGCTTCAGACAGCTTTATTAGTTCGTTATTCATGGGCTCATTATAGACCTTGAGAGTGCTCTGATATACTGCCCTCAGACATTTACCGTTTGGAAGGAAAGGTCCATGACTGGGATGATCGAACCTGCGAAGTGTCGTGTGGCGTTGCTTGCTGGGGGGACCAGTGGAGAGCGTGAGATTTCTCTTGCCTCGGGCAAAGGGGCAGGGGCGGCACTCCGCGAAGCGGGCTTTGTCGTGACTGAGCTAGATCCGGCCAATCGTGCCGACTTAGGCAAGCTTCTTGAAGATTCATTTGATGTTGCCTTTCTCTGTCTTCATGGAAAAGGGGGCGAAGACGGGGCTCTGCAGGGTTTTCTGGAGACGATCGGTCTGCCCTACACGGGGCCTGGCGTGTGGTCGAGCGCCACAGCAATGAATAAAGCCCAATCGAAACTGTTCTACCAGCGTGCTGGCATTCCCACGGCGCCATTCCAGTATATTCAGAAGGGCGAGCCGTATTCGATTGATGAGATTGCTCTGGCTATGGGCGGCACCTGCGTGGTGAAGCCGGCTACAGAGGGAAGCGCGCTTGGCATTTACATCGTTGAAGGCGCTGAGGCCATAGCCGATGCTATCGAGAAGGTTTTCGAGATAGACGAGCTTGTCGTGGTGGAGAAGTACATCTCGGGCACTGAGCTCACTGTTGCGGTTTTGGGCAACGACCAACCTTTTGCTCTTCCGGTTATTGAAATTGTGCCCAAGGCGGAGTTCTATGATTTCGAATCGAAGTACGCTCCGGGCGGATCGCAACACAATTGCCCGGCCCCGCTTAACGACGAGCTCACCGAGCAGGTGATGCAGGCCGCGGTGAACGCCCATAAGGCGCTTCAATGCAGCGGTGTCTCTCGCTCCGACTTCATTCTCGATAGCGATGGTATTCCCTGGATTCTGGAGACCAACACCATTCCGGGTATGACCGCCACCTCGCTTCTGCCCGATGCAGCACGCGCGGCTGGCATCAGTTTCCCTGAACTGTGTACCAAGCTCATCGAATACGCCTTCGAAGACGCGCAATAGCTTCCATGGGGCAAAACAGCTTTCCCAAACATAAGAAACGCCGCTTCTGAAGCGGCGTTTCTTGTACCTGACCTGGGATTATAACTAAACAGGTGTTCTTATATCAGAATACCCCGCACGATTTCAGCCCGAAGATAACTGCAGCAACGAGGGCAAGAAGGAAGGCCCAACTGAGAACGTAGCAGCCTTTGTTACCCGAGCGACCTGCTTCTACCAGCCCATCAATAAAGCCGCGCCGGGTCTTGAGCAACGCCATGCCACGCTCCTTTTCGGGCATAGGCTCGCGATCGCTGGGCAGCCAAGTGCCCTTCGAGGAGATAATTTCGTCCACCGCCGAACCCTCGAACGAGAGCTTCGGGCGAATGCCTTTGCCGATAAGGCTGCCTACGCCGTTGATGAAGCGGTTGAATTCAGCTTCGTAGGCGGGGCTGTAGGCAATAACAGCCGCTTGGCCCCAGTACTCGCCCGGTTCGGGCGTTTCCGTGAAGGCAACGAAGGACAGCATGCCCACGAGGCTCATGCCGTCGGCTTTGTAGAGGCTGAGCGTGCGAGAGAAGTCTTCTTCGAAGTAGCCAATGCGCTCGCCAAACTTGTTGATGAGCCACGCGCGATGTCTTCCGTCTTCCAGCACGCACTCAATTGCGTAGCGATCGCCCACAAGGGTGTTCGACCCCATAAGAAGGGCTGCATCCTTCTTCGACACCGTTCGAAATGTTTGATATGTACCGAAATACCGTTCCATGAATGTTATCTCCGCCCTGGCTGATACAATACCTAAAGTTTCGAGAACACCATAACCGAGCCCGATGGATCAGGGAACTCTCGCTAGGCCGAGGTTCCTTTTTTTCACCATCAAGGGCGCCGCGGTAGATAGGCTGCATCATGTCACGTGAAACCGCTCCTTTAGAAGGACAGCTGAAGAACTTCATAAGCGATGGAACGCCCCAGGAGATTGTGGAGCGCTATGAATCGCTTCCCAAGCGCGCTCAGAAGAGCGATTTCGGGAAATTCGATAGCAACGTCGTTGTGCTGGATACGGAAACCACAGGGTTTTCCCTAGCCCACGATGAGTTGACGCAGATTGCCGCAGCCCGTGTGGAAAACGGTGAGATTGTCGATTGGTTCGTGACCTTCGTAAATCCAGGGAAGCCCATTCCGGAGGACGTGGCCCATCTGACCGACATCCATGACGAGGATGTGGCCGATGCGCCGAGTGCTTCTGAAGCCCTGGCCGAACTGGCCGCCTTCGTGGGGGATGCTGTCGTGGTAGCCCACAACGCCGAGTTCGATCGCAATTTCACGACGAAGCACCCGACGGGCTATCCTTTGCTTGAGAATACCTGGGTCGACTCGCTCGACCTGTCGCGCATCGCTCTGCCGCGTATGAAGTCTCATCGGCTCATCGACTTGGTAAAGGCGTTCGGAGCGCCTCGTTCCACCCATCGCGCCGATGAGGACGTGGCGGCCACCTGTGCTTTGCTGCGTATCCTTCTGGCCGCTGTTGAGACCATGCCCGCCATGCTGTTGCGCGAGATTGCCGGCATGGCCACGCCCGACGAGTGGCCGACGGTCGTGGTGTTCCAATATTTCGCGGAACGGGCAAACGAGGGCTCCGATGAGAAGCCTCTGCCTTTCTCGCTTCGCACCCTGCGCCGCGAACGCGTGGGCAAAACCGATATGCGGCCGCTGGTGGATGCCGACGAGATTGCTGCCGATCCGACCCGTTCCCTTCTGCTTCCCACCGCGGAGACGGTTGCCAACGCTTTTACGGCGGAAGGGGTCGTGGGGTCGCTCTACCAGGACTACGAGCAGCGTGACGAGCAGGTGGCCATGGCCGAAGCTGTCCGCAGTGCCTTCGCCCGCTCGCGCAATCTCATGGTGGAGGCCGGCACCGGTGTGGGCAAGTCCATGGCCTATTTGCTGCCCGCAGCGGTAATTGCTCGCGATAATGGCATCAATATCGGTGTAGCTACGAAGACCAATGCCCTGCTCGACCAGCTTGTCTATCACGAGCTGCCCGCGCTTTCGGAGGCCCTGGGCGGCACGCTCACCTACGCGGCACTGAAGGGGTTCTCTCATTACCCCTGTCTGCGCAAGGTAGAGCGTTTGGTGGTCGACGGGCCAACCATGCGCACGGTGGGGAAGGAGCAGAAGTCCCAGGCGCCCGCCCTGGCTGCCCTGCTCTCCTTTATCGAGCAGACCACCTATGATGATATCGACGGACTCAAGATAGACTACCGCACGCTGCCTCGCTGGATGGTTACCACCACGAGCCACGATTGTCTGCGCCGCAAGTGCCCCTTCTACGGAACTTCCTGCTTCGTGCACGGTTCGCGCCGCAAGGCCGAGGCGGCCAACATTGTCGTGACTAACCACAGCCTGCTGTTCTGCGACTTGGCAGCCGATGGCGGTCTTCTGCCGCCCATCCGCTACTGGGTGGTGGACGAGGCCCATAGCGCCGAAAACGAAGCACGGCGTGCGTTTTCTCTCGAGTTGGCCGAAGACGATATCCTCTCCCTGGTGCGACGTGTGGCGTCCGAAGAGTCGCGCCGCAACGTGTTCGTGCGGGCCGAGCGCACGGTTGTCATGCCCGGCAACGAATCCTCCACTACGCTGTTCTACGGTCTCACGGGCAAAGCGCGCCGAGCCGGCACCGATTTTGGCACGGCGGCTGAGGCCTTCTGCAAGGCCCTGCCTGATTTATTCTTCTACGACACCAACAAGCGCTCGAAGGGCTATGAGAACGTCGATTTATGGCTGAACGACGAGATTCGCCGCGGCTCCATCTTCCAAAACATCGCCCGTCTCGGCCGCGAGATGGCCGAACGTGCCGAGAAAATGGTAACGGTGTGCCAGGAGCTGGTCGGCTACCTTGAAGATATCGAAGGCGCCGCCGTTATTCAGCGCGAAATTGCCTCTATTGCCATGGAGATGAAGGAAATCATCCAAAACGTTGAGGTCATCTGCACACAGTGTCCCGAGCGGTACGTATACGCCGCCAGCCTCAGCCGCAAGACCGACCGTCCCCAGAACAAGCTCGAGGCTTTGCTCGTGTCGGTGGGGGAGACGCTGAACGAAACGCTGTACGCCCGCACCCATTCGGTGGTGTACGCTTCGGCCACGCTGACCGTGGACGGGGGTTTCACCAGCTTCGCCAACGCCATGGGCCTGAATGCGGGGGAGTTCTCGGCATCCGATGAACTTCTACTCTCTTCAAGCTACGACTTCGACAGCCAGATGATCGTCTACGTGGTAAACGACATGCCCGAGCCCAATGAGCCGGCGTATTTGGCCGCCCTGCAGAAGCTACTTATCGGCGCGCATCGTGCCCAGCAGGGGTCGATGCTCACCCTGTTCACCAACCGCCGTGAAATGGAAAAGTGCTTCGAAGAAGTACAACCGGCGCTGAAGTCGGACAATCTGCGCGTGGTCTGCCAGAAGTGGGGCGTGTCCGTAAAGGGCCTGCGCGATGACTTTCTGGCTGATGAGCATCTGTCGCTGTTCGCGCTGAAGAGCTTCTGGGAAGGGTTCGACGCGCCGGGTGCCACGCTCAAGGGCGTGGTCATTCCGAAATTGCCGTTCTCGAAACCCACCGACCCGCTGTCTTGCGAGCGCGCGACTCGCGATGATGCCGCCTGGCGCCGCTATGTGCTGCCCGCGGCGGTGCTGGAAACCAAGCAGGCCGCCGGACGTCTCATTCGCAAGGCCGATGACCGGGGTATTCTCATCCTTGCCGACAAGCGCCTGGTTACCAAGGGCTATGGTAAGACCTTCCTGCGTTCGTTGCCCAGCCAGAACATCCGATTCCTCTCTGCCGACGAGATCGTCGCCGAGATAGCCGCCGCGCGCTAGGACGCAGAACCGACTATGGTAGCGAAGAAGCCTCATCATCCGATGCACATCAAGAGCCGCACTCAGGGCTCTTCCAATGAGATTTCGTTCAGCGTGCTGGACGCCGCCCGCGAGGCCCGCGATGCCGAGGAGCGCGCGCGGCGCGAAGCGGCAGCGGGCAAAGTGTCGCTTTTCACCCTGGGCAAGGGCAGCAAGCCTCGTTCAACGCCGGTAAAGGGGCAATCTATCGTGCTTCCTGGAGGAGGAAGCGCTCCCAACCACGCAGCTTCTTCGTCTGTCGATCGTGGGATGCATGGAGTGGTTCCCGTCATCGTGGTAGTTTGCGTGCTTCTGGCTCTTACCCTCGTTGGTGGTCAGACGCTGCTTTCTGTGCGCGAGCAGCAAACGTCCCTACGAGGGCTGCTCGACAACCAGATGAACGTCATCAAGGCTTGCGACGAGACGCTCATTCCCTTCGATACGCTTGTTATGGAGCAATACGACGAAGATCGACTTACCGCTTCTGCCACAGGGGATAAGGCCCCTTCGGCCGATGAGCTTTCCGACGGCTATCGTGATGTGGTTGCCGATATTGTTCCTGTTCGAACCAATCTCGAAAGCGCCATCACCGAGGTGGAGGCATTGCAGCCATCTCTCAAGGAGAACAGCGACAAGGAAGCCGCCGCCCAAGCTATAACGGCTGCTCGGTCGCGCTTGAACATGCTTGATGCCGGAGTGGGCATCATCGAGGAATCGCTTATGGCCACTGAATCGTTTCTCGATGCCCGTACGGGATGGCGCGCGATTATTGACGCCGACGCCTCGGCCCGCGAAGCTACCGAACTTACGCGAGAGATGACTGAGGATAACGTCAAAGCGTCGCAGAAGAAAAGCGAACAGGCCCTTCGGCTGCTTAATGACGCGCAAGAGAAGTTCCTGCAGGCGGAAAGCTTGTACCCAGGTCTTGATCTTACGCCGTTCGATGACTATGTTGCCAAGCGCATTGAGGCTCAAAAAGCCGCTCTCGCAGCCGATGCAGCCTATCTGGATCGCAACAAAGAGGAGCTCACGGCAAACAACGAGCGGTATAACGCTTTAGAAGACGAAGCTGCGGCTCTTGCTCAGAAGTTGGGAGACGATCCTGAGACGCTGGTGTCTAGCCGGTTTTATGCTGCCATCGAAGAAGGGGTAAAGGCCTACGAGGCCGAGCGCCTCAAAGCAGGAAATGCCGACGCGTTTCTTCGTGAATATCTGGGAACTTCCACGTAATGTCGTATACTTACGATAATTATGTCCTATGAGCCTCTGCAACGAGGAAAGGCAACTTACATGGCCGAATTGAACGAACACATCGCGTACCTGTCTCAGGAGATCGGCCCGCGCCCAGCGGGTACTGAGGAAGAGCAGCGCGCGGCCCTTTATATCAGCGAGCAGTTGTCCGGCGTGGCGGGTCTAACTACGACCATGGAAGACTTCCAGTGCAATCCTGATAGCTCTTTGCCCCGAACACTATGCGCCGGTGTGGCGGTAGTGGTAACCCTTCTTGCCACTATCGTTGCGGCTTTGGCGTTGCCTGCTATCGTGGTGGGCGCGCTGTGTGCTGTATTGCTTGTCGCTGAGCTGTTCGATATGCCGGTGCTTTCGCGGCTGTTGAACCGAGGGGTCAGCCAGAATGTTCTGGCGAAGTATGTTCCGGCGAAAACCGCTAATCGTGCTAGCCGCCGCCGTAAGGTGATTGTTGTGGCTAACTACGATAGCGGTAAGGTTCGCCGCGGCCTTCGCGGACCTGTGCTGGCGGCTCTTCCTGTTATCTATTGGGCCGAGCTTGCCGCTATGGTGCTCATGCCGGTTCTTCTGATTGCTCGTACGGCTCTGTCTCCCGAGGGTTCGGCCTCGGCGACGTTCAACGTCCTTTTGGCAGTGGCTATGGTGGTAGCCTTCCTCCCTGTCATTGCTTTTGCCATGGAGAAGATGGCTTCCTACAACGAGGGCGCTAACTGCAATGCTTCCGGTGTGGCGGTACTCATGGAAGTGGCTGCTCGCGTGGCGGCTGCTCGTGATTTACCTGACGAGCCCGCGCCGACGGTTCATGGTGAAGCCGCCGCACAATCAGCTGGCTTGGTGCCCGAGGGAGCGGAGATTGCCTACAACGTGGGCAACACGGCAGAAGATTTGGGTACGTCTATGGAGTCGGCCGCCGAGCGGCTTGCCGCGGCAAAGGCCGCTGTCGCCGCCCTCTCGGGCAAACCGGTTTCTTCTGGTACTTCCGAAGAGGCAGAGGTCTCTGAGAGTATTGAGCAAGGACCGGTTGAAGAGCCTGTTGCCGAACCAGCTCTCGAGCAGCCGTCTGCCCCTGCCGTAGTTGAGGCACCCCCTTCAATCCCTCTTACTGTAGCCGCCGATGAACCTGCGGTCCCCGACTGGTTCAGAAAAGGCCAGGAGCAGGCGAAGAAGTCAACTACTGAAAAACCGGTACAGCGTTCACGTTACGCAACGGCCCTCGAGCGGGCAGAAGAAGAGATCCACACCCGCGAGGAAAACCAGCAGAATGCCGCTGACGAGCTTTCCGAGCGCATGGAAGGCATGCGTGCTTCAGTGAAAGCTGCCTCGGATGCCGCCGGTGCGACACCTACGGGTGTTCTTGCTGATTTGCCCGCTGACATTTTGGGCGCTGATGTCGAACCTGTCCGCGAAGAGCCGCTCTCTGTGCCTTCTATTGTGGACGTTCCCGAGGTGGAAGTTCCCGCAAAACCGGTTATAGACGTTCCGTCGCCTGCCGGAGCTGCCGCTGGAACCCCCGATCTTTCCGGTATTCCCTCGATGACATCGGAATCCATGCTCACCGACGACCCTGACGTGCTGGTCCGCGAAGGGCAGCGTCCGTTGACAGGTGCGACGGTTGCTGCTGCGCCGCTCACCGTCAACGACCTTTCTGCTATTCCCTCTCCGTCCGCTACCCCCGCTCAGCCAGCACAGCGTTTAGCAATTCCTTCGGTGGGCGACGCCGACGCTCCTGCTGCTCCCGCCCGCCGTCGCCGTGCTATTTCGCTGCCGCACGTGGGTATCTCCCAGGAGCTTCCTCGCATTTCTATGGAAGATCGTCAGCAGGCGGCACCGCTTTCCGAAGAGCGCCCAGCCCACGATGGTCGTGTTCGCGATTTGGGCGCCGTCATTCCTTCGGTGTCCGAATCTGCTGCAACTCCCTCGCCCAGCGAGGCGGCCTTGCTGAACTCTCTTCCCTCGCTGGGAGGCACTGCGACAACTGATCCCGGGCTTTCTGGGAGCATCAATCCGGCGGGCGCGTTTTCAGCTATGGGAGCCACGGGAGTTGCCGCGCCTATCGGCGAGGAATTGATTGAGAACGCCGCGGAAGACGATCTTTACATCGAGGACGCCGACGATTCCGCCTATGTGGAGCAAATTACCGAGACAGGTGCTATTGCTGGGCCTGGTTATGTGGAAATGCCTAAGCGCCGGTTCGGCGGATTGTTCGGGCGTCGCCGCCGCAAGGATCGGGAGGAAGCTTCGACGCCGCAGGAATGGCTCGATGTTGAAGATGGATTCGATGCCCGCGAGGTGGGCGCGGCTCGCGGAGGCTGGGAGAGCTTCCGTGAGAATAACGACTTCGACTATGAAGAAGACTATGCTGTGGCCGATAACACAACGGCCTTCACTCCCGAATTTGATGACGAGTTCAGCGACGAGGGCTTCCCAGCACCGCGGCGTTTGGCTCGCCATGGAAGACCCTTCGAGGGAGGTGCCTTCTCTCGCGACATGCTTAACGATGAGATGGAGGACGCCGATCCGATGGAAGAGCCGGCGGTCCATGAGCATGCGAGCGTGTTCGCCGAGGGCTTGCCTGCTGATTTCGTCTTTGAGCCTGCTCCGGAAATCGAGCAGATCGAGCAGCTGCGCAGTGAGCGCATCGATCTGGAAGTGTGGTTTGTGGCCTTAGGTTCCGAGTTGGCGGCAAATGGGGGTATGCGTGCTTTCATG
>CANEDU010000011.1 GCA_947426355.1 uncultured Adlercreutzia sp. | reverse complement strand
ACATCGACGGACGCTTAACTGCTCCTCGTATTGCCAGAACCCTTAATATCAGCGAGAGCACCGTGCGACGCAGCTTCCGACGCTTGCGGGAACTCGGGCTTATCACCCGTGTTGGTTCGGATAAATCGGGCTTTTGGCAAGTTAAATAACCTGGATATCTTCGAGAAAAGAAAAGGCGACTTGAAGTCGCCTTTTCTTTGGAGGGAAGAGCTGCGTTTGAGGCATCAGATCTATCCCCGCCCGTCATCCTGATCTAACGGGTGGGGATAGATCCGCGTCCTCGCACAGCTTGTGATCCCTTGCGCATAGGGAAACCTCCAGGCTGCCGAACGGGGTCGCGCTCTCCGCCAACAGCATGCATTTTAGGCGGTAAAAACAACAGCGTCCGCCTTGAGGCGACTCTTTGACTTGGCACTGCTATGGTATTGCCAGGCAAAAGCCTACGGTGTTCTACGCAGGTTAAAATGAAATGGTACTGACAGGGCATAAAAATGGCGGCCCGGGCCGCTTCTCTCTACTTATAATGCTCCCAACAGGCGCCGCGGCGCACTTCTGATTACCTACGCTGCAGCTCCCCTACCAACGAGCGCCGCCAATTCACCTCGATCGTGGAAGGGCATCGGTCGATCCGGGTGCGCCACCTCCACAACTTCGCCTTCCCAAGTATCTCCAGCATCTCCAAAACGGGACGACCGAATAATACGCTGGAAGCGAACACGAGAATTAGAGGGTAATTCCGCCAATTCGAAATTGTACGTCAGTCCCGACAACACCGTCTGCAGAGCCTCAACGATGTCAGTGTCGGGATCGAGACGCATCACGCCGGTCTCGCTGTTATAAATAAGACCCGGTGCTACGAAAATGGTACGAATGCGCTCCTGGCGTTTTTTCTCAGCCCAATGAATAGCCAAGCAAGCCGCAACGATGACAACCCACCACAGCACGGTGACAACAATATCGAGAGGATTGTCCACAAGATTGAACTGCAGGGCATGCCACATCCAAAGGAAAAGCACGGAGGCCACCAGCAGGACGGCAGCTATGATCCAGTTGCTTTTTCGCATACGGTGTGACTCCCGATAACGTTCTTCTTCGGACAAACAAACTTTCATTCGAGCAATTCTACAACTATATCCCCTGATAATCTACAGCCATTCGCATACACGTTCGGTTAAATTAAAAATACTCTTCTTAAATTAGTGAAGCCCGCCGTAATTTCCAGCGGGCTTCACTAATTTTTGATTTGATCTGAAAGACTCTAATGAGCTCTCCTGATCGAAGTGGCGCGTTAGTCCTCGACAATCTCGGGGATGGCGCCCATGGGGCACTCCTCAACGCAGTCGCCGCAGGCGATGCAGGCTTCCTCGTTCACGGCGTCAGCGACGCCGTTGACGACCTCGAGCACTTCCTGGGGGCACGCGTCAACGCAGATGCCGCAGCCGATGCACTCGTCAGCTTCGATAACGGGATGAGACATGGGAGGCTCCTTCTGTTCTCGGGTTATAGTCCTCGTCTGAGAGGCAGAGGCTTCGCGCCCCTGGCTACTTCATTGCGCAAGATACCATGAAAGCCTATGAGCGCAAGTAGGAAATGCGAACTTTTCAGGGGATGGCGCGCTGGCGTCATCAGCAGATGCGCGGAAGCTGCTCACCCACCAACATGTCCAAAATGCGCGTGCTGCCGAAAGCGGTGCGCAGAAACACCTTAGGTCCGCGGACCGCATCGGCCTCGCTCACCCGGCCGATGATGGCAGCATCGGCGCCGTAGGGGCTCTTGCGCATGGCAGTCAGGGCGGCGTCGGCCTCGTCGGCCGCCACTACGCACACCATCTTACCCTCGTTGGCCACCTGCATCACATCGTAGCCAAGCATTTCGCAAGCGCCCAGCACGGCGTCTTTCACGGGAATGGCGTCCTCGTCCACGGTGATGTCGGTGCCGGACTGCTCGGCCAGCTCGTTAAGCGTGGAGGCGATGCCGCCGCGCGTGGGATCGCGGAAGCAGCGCGTGTTGGGCGCAGCAGCCAACACATCGGCAATGAGGTGGTTCAGCGGGGCGGCATCGCTTTCGATAGCGGCCGAGAAATTCAATCCCTCGCGGCAGCTCATGATGGTAATGCCGTGGTCTCCCAGCGTGCCGCTCACGAGCACCGCATCACCCGGGCGAATCTGAGCCCCGCCCAGGTTCACGCCTTCAGGCAACGCGCCGATACCGCTGGTGTTAATGTAGATGCCGTCACCGTGACCCCGATTCACTACTTTGGTGTCGCCGGTCACGAAGCGCACGCCAGCCTCCTTTGCCGCCTCGGCCATGGAAGCGCAAATGCGGCGCAGATCTTCCATGGGAAAACCCTCTTCCAAAATGAAGGCGCAGGAGAGATACAGCGGTCGGGCACCGGAGGTGGCCACGTCGTTTACCGTGCCGCACACAGCCAAGCGACCAATGTCGCCACCGGGGAAGAAGTGCGGCGTCACCACGAAACTGTCGGTGGAATACGCCAGACGCTCGCCAGGCACAAGGGCAGGCAGGGCCGCGGCATCATCGCCGCGCAGAAGCTCGTCGCTGCCATAGGCCTCGAAGAACACCTCGTCGATGATGCGCTTCATCATCGAGCCGCCGGAACCGTGGCCCAGCATTACCTTCTCGTCTGCCATTACAGATGCCTCCCCGTCGTGGTGAGCACGAGCTTGCCGTTCTTCACGCCCTTCGTGCCCAGGATAAGGTTCGCCACGCTTTGCACCAGGCCCGTCTCGCCGCGCATGACGATGACTTCCAGGCATATATGCTCGTCTACGTGCACGTGCATGGTGGAGATAATCGTGTCGAAATAGTCGTGCTGAATGGTGTGCAGCTTCTCCTGCAGGTCGTTGGAATGGTGGTCGTAGACGATGGTGAGCGTGCCCATGACCAAAGCGCCCGGTGTAGAACACTCTTCTTCCACGAGCGCATCGCGCACCAAATCGCGCACCACTTCGCTGCGGTTTTTCGCCAAACCCCGCCGAGCCACGAGCTGGTCGAACTCGACCAGCAGGCTCTCGGGCATGGCGACGGAGAAACGAACGAGGTCGTTGCTCATCAGCCGCGCCGCCTAAACGCGGGCAACGGTGAAGCCGGCAGCCTCGGTGGCGTCGTCTTCCATGGCGTCTTTGGCCTCGTCCAGGGCAGCGCGCACCTCGTCAAGCAGGTGCATGACATCGTGCAGCTTCTCGCCTACCGTGGTAAACCCGGCGTCCGAAGCCAGATGCCCCAAGTCGTGCGCGTGGCGGCGCTCGAGCTTAATATGATCGTCAATCTGGTCGATCATCATTTCCAACTGGCCGGTGTTAACTCCGTTGGTGCACATGGGAGCCTCCTTTGACTTGCGTAGCGCGAGGGCCCGTACACTGCCTTGCCCGGTCTTTTGCGAGCCGTGTGCTTGGCCTTCTGTTTGCTACTATATAAAAGTAAGGAATGTTTTATCGCGACCGCTGGCGCGGTGCAAGATGGAGTGTGATTTTTTCCGTGAATAGTAACATGTTTGAGGTAACGGGCGAATCCGTGCTCATGCTTTACGGAAGCCACGTGACCGGCGCACCGACATCGACTCTGCTTGCGGTAAGCGCGAGCGCTTTAAGCGAAACGGCACGCGAGGCGCTGGAGAAATCGGCCGCGAGTCTTGAATTCGGCGCGGCGCCATTGGCTCTGGTAACCATGGAAACCGCCGAGGGGAAGCTCGGCGCTGAAGATGTGCGCACCATCGTGGAAGGCCTCGACCCCGTAGCCCTTGTGGCCACGGATGCCTCTGCGGCCGAAACGCTGTCGGCCGCCTATCGCACGCCAGTTACCTTGGACGAAGCCAACCGTTTGCTCGGCCGCACGGCCGTCGTCTTCCAAGACTTCGAGACCCTCATGAAAACGCCCGCCGACAAGCAGCGGGCGTGGGCTTTGCTGAAAAAGCTGCGGTAGGGCTTGAGTCCGTACGTCCTTCGCCAACATAGCAGCTCTATCCCTCTTCTTGCGAATGCTCCATATCGGCTCTTTCCCTAGCGGCTATATCGGCGAGATAGCTATCGACCTCTTCAAGCGCTCGCTCAATTTTGCGCTGCTCGATAGAGTACCCGATCACATAGCGCGACTTGGCCTCCCACTGCGAGAACATCTCCGCGTGGTCTTCTATATATTCAGTGAGGAGCAGCGCGACGTCCGCTTCTGCGGCTAAGCGAACGAGCTGATCGATATCGTGCGTTTTGGGATATTCGACTCCCGACTGCTCGAGAAGATACTTGATGGCCAGCTCTGTGGCCTGCTGCAAGTGATACCCAACGAAGTTTAGCTGCGCATCGTCATCACCCCGATTATCGAACACAAGCCGTGCATTCCTTAGGTTGGAAGCCGCCTTGTCGTACAGCGTTTGCTCATGCGCCATAAACCACCACGCCCCGTTCCGCAATCTTTGCCTTCAGTCGATTGTCTGCCGTGTAGTTTGTCCAAAGGTCGTAAGGGAAATCATGATACTTCTGAACGGGATTTATGTCCTCGCTCATTTCTATATACACATCGACGTCGCTTCCTTGATGGCACCGCTGCGTGACACTCGAGCCAAAAATCACGACACGCTTCACGGCCGAAGTCTGCACTACATCATCGAGAAGTTCGCGAACTTTGCGCTGCTGAATAGGGTAAATTCGCTCGCAATTTTCGAACGGCGCATCAATGCACACCTTCCATTGCCTTTTCTCTGGAATGTAAAACCTGTTTGCTTCAGGAGCTTTTTTCGAAGGCTGCAGCTTTTCCATCATCGATACCACATAGGGAGGCGGGGAGCTTTTCCCCTGCTCCCACTGCTGCAACGTGCGCACGGGAATGCCATAATGCTCAGCGAATTCCCGCTGGCTCATAGCCGACGCACGGCGTAATTCTACAACGGTCACGGTCTCCCCTTTCGCTATACGTTATCAACGTATAGTAGCAGGGATACGGCGAGAAGAGAAGCCCCTAGCGATGGGAGGGAGTTCGCCAGGGGCTTTATATGCTGGTGCAGACGAACGTCCGCACAGCTCAGAGAAATGCGTTTCTTACAAAGCGGCCATAATCTTGCCAGCCATGTAACCGTGGGTCATAGCCATGCCCATGGAGTTGCCCGCACTCGGTGTGGCATAAGCCATGCCATAGCGCTGGCCAACGGTATTGCCAGCAGCATAGAGACCCTTGATGGGAGCACTACGGTCGGCCTTCATGACGTTAAGATTCTCGTCGGTGATGAGACCAGCCAGAGTAACCAGACCCGTAGATGTCGTACCGCCGTTGGGCTGCACGGCACCGTAGAAGGGAGCCTGCTCCACCGGAATCATGAGCTCGGCTTCTTTGCCAAAGTCAGTATCACGACCAGCACGGCACAGTTCATTGTACTTCTCGATTTCATCGAGAGCGGTCTGAAGGGCTTCGCCCTCGTACCCCATATAGCCGAGGAGCTCTTCGAGCGTATTCGCCATAAACACCTGGCTGGGCATGCCATCAGTCTCGCTGCCATAGGGCTCTTCGAGCGGGTTATGCGTATTGATCTCGTTCACGCCAGCGATGCCGATGCCGTTAACCATGCCGCCGTCCGGACCGGGAACAAGCGCGTCCATTTCCTTCTGCATACGCTCGATGCCCTGGGGAAATCCCCAGTTGGGGGCGCCATGATCAAGGCCGGCGCCCTGAACCGTCTTCATGTAGTTGGCATCGGTAACGCAGGCGATGTTGCCCAGAGGCTGGCGCAGAGCAGCAGCACCGGAAAGCTGGGCCATAGCTTCGTTCATAAAGCGCTTGCCCTTGGCATTCAGCGTCAGGAAAGCCGAGGTTCCCCAAGGGCCGGGCACGCCGCCCATCATGTTCATGGTAGGACGAGGATGCGGCTCGATTGCACCACCGGCCCAGCAGCCGAGCTTGTGGCCCACGCCGTCGCGCCCGCCGCCAAAGATGTCGCCTTCCTTCATGCCCACACGCGCACCCCACTCGGAAACGTCGGTGAGAAGATTCCATACCATCTGGGGGTTGGCAGAGAAATCGCCCGTGGCCAGCAGTACGCCCTTGGCGGCATTCAGCTTCACATAGCTGCCATCGGCCTTCTTGGCATAGGCTCCCACGACCGCATCGCCATCAAGCGCCAAGGCCTCGGCCGTTGCGTTCCAGAACCACTGGGCCCCCAGACGCTCGGCTTCCATGCGGGCATAGGTCTCGAACTCGGTCAATCGCGTAAGGCGGCGACCCGGGATGACCTCGGTGGGGTTGACCGTCTGAATGGTCTGAACCGTAGTAGCCCACGCCTTATAGCCAGACTGTTCGATGGGATAGTCGGTACCCTTATCCTTGCCGTAAGCAATCTGAATAATGCAGCGACCGCCTTCAAGGTCGAGCATGTCAGTCGTATCAGGCATGATGGACACCATGTTGTCGAACATCTCGCCAGAGTTCTCGACGAACAGCTTGATGACGCCCGGAGAAACACGCCCGAGACCGCGACGGCAGTACTCAGCAGTAATGTCGCCCAAATCGTAACCGCCAAAGCCCTTCTCAGTTACCCATTGGGAATTGTAGGCACAGATGTCGTCACCAAAGCAGACGAACTCCTCTTCGGGCTGAGCCTCAACCACGGCGACCTTCGCACCCGCCTGAGAGGCAGACAGGGCGGCCTGGCAACCCGCGTGGCCACCGCCGAGCACGACAATATCAACGTCGATGGTCTCGGAAACCTGGTCGTCAGCGATCTCGGGCATAACGCCCAGCCAATCCTCACCGCAAATGGTGCCAGCCACAGTCTCGCCCGGAGCCACACCGGCAGCAGTTTCTGAACTCGTCGAGGCAAGCTCGGACGAGGCACTTTCGCTTGCTCCCGAAGGGGCGCATCCAGCAAGACCGGCCAGGGCGGCGCCGCTGGCTGCCAAAGCCGTGCCCTTAAGGAAGTTACGCCGATCGAAGGAAGGGCCGATATTAGTTTTGCTCATAGATTTTCCCTCTCCATCCTAGAAAGATTGCAAGCTTTCCAAGCCGCAAGTCGCACCGTTATTGGCGCGGCATCAAGACCATACGCCCAGCGAGGGAGACCGGACAATCACCACATTACGGTAAAATCCCAGTTCAGCATCTAACCGCTTTGGGTGATTTTGCTTTTGCCGCTGATAGGGACATCGCGCTAAAACTGTTTTGTGCCATACTTCCTTTACGTAGTACTGAGGGAGGGACTATGTCTTCGCGATTAATCGATCTCCTGCCGCAACTCGCGAAGGAGACTGATGCCAGCAATTCATCAGAGGGTCGGCCTCGTCTGCGGCCACAACTAATTCCTGGCGTCCTGCAAGCTTGTTCAACGTTCGGCATGCTGACCATTGCCATTAGGCCAGAGCTACTCAGCAGCGCAATACCCCAGGGATTCACGCTCTTTGCTTTTATCGCAAGCATTTGCATAGGGGCCTTGCTGCTCGTTGTATCGCATCATTTCCGCCAAGCTTTGCACAATGCCATCTCGCTGATTGCCGTTGTTTTGGGCCAGGCGCTCGCTGCTGTCCTTTTGCTCGCGGGAACAATTGGTAGCGAAACAGCCGAGCCTTCGCTTCTCGCAGCCCTCGCACTTAGCGGCCTGAGCCTACCTTTTGTTCTCGCTTGTTGGTGCCGCGCCTTCGCTTCTTTTCCGCGCGGGGACATTTTTGCCAGCAGCGCGACAGGCTTCGTACTTTTCGTTTTGTTTTTCGCTTTTTCAAAAGCAAACCCCCATCTCACTCCCTCTGCAACAATGGCGTGCGCATTTTTCAGTTCGCTAAGCTCTTTCGCCAATCGAACGTTGCTCTTCGAGCAAAGAGGGTCCGCCAGCAGCACGCACGATAAGACGGCCTCAAAGGAAAGTAGCGAAGGCTATGTCGGCCTGAGCAGCCTTCTTTTTTCTATTCCCTTTTTGGGTCTCCTCATCTGCGTGCTCACGGCAGGATTCGTGGCGCACGACCCGCTTTCGCGCGAATACGTACTCTCATCTCCCATCGCCGCGCTCATCGTCGTTCTTGCCACGGTTTCTCTTTTTTTCGCTCAATACCGTAAGCGGACAATCAATCAGCTTTTCTTTCTCATTTTTGATATCGGCCTCCCAGGATGCGCGGTAATAGCATTTCTTGTCAAAATGATTCCCATCGAGTTGGTGTCGATAGCCTTCTTTCCCCACTTTATGGAAGCTTATTTTCTTTTGCTTACCATATCGTTTTGGGTGCAGCTGGTTCTTTTCGAGAAATCAAACAGCAGGCTTCTAGTTTCCGCTTGCTGCGCAACAACTCTCAGCGCTTCTGCAGCACTTGCACTCGGCTTTCTTATCGGCTTTCTCGGAGACGAAACGAAAAGCGTCGTTCTCGGGCTAGCCACAGCAATCTTCCTCATCCTTGCTGTTGTGGCTGTCGGCTACAGCATCATTCTCTACGTAAAAGGATCCGAGACGGAAGACGAGCTGGCTCCAACCGCAACGCCCCCTGATCTCGGCGACGTTTGTAGAATCCTCGCTCAAGAGCATCAGCTCACACCACGTGAGGGGGAAGTGTTGGCAGAATTAGCCTACGGCCATTCATCAAGCTACATCGCAAAGGTGCTATTCATATCGAGCAACACGGCACGCAGCCATATGAAGAACATTTACAAAAAACTAAACGTGAGGTCACGGGAAGAACTCATTGAGCTGCTTAGGGAAAAGCAAGGACCGAGACGAGACGGCTCTTCGGGGCTAGATACATAGAAAAGTGGCTGGGAATCTCTTCTGGTTCCCAGCCACTTACATCTAAAGACTTGCTCTTGGCTCTCTTAAAGGCTCGTGACCACCGCTTCGGCAGCGTCGAGCAGAGCGTTTACCTCCTCGGTGGTGGCGGCTTCGGCGTAGATGCGCACCAGAGGCTCGGTGCCGGAGGGACGCATCATGACCCAGGCATCACCCTCCAGCAAAAGCTTCACGCCGTCGCGGCGGTCCACATCAATGACGCGCTTGCCGGCCACCTCATCGGCCGTGTAGTTCGGCACCGTTTCTGCGCGGAAGCGCTCCATTTGCTCGGGAGTGATGGAGAGGCCGCGGCGAGCGAATTCCAAACGCCCGATGTCTTCCAGCATCTCGTCGATGATGGTGCCGAGGTCCTTGCCGGACTGAGCCATGCACTCGGTGAGCAGCAGCGCCATGAGCAGGCCGTCGCGCTCCTTCACGTGATTGGGAAGGCCGATGCCGCCGGACTCCTCGCCGCCAATCATCACACCGCCCTTCTCCATCTCGCCGTAGATCCACTTGAAGCCCACCGGCGTGCTGACCAGCTCGAGTCCCAGCTTGCGGCACATGCGGTCGAGCATGGCCGAAGCGGTCACCGTAGACACCACGCGGCCCGTCTCGCCGCGATCGACCATGTGCTTGGTGAGCAGCGTGATGATGCGGTGGGCGTTCACGTAGTTGCCGCGGGAATCGCCGGCGGCGATGCGGTCGGCGTCGCCGTCGTTGATGAACAGCGCGTCATAGCCAAGCTCTCCCACCTTGGCGAGGCCCTCGTCCACCCAAGGCTGGATGGGCTCGGGATGCAGTCCCGCGAACGTGGGGTCTTCCCCGTTGTGAATTTCCACCACTTCCACGCCCATATCGCGCAGAAGGTCGGCCAGGTAGTGGCGGCCGGCGCCGTAGAGCGGATCGCACACTACACGCAGGCCGGCGTTGCGAATGGCCTCAACATCGACCAGCTCGCGCAGGGCGGCCAGGTAGTCGGTCATGAGGTCGACCGTTTGGAAGGGGCCGAGCACGTCGGTAGGCTCGGGCGGCAGCACCGCTTCCACGCGGTCGGTGAACTCGGCGGGGCTCGCGCCGCCGTCGGCCATGCGCAGCTTCACGCCCAGATACTCGGCAGGGTTATGGGAGCTCGTGAGCATAATGCCGCCCACAGCATCGTCGTTGTGCGCCACCGACCAGCACAGGGTGGGGGTGGGGCAGTAGTCTTCCGTGAGCAGCACGTTGAAGCCCTCGCCCGCGGCCACCTGGGCGGCCAGCTCGGCGTAGGCATGGGCATCCTGGCGGCAATCGTGACCGACAATGAGCGCGCCCGGAGCATCGGCGTCACGCCCCGCAGCCACGGCCTCCTCCTTGAAGATGCGCGCCGCCGCCGCGATGACGCGGTTCAAGTTGTCGGGCGTGAAATCCTCCCCGATAATGGCGCGCCAGCCATCGGTTCCGAAATGAATGTCAGCCATGATGCGTTCCTTCCAGTTCTTGGGCTCGCAAAAACGGCAGGGCTGCTTACGTGAAGAACGGAACCCTGTCGGCAGTTTCTACTGCGCTGATTATAGTTGATGCTTCTTCGAAGCGAGTTTTTGGCTTGAAAATCACGATTCTTTGACCATTTCGGCCCCTCTGCGGTGAGTTCAGTGTCGCTTGCCCAACGTTTTCCCAGGTCGCGTATGACAGAAGTGCTTTCTTCGACTTGTTTCGGTCAAAGAATCGCGTTTTTGAAGCCATTTTTCGCGCAGCAAGCCCTAGGCTGGTACCATACTGGGTATAGAAAATGCTTTTGATACCCCTCGAAGGAGACTGCTATGGCGAATGCACTGTTGGCGAAAGACCCCGCGCAGACCTGCGTGCTGGTGACAGGCGGTGCCGGGTTCATCGGCAGCCACACGGTGGTGGAACTGCTGGAGCGCGGCTATGCGGTGGTTATCGTGGACGATCTGAGCAATTCCAGTCGCGAGGCCGTGCGCCGCGTGGGCAAGATTGCCGGGGTGGAGCCCGTGTTCGCCGATGTGGCCTCCGAAGAGCTGGCCGAGGCCGCGGCAACGGTAGCCGGCGCCGAACTCACCGATGTCACGCCCGGCCCGTCCCTTACCTTCTACGAGGCGAACATCCTCGACCGCGCAGCGCTTGAGACCATCTTCACCATGCACCCGGTGGATGTCATCATTCACTTCGCCGGCTTCAAGGCCGTGGGCGAAAGCGTGGCCAAGCCGCTGGAATACTACTGGAACAACATTGCCGGCACCCTGGTGCTCGCCGAAGTGGCGCGCGAGCACGGCTGCAAGAACATCGTGTTCTCGTCGAGCGCCACGGTTTACGGCGACCCGGAGTTCGTGCCCATCACCGAGAGCTGCCCCAAGCACAACGCCACGAACCCGTACGGCCAGACCAAGAGCATGCTGGAGCAGATTCTCACCGACCTGTACGTGGGCGACAACGAGTGGAACGTTGTGCTGCTGCGCTACTTCAACCCCATCGGCGCCCACGTGAGCGGCACCATCGGCGAGGACCCGAAGGGCATTCCGAACAACCTGCTGCCCTACGTGGCCCAAGTAGCCGTGGGCAAGCTCGAGCGCGTGGGCGTGTTCGGCGACGACTACCCCACCCCCGACGGCACGGGCGTGCGCGACTACATCCACGTGGTGGACCTGGCCCGCGGACACGTGGCGGCACTCGACTGGATGGCCGGGCGCGTGGGCACCGGCGAGCCTATCGGGCCTGGGTCGCTGGCCGGCGAGCCCGCCGAGGACGGCAGCCGTCGCGGCGTGGGCATCTTCAACCTGGGCACGGGCAACGGCTCTTCGGTACTCGACGTGATTCACGCCTTCGAAGCAGCCTGCGGCCATGAGATTCCCTACGAAATCATGGACCGCCGCCCCGGCGACATCGCCGAGTGCTACGCTGACGCAAGCAAAGCCCGCGACGAGCTCGGCTGGGTGGCCGAATACGACATGGCCCGCATGTGCGAAGACGGCTGGCGCTGGCAATCGCACAACCCCAACGGGTATGGGGATGCGGAATAGCCCCTCAGCATCGTAGCTACCGGGAGCGCCCACGGCGCTCCCTTTGTTTTAGGCCTCGCAACTCACGCGTTCGGGTTTTCCAGCAAGTCGTCTATAGAGCAGCCGAGGATGCGAGCCAGGCGATACAGCGTACGGCCTTGGGCCTTGTCGATGTCATTCACGCGCTGCTCATCGTTTCTCAACGGCGGGCGAAGTTTTTCTGCGCTATTTGCAAAAATTGCGTGATTGTTAGACATTCGGAGGCACCGGAGACGGCTCGGCGAGTGAAGGGCGCCTTGCTTCCAGAAAGAAACCCCAGGTCACAGCAATCTGGCGATGGCGGCAATCGGTAGCCGCGAAGAGAGAATGTCTAACAATCGCGGAAAACGTGAAAATGAGAGGAAAAACTTGCGCTGGACAGCGCTGCCGCTGCACTGGCTCCCAAGGCGGCGCCCAAAGTGTCAGTGAGCCAATCGGCGGGGTCGCACAGGCGGCCGGGGATGAAGGACTGGTGGAACTCGTCGGTTACGGCATAAAGGCTTGCGAGCGCAATGGCGATGAGCGCAAGCTGCGCAGTCTTCGCGCTGGGCCAGGTCTGGCGTGCGGCTAGAAAAAGCAGCACGCCGAACACCAAGTACTCAGTGAAGTGCGCAGCCACGTTCACGATGTCGGTCTCCGGACCAAACACCGGAGCGACCAAGCCCACAAGCCACCGCTTTATCGCGGCCAAGGGACCCGTGCCGTCGAAGTCGCTGCCCGTGTGGGCCGACATGAAGAAGATGACCGCCGCCCAGAGCGCGACCAGCACCCAAAGAAGTATGGACTTCGCCCGATGACTCACAGCGCAGCTACACAGCCTCGGGCGCCAGGGCGAGAATCTGCTCGGGATCGTCGGCCAACACGTCGGGCTCCCAACCCTCGGCAACGAAATCGCTCGGATCGTGGTAGCCCCACGTCACGCCCACCGCATAGCAGCCGGCATTGCGGGCAACGTGAATGTCTCCCGGCGAGTCGCCAACGTACACCGTGCGCGCCGGCGTGCTGCCAAGCTCTTCGATAACCGTGAGCAGACCATGCGGATCGGGCTTACGGATGAACCCGTTGGGGATATCCTCCCCGTGCTGCACATCCACCGTATCGGGCAGATACTTATTCATGGTGAACTGCACGCCGCGATCGAACTTGTTGGAGAGCACCCCCAACTTGCAGCCGCGACGACGCAGCTCGGCAAGCATATCCTCGATGCCTGGATAGGGGCGCGTCAAGTCGTTCGGATACAGGTCGTAGGCCTCTTTCCAACGGGAGAGGGCCGCGTCGGCCACATCCTGCGGCGTGTTCTCGGGCACAGCCTGATAGATAAGCGCTTTCGCGCCATTGCCCACGTAGGAATTAATCTCCTCGCGCGTGTGCGTCGGCATATCGAACTCGGCGAGCACGTCGTTGGTGAGCACCGCCAGGTCGTCCAGCGTATCGAGCAGCGTTCCGTCCAAATCGAAGATAAAGGTTTGGAAGGGCGGCGTAAGTTTCGTTGCAGCCATAAGGCATGGTTCCTTTCGTGCTTTGAGGGCCACATCATTGTAACGGTTACTCCCCCTCAACGGGGAAACAGCCGCCTTACTGATAGGTTAAGCTCACGATTCCAAGAAAGGGATTTCCCATGAGCCAGACACCCGACAACCCCAACGCCGCCGGCGCCAACGCCGCCGCTCCCAGAACCCCCGCCGGCGGCGGGACAACCGCCCCCGCGGCCGGCGATTATGGCGCGGCCACCTCAGTGTCCGACGTCCAGAACCAGATAAGCGAGATGCAGGCCTTCTTCGAAACAGGCGCCACCTTGCCCGTCGCGTTCCGCTTGCGCCAGCTGCGACGCTTGCAGGATTACCTGGTTGCCCACGAGCGCGAGGCGCTGGACGCCCTCTTTGCCGACCTAGGCAAGTCCGCCTTCGAAGCCTATGCCACCGAACTCGGCCTGGTCTACGACGAGATTCGCCTCTACCTGAAGAGGCTGCGCTGCTGGGCGCGCCCGCGGCGCGTGCCCACCTCGCTGGCGCACTTCCCGTCCACCTCCACGGTATACCCCCGCCCCTACGGCGTAGCGGCGGTGCTCTCGCCATGGAACTACCCGTTGCAGCTCTCGCTCGTCCCCCTCGTCGATGCCATCGGTGCCGGCAACTGCGTGGCACTGAAGCCTTCCAAGGCCTCGCCCCATACTTCGGCGTTTCTGCGCACCCGGTGCCGCGAGCTGTTCGACCCGCGCTACGTCTACTGCTGGCGCGGCGCGAGCGAAATGAACGACTGGCTGCTGCAGGTGGAATTCGACAAGATTTTGTTCACCGGCAGTCCGCGCGTCGGCAAAAAGATCATGGCCGCAGCGGCGCAGAACCTCACGAGCGTCACCCTGGAGCTGGGCGGGAAGAGCCCCGTGTTCATCGCCGCTGATGCCGACATTCGCCGCGCCGGCCAGCGCATCGCCTGGGGAAAATGCCTGAACGCGGGGCAGACCTGCGTCGGTCCCGACTACGTGCTCGTGCACGAAGACGTAGCGGACCAGTTCGTGGAAGAACTGGAAGCGTGGGTGCACAAGTACTACGGCGCCGACGTGCTGGCGAGTCCCGATTACCCGCGCATGATCAACCAGAGGCACTACGACATGGTCTGCAAGCTCATCGACGAGCGTCCCGAGGGAACGCGAATCGCCTTCGGCGGAGGCCGCAATGCCGACACACTGCAGATTGAGCCGACAGCCGTAACCGGCGTGACCATCGACGACCCACTCATGAACCAGGAAATTTTCGGGCCGGCGCTGCCCATCATCACCTGGCGCGACCTCGACGAGGCGCTTGCCATCGTGCGGTCCATCAAGCACCCGCTAGCGTGCTACGTCTTCTCCCAAAGTCGCGATTTCCAGCAGCGCATCCTCAGGGCGATCCGCTGCGGCGGCGCCACCATCAATGACGTGGTCATCCACGCGAGCAGCAACCGCATGGGTTTCGGCGGCGTGCAGAACTCCGGCATCGGCGCCTACCACGGCAAGGTGGGCTTCGATGCCTTCACCCACTACCAGTCCACCATGAAGAAATCGACCCTCATTGAAACCGGCATCCGCAACCCGCCGTTCAACGAGAGCAAGATGAAGCTGCTGAAGCTGTTCATGCCGGGGAGGTAGATTACTGGCAACGCACCGCAGCGGGGCGCTGCTTGCCTTCGCCGCTGAGCCACGGGCGATGCGCCTGCGGAATGTGTGTTTCTTCCCGAGAGCGAAAAGGTGCGCTATAATTCGCTTCACGCATGCGGGCGTCGCCAAGTGGTAAGGCCCAAGCTTCCCAAGCTTGTATTCGCGGGTTCGAGTCCCGTCGCCCGCTCCATGAACGCTCACGACCCCGCCTTCTGGCGGGGTCGTTTTCATGAGGAGCGAGAAGATCTTCCTCTCTCTCTCCTAGTGCGCGATGTTCGAAGCCTTTATTCCGCAACGAGCTCCTGGATGCTCACGTGTCGGATGCTTCGCGAGAACCCGTAGGCTGCCAGGGCGAACACGAGCGCAAACGCCGCGCCTATGGCGATTGCCTTCCACCACGGCAGCTGGATGGAGAACGAACCCACTCCAAACAGTCCGAACAAGGCTCCCGTGATGTTGCTTCCGAAGAGCATGGCCAAAACCGCGCCCACAAGTGCCCCGGCCAGCGCCACGGCCAGAAACCGCAGGGAAAACGACGCACGCAGCGAGCGCACCGAGAATCCGAGCGCGCGGTACACGCCCAAATCCCTCTGCTCGGATATCAACATGCGCCGACTCACAAGCATCACCGCAACACAGGCCATCACCACGGCGAACGCGGCCATGCCATATCCGATCATGGTGAACATGCTCCTGATGAGCAGCAGCATATCCGTCGAAGTCCCGAAAAGCCCGGTATCTTCGGTGTCTACCCTCTCCCCGAAGCGCGCACTCACCGCTTCTACAGCTTCGCCCGCCTTATCGGGGTTCGCCAGCTGGATCTGCCACGAGCCATCGCCGCCCGTGAGCCTTGAGCCCGCCAAGTCCTTCACGCCATCGTAGGTCATTACAATGCCATCCCCACCGTTGAGAATGGTGGACAGCACGCCGCTCACCATAAGGCGCCTCTCTGCTCCATCCGGGCCGGCCACCACGAACTCGTCTCCCACATCAAGCCCCAAGGAGCGCGCGAAGGTGAGTCCCGCCAGCACCTCGTTGTTATGGATGGGCTTGCGCCCCGCAATCATCGAGGCATCGTCGATGACGTCGATGTCGGAAAGCCCCACGAACGTGTGAGCGCCGCCGTTCACGTTGACCATGGTGGCACCCTCCTGCCACACGCGCGCAATGGGCGTGACTTCCTCCATCGCGGCCAGAACATCGTCGAGCTCCACGTCCTCCTCTTCAAACGCCACCGAGGCATCGCTTTTCCACACACCGAAGGTCTGGTAAACGCTATCGTCATCTTCAGTAGCGCCGCCGATTCCAAAGCAGAGCGCAATGAACGCGCACAGCAAAAGCGAGCACGCCCCAAGCCCCAGGTAGCGTCCTTTCTTGGACACGATGGCGCGCCATGCCAGCGATGCCGTCAGGCGGCTCCCGCCGATGCCGCTTGCGCCTCGGGGCGCGAAGCGGATATCGTCTTTGCCCTGGCGCATCGCCGCAAGCGGGCTGATGCGCCCGATCTTGCGCGCTTTCACAAGGACGCAGAGACAGAGCGTTGCGAGCAGTGCACCACAGCAGGCAAGGGAGGCCACAGGAAACGAGGGGTTCTGCACCAAGATGCCCGTGATGAGCAGAAACGACGACCAAAGCGCAGGGGCCGAGAGGCACCCGGCGAGAAATCCCGCTGCTAGGGAAACAAGCGCGCAAAGGGCGTATTGCAGAAACAGCGCCTGGCGCAGCGTTTTGCGGGGAAGGCCCACCGCCTTCAGGATTCCCCAATTAGCGTACCCGCTCTCGATGGCAGCGGCTGCCGTGTGGATGCAGAGAATCAGCGCCACCACGAAGAGCAAAAGCGAGAAGGCGCCAAAAATCGCCGACATCACCTGCACCACCATAAGCATGTATCCCGTGAACGTCTCGCGTGCCGAGAGCGTGTCTGCCCCCGCACCCCACGCGGTCTCTTCGGCAACGATGCGCACCAGATCCACGCCGGTAATGCCCTGCGCCCGAGCGTCGGGCGTCAGGAGCACGTTGATTTCCGCGATGGGGTAGGGCGTGCTTCCCATGGAGACAATGCTCGCGTCCTCGCCGTCTGCCTCGGCCTCCTTCGCCGATGCTTCCGCTAACGCGAGCAGGCGCTCGAAGTCGGCCTTTGAGACAAGGGCCCGCGCCGTTTCGAAGAAGGGAGAGCCCCACTGCGGGTCCTCGAAGAACCCGGCTACGCGCAGCCGCTCCTCCCGGTCGCCGAAACTCATCACGAGGTAGTCGCCTACATCCAGACCGAAGAGCGTCTTGCACGCCGTGCGTACGTACGCCTCGCCCGGTCCGGGGCCCGCCTCGTCGTTCACGTAGCCTTGGAAATCGTTGCCGACCACATTGAAGTCAAGCGACGTGCCCCAGGCCTCGTAGATGTTCGAAGAGGACAGCGTCGCCTCGCGAAGCTCCCGCCCCTCGGCGTTTTCGTAGCGGGTTGATGCCGAGAACCCTTCGGTTACCTGCACCTCTTGAACCTCCAGCAGTGCAGTTATCTCCGCGATGGCCTCATCGTTCAGCTTCTGCGGCAGGTCTTGCGCAAACATATCTCCCGACCCCACCTCATCCAGAAGCACCCCTTCGCGCTCCGACAGGTCAACGAACAAATTGATCGTGAACGTGAGCGCCAGGGCGGACAAGAAGAGCAGGATGGCAAGCCCGATAAACGTGCCCTTTTCGGCGCGCAAGCCTGCCTTTACCAAGGTACGCAGTGGCTCCATGGGAATCACCTACCAGGAAAGCGAGGACAGCCACGCATTGGCGATGGCCTCTCGCTCGCGGACGTAGATCTCGTCGGTCGCCTCAGCTGCATCCCATACCGGAAGCTCCAGCTCGCCGCGTACGGCGCCGTCCTCGAAGTACAGCACGCGGTTGCCGCGTATGGCGCTGCGCACATCATGGGTGACCATGAGGACGCTGATGCCCTCCGCGTTCATGCCGCTCAAGAGGTCCAGCACCTCCAAGCTGTTCGACCGGTTGAGGGCGCCGGTGGGCTCGTCGGCGAAGATGATGGCGGGCTCGTTCACCACCGCCCGCGCCACGGCGCAGCGCTGCTTCTGGCCGCCCGATGCCTGGCTCGGCAGGTGCGCGGCAACCTCTTCCAAGCCCATGCGGGCAATGAGGCGTTCCGCTTCCGCCTTCGTCTGCTTGGCGGTTCGCCCGCACTTGAGGTAGCCGGGCACCGCCACGTTCTCGAGCAGCGTGAGGTTGCTCACCAGGTTCGCCGCTTGGAACACGAAGCCGAACCGCTGCGCGCGCAGCTTCGCCAGCTCGTCCTCGCTCGCCTGGGCGATATCCTCCCCTTCGAAAATGACCGAGCCCGCCGTGGGTTTGTCCATGCCCGAGAGGCAGTAGAGCAGCGTCGACTTGCCGGAGCCCGACGGTCCCATGATGACGGTGAAGTCGCCGCGGTAAAGTTCCAAATCTACGCTGCCCAGCACGTGCGTCTGCACGCCGTCGGCAACGTAGGTCTTCGAGAGCCTTCTAGTTTTCAAGAGGGTTTCGCCCATAGCGATTGGCCTTTCTCGTTCGGTGCCTTGCCTGCGCCTTATCCTAGGAGGGCGGACATTAAGGAGTCATTAAGGCCCCAGAAGGGGAAGCGAGCACGCGCGACCCAAAGTCCCAAACGGCTGTCATCCGATGATGCGCAGCTCGATTCTCGCCCGAAGGCCGGGGCGAGCGTTCTCGAGGTGCAGGTGTCCTCCCATGCGTTCTACCAGGTAGGACGCAATGAACAAGCCGAGTCCCGAGCCCGCCTCATCGGCTGCGTTCGAGCCGCGGTAGAACCGCTCCGCGGCAAACGGCAGGTCGCTGGCGGGGATGCCTGGTCCGAAGTCGCGCACCGTCACGGTGTAGGTGCCTTCGTGCGCAACCCCTTCGACTTGCACCGCTGAGCCCCGTGCGTACTTCAGCGAATTGCCGATGAGGTTTCCCACCACCTGCACGAGCCGCGCCTCATCTGCCTCGATCAGGGCATCGTCGAGGCGCGCGCATGATATCGGCGCGATTCCCGCATAGGCGCTCACGCATGACCCGAGAGCAGAAGACGCCTGGACAGGCGCGCACTCAACCTGAATGCGGCCCATGTCGGCGAGGGCGTGCTGAAAGAGGTCCTCCACAAGCGAGGAGGCCTCGTCGCACTTGCGCATGATCGCGTGCTCGTATTCGGCGCGCTCGGCTTCGGAGGTAGCCAGCCCCATATCGAGGGCCTCGGCGTAGGCGCGAAGGGAGGCGAGCGGCGTGCGCAGGTCGTGGGAAAGCGACGCGAGGGTCGTCTTGTGGGACTCGCTGGCCTGCTCCTCCGCCTTGCGGGCGCGCTTCAGTTCCTGGCGCAGGTGGTCGAAGGCCCACGTGAACTTCCCGAAAGGGTTGGCGCGCTCGAAGCGCAGGGCGGCATCGAGGTTTCCCGCCGCCACCTCTTCGGCGAAGTCTTCCAGCTTCACGAACGGGCGCGCTACCGACCGGTAGAGGAAGAGGGCCATCGCGCAGATTGCCACAATAGAGACAAGCGCCATGGCTGCAATGGCGAGCGTAGCCGTGCTTTCCTCGGCGGTGGCGGCCTCGCGCAATGCGTCCTGAGATTCGGCAAGCGCTGCATCCGCCCTTTCGCGAACGGCTTCAGCGGTGGCATCCGCGTCGGCTTTCAGCTCTTCCCGAACATGATTGAGCTCGAGCACCTGCTCCCGAATCAGGCCATTGTCCTCGGATGTGCCGACGAAAACGCTTGTCGTGGCAGCGATGATCACCACGGAGACCGAAAGCGCCACGCTCCAGAGCAGGTATCGCTTCAAACGCGCCCCCTGCTTCATTGGTGGGAATCTTCCGTGAAGGTATCGAAGCGGTAGCCCTCGCCGCGAACGGTCTTGAAATAGATGGGATGGGACGGGTCGTCCTCGAGCTTAGATCGCAGCCAGCTCATGTGCACCGACACCGTCTGCGGCTCAAGCTCAGCGAAGGCGCCCCACACTTCTGCGAGAAGGGCATCGCGGGAGAGGCTCTTGCCGGGGTTGCGCATGAGGGTTTCAGCCAGGCGAAACTCCTTCGGGGACAGGCTTACCTCCCGGCCGTTCTTCTTAACCGTGCGGGCGTCAAAATCCAGTTGGAAGGGGCCGGCCACGAGGGTTGCCGATTCTCCTTCTTGCTTGCGATCGGGCCTCATCATGAGCGCCTTCACTTGGGCGAGCAGCTCTCTGAGGCTGAAAGGCTTCGAGAGATAGGCGTCGCCACCCTCCTCCAGCGCACGGATGCGGGCATCGGGCTCTATGCGCGCCGAGGCGAACACCACCGGCACGCCGCTGCGTTCTCGGAGGTTGCGGCAGAGCACGTAACCGTCATCCCCTGGCAGGTTGACATCGACAATCAGACAGTTGAAAACGGAGGTGGCGAGGATGTCGTAGGCATCTTCGGCAGTGTGGACAACGCGTGCGGCGATGCCCTGCGCCTCGAAGGCGCGCCGCATCAGCTCGGCAAGCTCCCGGTCGTCCTCTACGATCAAAACGCTTCTCATGGCCTACGCTCCTCTTCTCCCCGACGCCCCGTTAGTGCTTGGCAAAGCAAGCCGAGACGCTACTTCCAGAGGCGCTGGGCGGCAGGGTCGTCCAGCAGGCAGAGCGCCAGCAGCATTTCCAAGTCTTCGGTGTGGTCGGCGGCGGGGTCGTCGTACTTCAGCGCCTTCGCGGTGCCGGTCTCGAAGGCCTCCTCGCCGTGCTGCTTCCACAGCTCTTGCAGGCGCTTGTTGGGGCACAGCCCGTCGGCCAGCTGGAAGCGCAGACGGTTGAACTTCGCGGGAATGTCGGTTGCAGCCATGAGGAATGTCTCGCCCGTTACCGTGCAGCGGAAGTACAGCACGCCCATCTCGGGACGGCGCTCGCGGTAGGCTTCCTTCATCTGCTTGCGGCTGTCGGTGGTCATGGCGGATTCTCTTTTCTGACCGGGTTTGCTCCCCGTTTCCGTTCGGCGAAGAGCGTTTGGGGGGATTTTAAGTTTGAGGGGCCTATTGTCGCTGAGCGCCCCCTCTTTGGCAACTGGCGACGCGATTGGGATCGTAGCTAAAAACGATCAGCGCTGTGGTGAGGAGCGAGAAGCATAGGGGGGGGGGACGTGGAGGAGGCGCCACAAGCCCGGCGCCGTTCTCCAGGTTTTGGAATATGTTCTTTAATGGCTCATGCCAACAGAGTCTGTACTCCGCTGGGTCAAAAAACACCTTCTCCAAATCTGAGACCGCAACGGCCGCGCATTACCCTGCGCGCGCCGGCTTGCACGCTGAAACTGAGCGATGACGCCAAGCCGCGGCGGCCACGCGTTGCCCCCGCGCGCGCTGGCTTGTGCTACGCTTCGGCAAAACTATCGAGACCTTCGGAGCATTTCTCAGAAAGGAACACCATGAACGGAAAGGCAATTCATCGCTGTCTGCACGTGCTGGATTTGGAGAAGTCGATCGCCTTCTACGAAAAGGCGCTGGGGATGTCGGTGATTCGCCGCATAGGGCCCGAGGACGGCTCGTGGACCAACGTGTTCATGGGCGATAGCGCCTCGGGTTTCCAGCTGGAGCTCACGTGGAACCGCGGGCGCACCGAGCCCTACGACAACGGCGGCCGAGATTCGCACCTGGCCTTCACCGTGGACGACTACGAGGCGGCCCGCGCGGTCCACGAGGAAATGGGCTGCATCTGCCACGTGAACGAGGCTATGGGGCTGTACTTCATCGAAGACCCCGATGGCTGCTGGCTGGAAATTCTGCCGAACAAGGCCGAGTTCGCACCTCAAAGCGGCGTGGACGTGCTTGACGCCATGGCACGCCGCCGCAGCCTGCGCCGCTATGTCGGCGAGCCGATTCCGCAGGCGCTGCTCGATCGCATTCTGGAAGCCGGACTGCGATCGGCTTCGGGGCGTTCACGCCGGCCATGGGAACTCATCGTGATACGTGACCGCGCCATGCTGGACACACTGGCCGAATGCCGCGAGCAGGGAGCTTCCATGCTGACGGGCGCCGATGCCGCCATCGTCGTCGTGGCCGATCCGACACAGTCCGACACCTGGATCGAGGATTGCTCCATCGTCATGGCGAACATGCACTTGGAAGCGGCGGCTTCCGGCGTGGGCAGCTGCTGGATTCAAGGTCGCATGCGCGTGGCCGCCGACGGTCGGTCCACCCACGAATTCGTCGCGAACCTGCTGGGCTTCCCGGCACCGTACCAGCTCGAGGCCATCCTCTCCCTCGGCATGCCCGAATCTCCCGCCAAGCCCCGTCCCTTCGACGAAGCCCTGCGCGCCAAAGTGCACAAAGAACGGTTCTAGCCCACAAGCTCCTGTCCAAAACACGGTGCCGCACAGCTGCTGGGCGAGCGCAAGGAAAAGCGCGCCGCCATCCGCCAAGAAGCCCGAAGGCTTCAAAGCCCGTCCCTAAAAACTGCCGAGCTAACGAGAAACCCGCTAGAACAGCGATTGCTGACCAAGTTCATCGCCTGCCGACCCGGACGCCTTGCCGCTCGCGTCGGCAGGCTCTGCATTCAGAGGAATGGCGGAACGGTCGGCTAAGCGGGCGTAATCGGGGCCGAGCCACAGCGGCAGTTCTTCTTGGCGCAGCACGAGCGGCATGCGGTGGTGAATGGGAGCCATAGCGGCGTTGGCCTCGGTGGTCACCAGGGAAAAGCGGCCATCGCGCCAAATTCCTCCGATAAGCACGATGCTCTCACCAGGAACTTCGAAGCGATAGGGCCGCTTAACGGGCCGCCCGGTGCGCGGCGAGGGTACCTTCTCGCTTTCGTGGGTTTCGAAGAAGCTCGTAACGGGAATGACGCAACGGCGATGCTCCATGGACTCGCGCCATGTGGGCTTCGCGGCACTTTCGATACGCGTGTTGAACACCACGCCGGGCCTCCACGACTCTTCGAACCCCCAAGCGAGGTTGCGCGCCTCGAGCGAGCCGGGCTCAAAGCCGCCGAAGGGACGAGCCGTGTCGAAGGTAGGAACCATGACGGGAACCAGACTGTTCGGAAATGCCTCGAGCGCTTGGGAAGGTCGACGCGCGGGCCAATCCGCTTCGGGACTGATGGGAGCATAGACCTCGATGCGCTGAATCACTTCGAGCACTTCGTCGAAAGTTACTATGACGCATCGTCCGCACATGAGCGCATCTTACCATTGAACTTGCTTGCACCTGAACCTTGGAACCTTGGCGCAATCGCGAAAAAGTGGCTTGGAATTCACGATTCTCTGACCGAAATCCGCGAAATAGAGGAAGACGGCACGCATTTATCGCCCATTTCCCCAGGTCGCACATTACGCTTAACTTTGTGTCGGGGCAACTTGGTCAAAGAATCGTGAATTCCAAGCCACTTTTTGCCTCTTCACCAACAAAGAGCCCCGTAGAGCTCAAAAGCTGTCCGATGAACCTTTTCCGGCCGCGAAACTGCCGCTCTTGCGGAGGGGTTCAACACGTAAACCGAAATAACGGTTGTACGGGGGCAGGTTCGTGGAAAAATGGAGCGGTACGATAATCCTTGAACGCAACGCACCGACGAAGCGCTCTCCAACCGAGCGGAGGCAACCCCATGACCCAAGAGACCATCGCGGCCGAAACCTTTGAAGCGACCGGCGACTTCCCCATCGACGAGCTTCTTTCCGACGGCATCACCAACACCCCGCCGTCGTTCGTGCGTGCTATCCTGAAGGCGGCCTCCGACCCGAACGTCACCTCCTTCGCCGGCGGTCTGCCGAATCCCATCTCCTTCCCCCAGGAGGAGCTGCTGGAATCGATGCAGCGCGTGGTAAGCGAACATGGCGCCGAGGCCTTCCAGTACTCCGCCACAGCCGGCCTCGAGGGGCTGCGCGCGTGGGTCGCCAACCGCTACAACAAGCGCTTCGGCACCGATTACGTGGCCGACGACGTGCTCATCACCACCGGCTCGCAGCAGGTGCTCGACCTTCTGGGCAAGGTGCTTCTGGATAAGGGCGACGGCGTCATTGTGGAGAAGCCCACCTACCTGGCCGCCATTCAGGCCTTCGCGCTGCACCAGCCGGTATTCCGCGAGGTAGAGCTTACCGAAGACGGCCTGAACATCGACGAGCTGAACGCCGCTTTGGACGCCGGCGCGAAGATGATTTACCTCATCCCGAACTTCCAGAACCCCACGGGCCTCACCTACTCCGCCGAGGGTCGCCGCCAGGTGCGCGAGGCGCTGGCCAACCGCAACATCGTCGTGGTGGAAGACGACCCCTACGGCGAGCTGCGCTTCGAAGGCGAGTCGCTGCCCTACATCGGCGGTACGGCCCTGCCCCACGGCGTGATTATGGGCTCGTTCTCGAAAACGGTCACTCCGGGCTTCCGCATGGGGTACCTGCTCACGAAAGACCACGAGCTGCTGAAGAAAATCAACACCGCCAAGGAGGCCGCCGACCTGCACACCAACGTGTTCTCGCAGTTCGTCATTCTGGACTACCTGACCCATCACGATTTGGACGAGCACCTGGTGAAGATTCGCGACCTGTACCGCACCCAGGCGGCGGCGATGACCGACGCCATGGAGGAATACTTCCCCGAGGGCGTGTCGTTCACCAAGCCCGAGGGCGGCATGTTCCTGTGGGCAACCCTGCCCGAGGGCATCTCCACCATGGACCTGTTCGACAAAGCCCTCGAACGCAACGTGGCCTTCGTGCCGGGCGACCCCTTCTACGCCGAGCCCGGCAAGCGCAACACCATGCGTCTGAACTTCACCAATGCTGACGAGGAAACCATTCGCGACGGCATCAAGCGCCTGGCCGAGGTTATCGCCGAGGCGCTGTAAGGCATGCCTCGCGCTGGTCAGCGGCTCGGCTGGTCCTTGATGAAGATGTCCACAGCAATGGCAACGACCGCGCACAGAAGGCCGCCGACTGCCCATGCCAGCCAGAAGAACGGCGTTTGGTAGCCGGGAACAAAAAGCATAACTAGGCCGGCGATGGTGGCCACGATCATAACGATGCCACACAGGCCGCTCGCTATCTGGTCCTTGCGGCGCTTGCGCTCGATGCGAGCCCGAGCACGCTCGATCTCCCCATCGCTGGCCTCAGTCACGCCAAGCAGCTCACAAATCTGCTCGTCGGTGTACATGGCGCGCAGCGCGGCGGCATCGGATCCCACGATAGCCTTGCCCTCGTCGCTTTCGGCAAGCGCCTGCTCGCGGGCCTCGTTGTAATTGGCAATGCTCAAGCGACTCAGCATTATGGAGCCATACACGATGCACCAGGCCCCTGCCGCGATGCAGCCCATCATGACGGCAGTCATCTCCATCTGCGTGAACTCATCCATTCCGTCGGTAAGCCCCACCGCCACGATGCCTGCGAAGATAAGCGAGATGCCCGCCACCAGCAAACAAGCGAACATTCGCTGGGTACGTTGGCGATCTTCGGCAGTGTAGAAGTCCTGGATATAGGGGTGGCTGCGCTGGAATTCCGTATGCTGGAAGGCGGCCACGAGGATGAAAGCTACTCCGATAGCAATGCCCACAAACAAGGGAATGAGACCCAGGGCCTCGAGCGAGGGCGCGTTCGCTTCGGCCCAGCCTTCGATGGCAATAAGCAGCGCCGTGCCGACGAGAATGGCGGGCACGCCCCAGGAAATCTTCCACGCGAAGGAACGCATGTGCTCGTCATAGCCGCATACGTCCTGAGGGGGTCCGCCAGCAGCAGCGCGCAGGACAGAGGCCCGAGCCTGCGCGGCCGACGAAGGAGCCTTGGTGGTAAGGTCGCCTTGGACGAGGTCGTCCAGGGTGCAGTCGAAAATCTGGCACATCTTCAGCAGCTTGTCCATTTCAGGATAGGAGCGCTCAGCCTCCCACTTGGTGACCGACTGGCGGCTCACCCCCAGCATGAGAGCCAGCTGCTCTTGGGTCATAGCGTGGGTGGCACGCAGATATTGAAGGTTTTCACGGAAGCTCATGATTGTCTGCTTTCTTCAGTAGTGGAACGGAATCAACGAGCCAAACTTTATCCGTCGCACAAGGTGCATTCTACCAACTTCCGGCATCAATTTCCGCAACTTTCAGGCGCCTGCCAGTTGCAAACCCCAGGTCACAGCCTTGGAGCGCTTACTTGCGCCACCCCGCGCCCACGCAAAAAGCGGGACGCCTGCACGACGTCCCGCTTGCGAGGAAATGGAGCCGGGAGGGGGAGGGAACTCCCGGACTCCCGAAGCCTTCGATGCCTAGGCCAACGCGGCGGCCACCACTTCGCCGACGTTCTTGCCAAACACCTCAATGTCGCACACGGCGTTACCGCCGATGCGGTTGTTGCCGTGGATGCCGCCGGTCACCTCGCCGGCCGCGTACAGGCCCGGGATGGGGTTGCCCTCAGCATCGAGCGCCTGGTTGCTCGCGTTGATGCGAATGCCGCCCATGGCATGGTGAATACCCGGGGCCACCTTGATGGCGTACATGGCGCCCGGCGCGAAGGCGATGCAGCCCTCGGTGCGGCCGAACTCGTCGGTGGCGCCGTCGGTGGTGATGGCGTTGTAGGCATCCACTGCGGCCTGGAGCGCTGCGGGGTCGACCTCAATCTGCGAGGCCAGATCGGCCACATCAGCGCCGGTCACCACAATGCCGGACTTGTCGTACTTCGCGATAGCCTTGTTGTTGTCGTACACCTGCTGGTCGAACACGCACCAGGCGAAGCCGCCGGGCTGCTCCTGCTCGGCTGCCGACACCTTGTCGCGGGTGGACATCTCGTCGAAGAAGCGGTTGCCCTCGGCGTTCACCAGGATGGCGCCGCCGCCGCGCACGCCCTCGGCCACGAGCGTGGAGGTCTCCTGCTCGACCGTCGGGTGAATCTGAATCTGGTCCATCTGCACGAGCTCGGCGCCCACAGCCTCGGCCATGAGGTAGCCGTCGCCCGTGGCGCCCGGCTGGTTGGTGGTCACATAGCCGGCCAGATCGGGACGGTACTTCGTCACCATCTCCTGGTTGGCGCCAAGACCGCCGGTGGCCAGAATGACCGCGCGGGCGTTCAGCGTCTTGGGCTTGCCCTTCTCTTCAACCTTGATGCCCTCAACGGCGCCGTCGTTCACCACGAGCTCCTTGGCCTCGCAGTTCATGCGCAGCGGAATGCCGCGCTCTTCGGCCGCGGCCACGAGTCCCGGCACCAGTGTCAGGCCTACAGCCGAGCCGTCGGTGGGACGATGGCAGCGGGTGACGGACATGCCGCCGGTCAACGTGATGTTGTCCAGCTTGATGCCCAGGCTGTCCAGCCAGTCGATGGCGTCGGCGGAGTTGTCGCACATGAACGTCACGAGCTCCTCGTCGCCGGTGTTGTGGCCGCCGTCCAGCGTCTCCTGGGCGAACAGCGCGTTGCTGTCCTCGATGCCCTGCTCCTTCTGGAACTTGGTCTCCGAGGCGTTCATGCCGCTGGAGGAGTAGTTGGTGTTGCCGCCGGTGACGGCCATCTTCTCCAAAACGACGATGTTGGTCAGGCCCTTGTCATAGGCGGCAATGGCAGCCGACAGGCCTGCGCCGCCGGTACCGACGATAACGGCGTCGAAGTCCTCGGTCTCACCCTCTTCGCCAGAGGCTGCGTCCTGCGGACCGCTTTGCGGAGCGCATCCGGCCGCGCCCAGCGCTGCCAGAACGCCCAGGGCGCTTGCACCTGCCACAAACCCGCGGCGCGTCAGATGAGGCGTGCCCGTGGGGGCGAAAGCAGTCTCGGTATTCTTCGCGATATTGCTCATTGAGGATCCCTCCTTGGCTTGGCGCCGGCCCTCCCTTTTCTGTGCCGGCTCTCATACCCGCACATCGGCGGGGCAGCAAAACCTTACCGTGACGCTTAGTGCGCACCCACGCCCGCCATGGGTGTTTTCCCAGGCGCCCACCTTCCCACCCAAAAGAGGTGTGAAGACTGAAAACAATGCGCTATACTGGGGTTTCGCTAAAAACAACGAACAGAGGGGAGGGGCCGTGGCCGATACAGCCCTCAAGCGGCTCGACGCAGCGCGCGCCCCGCTGCCGGCGGCATGCTGTCTCATCCTCATGTTCTTGGGGGCCTGGACATGCGACTACGCGATGCTCGCACTGGCACCGCTGCCCGAGGGCTACCTTTCCATCCGCCTCTTATCTCTTGCGGCCTATCTGATTGCCTTTTTGGTGGCCTGCGCGGCGCTACGTGGAAGCGAGCGCGCCGACACCCATCGGACGCGGGTGCTCAAGGCCCTCATCGCAGCGCTTGCCTTGGGCGCTGCTTGCCTCATCGCAGGCTCTGCGGGGCTTGTCCTCTGCTCCCTAAGCGGAGAAGGACCTTTGATGGCCTTCGTCTTTCTGGTGAAGTGCGTGGGCCCGCCCCTCACCATCGCCACGCTGCTGCTGTTCGCCGCCATGCCTCCGGTCGGTGCCGGTAAGACGGCGGCTCTGGGGCTGGCAGGCGCCTTCTTCGTTGAATATCTGCTGCGCGCGGTGCTGGAAGGCGCCTCGGTGTCCGGAGAGGCAGCCTTGGCCCTGGGCGTCATCTGTCAGGCGGGAGGCTGCGCCATCGCCGTAACCCTTGTCCGGCGGATGCTGACCAGTTTGGCCGCTTGCGACGAGGGGACACTGCAGAATGCGAGCGCTCCTGCTGCCGCGGAGGCGCGCGAGCGGGGCGAAGAGGCGCAGACATTCCCCGTCGCGCTGTGGTCGCGCCGCAGCGAGCTGGCGAAAGCGCTTCTGTGCATCGCCGCCACGGGGCTTATGCTCGGCTACCTGCGCACAGGAGCCTCCCCGGGCAACTCCATCGGACTGGCCGCGGCCCTCATTGTGCTTGTCGTCGTGGCTGCGGCGGCGCGCTGCCTGCCGGCGCTGGGTGCCCGCTCCCTGTTCGAAGCGGCCGTCGTATGCGTTTGCGCTGCCTTCCTGCTCGGGCCGGTGATAGATGCGGCCGTGCCGGGCGCAAGCTCTGTTTTGGCCGATGTCGGAACCATCCTGTTCGAGATTCTCATCTGGCTCATCTCCCTGGATATCGTGCGCACGCGCCATCGCCAGCTGCGGGCCGCCGCCGGAGCACGGCTCGTAGCCGTATTCGGCCATCTGGCCGGGGCGCTTTTGGCGGCGGGCGCGGCGGCGGCGACTGCCTCCCACCCCCAGGCCTTCCAGGCGGCGTCGCTGGCCATTGTGTTCGTGTACGTCGTCATCCTGCTGGTTTTCTCGCGCGGCGGCTCTTTGGCCTCGCGCAGCGCCGAAGACGACAACCGGGCATCGGAAGCCGGCGCGTCGGCCAGCAGCTTTGGCACAACGGACGACGCGAACCCTGCGAGCGCCACCACCGCAGCGCCGCTCGCAACCGAGGCCGACTACTGGGAAGCACCCTGCCGCGCTATCGCCGCGTCGTTCTCCCTCACCCCGCGCGAAACCGAAGTGCTCGAGCAGCTGGCCCAAGGACGCGACCTTGCCTTCATGGAGGAGAAATTCGTGCTCTCGCGCAACACGGTGAAGATGCACGTACGCAACATCTACGCCAAGCTTGGCGTTCACAGCAAGCAAGAGGTTATCGACCTTGTCGACCAAACGCGCCGCGCTTAGGCACTGACGCGCGGGGCTGAGCGCACAACCTTACGACAGCAAAAGCGAACCCGCTACCGCCACAGCCCCTACCATCACGCCCAAGACAGCCCCGGCGACAACGTCGCGGGGAAA
>CANEDU010000010.1 GCA_947426355.1 uncultured Adlercreutzia sp. | reverse complement strand
CTCTTCCTCTTCGACCCAGCTGGCCTCGGGCAGTTCCGCGTGGCTTGCGGGGGTCTATGGTAGCGCGGTTCCGGCAGCCGCGTGACACGACGCGGCAAAAGACGCACACCTTACGCTTTCTTAACCGGTGTTCTTAAGGTTTCGTAAGCCCGATTCAGCCGGACGGTATAATGCGCCTATGGTGAAAAAGGACGAACAGCTCGAGAGGCTCGAACAGCTCGAGGAGACGGAAGGGGCAGACGCCGCGAAAAGCGATGCGCCGGCCATGCGGCTTTCGGGCACTCATCGCTACGACTTCGGTGTGGTGTCGGCGGCCACCCACAAATCGATGCAGGGGAACAAGCGGCGCGACACGAAGCCGGAGATGCTGGTGCGCCGTATGCTGCGCGAGATGGGGTATACGGGCTATCGCTGCGATTGGAAGAAGGCTCCCGGTCGGCCGGACGTGGCCTTTGTCGGTCGCAAGAAGGCGATTTTCGTTATGGGCTGCTTTTGGCACCGGTGCCCTGTGTGCAACCTGTCGGTGCCCAAGAAAAACGTGGAATACTGGGAGGAGAAGTTCGCCCGCAACATCGAGCGCGACGAGCGCAATAAGGCGGCTTTGGAAGAAGCCGGCTGGGACGTGCTCATGCTGTGGGAGCATCAGCTCAAGAAAAAGGAGCTTCCCGCCACCCGGCGCCTTCTCTACGATTTCGTTCGCCGCGATGGCGAGGCCGATTACGACGAGGCCTTTCCCGACCAGGAATAACGGAGTGGGCGGGGAGTGGCACGGAGCAGAGGTGCCGCAAGCGCCTTTACTTCCTCCGAAGCTAGCGTTTGAAGGGGATGCGGCGGCGATTAGGAGTCGCCGGCCAAGCGTTGTTCGGCCACGTCGAGCAGCTCTTGGCGGGAGTGGACGCCGATCTTGGCATAGATGTGGCTGACGTGGCTGTGGGTGGTGCTAGGGGAAATGAACAGCGCCTCCGATATGAACGGCTCGTTGCGGCCTTTCATCAGGAGCGTCATTACCTCAGTTTCGCGGGCCGTGAGGCCGTAGCTTTCAGCCAAAGCTTGCGTGACCTGCTCGGTGTCGGTGGCTTCGGGGGCGATGGCGGGTCGCTCGAGCCCCCAAAGCGAGGCCACGTTGCGGCTGCCGAACAGAAGCGACGAGACCAAAATCATGGCCAGCAGGAAGAAGAGCAGCACCACATGCACAATGCCGGCGGCCATGGAGGCCATGACGAAAAGGGAGAAGCCGGTGGCGACGAGCGTTGCCAGGCTGACGAGCCCTCGCACGATGCCGTACAAGGTGTTGAAGGCCACGTTCGTTTCCAGGAACAACTCGAAGAGCACGGCCCACAGCATGAGCTCAAGGCAGGTGTATCCCGCGGTGGTGGCGGCCACCGTGAGGACGGCGGTAGATTCAAAGGGCAGCCAGTAGCTGCAAATGCCCAGCGTAAAGGCAAGCAGCTGCAAGGTGCTCAGCACCCAGTAGGCCTTTTTCAACTTGCCGATAAGCACCAGCGCCACCACGGTCGTGCCGGCTCGGGCAAGGGTGTGGGCCAGATAGCTCTCTTGGAACACCTCGACTGACGCGCTGCTGGCGGAAATGCGCATGAGGCCGAAGGCGATGCCGAAGACGGCCAGGCCCAGCAGCAGCTTCCAAGGGAGCTTCCGGGTGGCGTCCCAAAAAGAGAGCCTCGCTTCTGCCGTCTCCCCGCCGGCCTCCTCGTTGCTCGGAACGGCTTCCTTGCGCGTATCTGCCGCGAGGCTCGCAAGGGAGAGCAGCGGAAGCGCGGCGCAGACGTAGCCAGCGGCGGCTCCGAGGAAGGCCACCGCCAAATACAGGGCAGCTGCTATGAGGAGAGCCCACGAGAACAGCATGACGACGTCTTCCGCCGATTGGCATTGGCGGAGGGCTCGGTTGACGAAAAGATAGAGGAGAAGCCCTTCGGGCAGCCCCACCAAGCAAGCTCCGATAACAAGCAGCGCATCGCCGCTCGTTCCCCAGAGCACCAGCAGCGTGCCAGCGGACGCGGCCAGGGTTGCCCCTGCGCGCAGCAGGCGGCCTTCGGCCACTTTTTGCGCCAGGGCAGGTGAGAGAAACGCCACGATGCCCACTACGGCCGTGCTCACGGCCAGGGCCACGAAGTTCGCCAATTCCACTGAGGCGATGCCTCCGGTGCCTGTGAGGGCTGTCGAGAAAAAGACGAGGCTCATCCAGCCCCAGTAGACGCCCAGATCGAGCGTGGTTCCAAGTCGCTGCTGTCGGGTCTTCGCCTCCGTGCTCGTTGCTCCCATGGTGTCCTCCCCCCAAATGTTCGGGCTCAGCTTACCACAGGCCGCCGCGCCCGTCGCGCCTGCGTCAGGCAGCGGCTAAGACGGTTTCCACTGCTTCAGTGGATGGATATCAACTAGTTTAGATGATGCTTTCACCAGGTGTTTCATCCATGATAACGACATCACCTGAGAGCCGCGGAGCGCGGCGGGTGAGAGGGCGGAGGCCCTCGGCTTTTGAAAAAGGCATCTATGCAAGGAGGGAAACAATGACTGATATGAAGGGTATTTCGCGTCGCAGCTTTCTGACCGGTTCCGCCATGCTCGGCGGTGCTGCGGCTCTGGCCGGTCTGGCCGGCTGCAGCCCGGCGCCGAAGGACACGTCCATGGCCGAGACCGGTGCGGCAACTGAAGAGGACTGGCTCGGCGAGGCGCCGGCGCTGACCGAGGCCGACTGCGACAACGTGGTCGATGCCGACGTGGTGGTCATCGGCTCTGCGGTGGCTGGCTCGCTTTCCGCGTTCGGCGCGCTGGAGAACGGCGCGAAGGTGGTTGTGCTCGAGCGCAATAAGATCTTCCACTACGGCGGCAACCAGGGTTCCTTCCTGAACTCCGAGTTCCAGAAGCAGTCCGGCAAGCCCACCTACGATCCGAAGGAGATTGTCTACCACATCGTGGGCAATACCGCCAACCGCTGCGACATTCGCCAGTGGCGCGTGTGGGCCGACCGTTCCGGCGAGCTGGTGGACACCCTCATCGAGAAGGTGCTCACCCCGGCGAACATCCCCTTCACCTGCTCTCCGGCGCCCGATGAGCCCGAGCTGTGGCTGAACCGCGTGTTCGACATCAACGTGGTGCTGGGCGATCCCACGAAGGACAACTACAAGGAGTTCCTGGCGGGCATGCACGCCTACCTGGCCGATAACGGCGCCGACATTCGCTACAACACCAAGGCCGAGGTGCTTATGCAGGACGAGGCCGGCCGCGTGACCGGCGTCATCGCCACGGCCGAGGACGGCTCCCGCACGCTGTTCAACGCCGCCAAGGGCGTCATCGTGTGCACGGGCAGCTACGCCGGCAACGCCGCCATGGTGAAGAAGTTCCAGCAGGAGAAGGTGTCGAAGCTGCTGGAGGAAGGCAACGTGTACACCATGTACATGGAAGCCGACGACATTTCCAGCACCGAGCCTATGGACGACGGCATCGGCCACCGCATGATGTGCTGGGCCGGCGCCGAGATGGAGGGCGGCCCCCACGGCTTCCTCGGCTGGCCGAACGGCGGCCACATCGGCTGCCCGAACCTGGAAGTGGACCAGGCCGGCATGCGCTACATGAACGAGGCCCTGTTCCCCGTGAACCAGGTACAGCAGGTGGTCTCGGCAGCCTCTATGCCCAACGGCGCTTTCACGTGGGAGATTTCCTCTACCGAGGATAAGCTGATGCCCTGCTTCATCGGCATCGATCCGAACGTGCTGGACACCATCGCCAAGAGCGGCACCGGCGTGTACCAGGCCGATACCCTGGAGGAGCTGGCCGAGCTCATCAACGTGGATCCGGCCACCTTCACGGCCACCATCGAGCGCTACAACGAGATGTGCGAGAAGGGCGTGGACGAGGACTTCATGAAGAGCTCCGAGTACCTCATCCCCGTGAAGAACCCGCCGTTCTATGCCTTCAACGAGAAGTGGGTGTTCGTGTGCTCCATCGCCGGCGTGCACACCAACGACAAGTTCCAGGTGCTGAACGCCGACCATGAGGTTATCCCGGGCCTGTTCGCCGCGGGCAACACCGTGGGACGTCGCTTTGGCTACGCCTACGAGAGCTCGGGCATGGGCATGTCGAACTCCCAGGCCATGGTTGCCGGCTACGTTGCGGGCGAAACGGCCGCTACCGCCTAGCCGCACGAAGCAGATTTCGGCCCTCCCTCATCGAAGCCCCGGTCGCCTCTTGCGCCGGGGCTTCGCGCTGCTTGGGGAGGGAGGCAGAACATGCGAGGCGGCGCTTTGCGACACGCGTAGATAGGACGAAACGTGTACACTGGGAAGCGCGCGACGTGGATCGTGTTCCCTGCTAGAGGAGAGGTGGACTATGGGCTCGCTGGAAAGCAAGATTGCTATCGTGCGTGCCATGAATGAGCTCATGGTAGAACGGTCCCTTGAAGAGATACGCACGGTTGATATTTGCGCCAAGGCTGGCGTGTCCCGTCAGACGTTCTACCGGAACTTCACGGACAAATACGACGCTGCTATCTGGTTTATGGAGGAGGGGGCCTGGCACTCCGTTCGGCAGATTGGAGTGACCTGCGGTTGGAAGACGGGCCATCGCCGTCTGTTTGCCTTCGTGGCCAACAATCGGGGTTTCATTGAGCGATTCTTTCAAATGCGAGGCTCGTCGGCAATTGGCAAAACCGTCATGGAGCGCACAATCGAGCAGAACTTCGTTATCCACTACCGCGAGCAATACGAGGCGGCCACGGGTTGCGCTCCTGACGAGAAGATAGCCTTTCAGATCACGGCGTTTGCGAAAATGAGCATCGAGTGCATCAAGGAGTGGCAGTCGTCCAGCGACCCGGACCAATCCGAGGAGTACATCGACATCTTCCTATCCGCCGTGCCTCGTGGCCTCTATGACGCGCTTGATATAGAGGATAGCCCTCAGGATGCGCCCGAGTTCGCCTTTCCTCTCACAACGCTTGTGGCGGGGTATTAAACACCGCCAGACTTGCAATAACGCCGTTCTGGGCGCAGATTGGAACAATTGAACAGTTCTGTTCCAATCTTGGAGCAGAACCCAAAGACTGCTGTCTTTTTGTCACACCCTCCACTCTCAATAATGTGACTAGGAGGTCTGGCGCTTACACGGGGTGTTCTTTGGCGGAGTGCGCCGTGCGCCAGTTGTAGGGCATCACTTGAGACAGGAGGAAACCATGGAATTCAATGATGATGCCGTAAAAATGCAGGACGATGTGGGAAAGCCCTGGCGTTATGAGGAGGACGGCTGCACGGTTACCCGTACCTGCGTCTGGTCCGCTCCGGGCTGCCATCCTGTGGGATGCGGTCTGAAGGTTTACGTCAAGGACGGCGAAGTGGTGAAGATCGAGGGTGACGAGAACCACCCGGTTACCAAGGGTCGTCTGTGCGTGCGCTGCCTGGCCATGAAGGACTTCCTGTACCATCCCGATCGCATCATCTATCCGATGAAGCGCGACCGCGCCGATCGCGGCAAGGATAAGTGGGAGCGCTGCAGCTGGGACGAGGCCATCGCCATCATCAAGAAGAACTACGATGAGGTCAAGGAGAAGTACGGCGTTCAGTCCATGGTGGCCTTCATGGGCACGGGCCGCCAGGGCAACATCGGCGCTACGGGCGCCCATCGAGTTCTCGGCACGCCGAATGGCTGCTACCCGTTGAGTGGCTTTTCTTGCTACGGCCCGCGTGTGTCCATCACCATGGACGTTATCGGCTCCTCCTACCCTGAGATCGACTACGCTGGCGGTCTGCCGGGCGGCTACGAAGATCCGGCCTTCACGGTTCCCGAGATTATCATCCAGTGGGGCAAGGAGCCCATCTACTCAAGCCCCGACGGCTTCTTCGGTCACGCCATTATCGATTTGATGAAGCGCGGTGCCAAGCTCATCAACGTGAATCCCCGCATCACGTGGACCGGTTCCCGCGCCATCGAGAACGTGCGACTGCGCCCCGGCACTGATGCGGCTTTGGCCATGGCTATGCTTAACGTCATCATCGAGGAGAAGCTCTACGACGCTGAGTTCGTCGATTTGTGGTGCTATGGCTTCGAGCAGCTCGCCGAGCGTGTCAAGGAGATGCCGCCCTCGAAGGCCGCCGAGATTTGCGAGGTTCCCGAGGAGCAGATCATCCGCGTCGCCCGCTTGTATGCCAACGCCAAGCCCGCTTCCATCGCCTGGGGCGTGTCCATCGATCAGAGCCCCAACGGCTCTCAGGCTGGCCAGGCCATCCTCGCTCTTATGTCCATTACGGGCAACATGGATGTGCCTGGCGGTCAGGTGCTCGTCGACATGACCGCCGGTGACGGTGGCATGCAGGAGGACATCGATTCCGTCGGTTGGCCGGAGATGAAGCAGGAACTGCGCGACACCATCATTGGCCGCGAGGAATTCCCCTTCTACACCGGTGGCCTCAAAATGTCCCAGGCTGATCGCCAACTCGATGCCCTGGAAACCGGCAAGCCCTACGGCATCCATCTGACGTGGCTTGGCGAGACTAACATCATTGCGCCTACGTGCTCCGCCCAGCCGAAGCGCTGGTATGACGCCCTGCGCAAGGTGGACTTCAACTTCGCCACCGACACATGGATGACCCCGACTATCCAGGGTTGCTGCGACGTGGTGCTGCCGCTGGCCTCTTCACTTGAGATGGAGACCATCGTGCCGACCCACTACGGCGGATCTCCGAACTACGTCGGCGCTCTGAACAAGTGCGTCAAGTGCGGCGAGGCTGTGCCCGAGTGGGAACTCTACCGCATTCTGGGCTTGGCTCTGAATCCCGAGGCGTGGGAAAACCGAGAGAAGGATTTCAAGGAGTTCTACGACATTGCCATGATGCGTGCCTATGAGTTCGACTACGACGAGCTGCAAGAGAAGGTTGTCATCCAGCGCGACGTGTCCTATCGCAAATACGAGACCGGCAAGCTGCGTCCCGATGGCGCCAAGGGCTTCAACACGTCTACGGGCCGCATCCAGCTGTACAGCCCGATGTTCGAGGCCGTGGGCGAGAATCCGCTGCCCTACTACTTCGAGGCTCCCACAACGCCGATTTCCACGCCGGAGCTGGCCAAGGAGTACCCGTTTACCATGATGAGCGGTGCTCGCGAGATCGGCTACTTCCATTCCGAGGGTCGACAGATCGAGAAGCTGCGCGATCTGTGCCCCGATCCGCTCGTCGAGCTGAATCCGAAGGACGCCGAGACCTACGGCATCAAGGCTGGCGACTGGGTGCGCATCGAGAACCCGTGGGGCCTGGCGTTCCTGAAGGCCAAGGTGACCCCCATCATCAAGGAGGGCTACATCCAGGCCCAGCACGGCTGGTGGTTCCCGGAGGAAGATGCAGAGGCACCGCATCTCTACGGTGTGTGGAAGTCCAACATCAACACGCTCATTCCCCACTCCCGTATGGGCAAGCTCGGCTTTGGCGCTCCGTTCCGCACCACGCTCGTCAAGATTTCCAAGGCGCACGAGGACGACCTTGTCGAGGCCGATCGTTTCGGACTCGAAGGGGAGGACGGCAAGCCGCTGGTGCACACCGACAACTTCTTCCGCATCGATGATCCCACGCTGGATCCGACAGCCCGCTAGAAAGGATGAGGAACATGAGCGAGTACGGTCTTCTCATTGACTACGAGTACTGCACGAACTGCCATTCTTGCGAAGTGGCTTGCGAGGAAACTCACGACTTCCCGCCTGAGGCCCGCGGCATCCGCGTCTTCGAGGACGGGCCTTTCGAGTATGCCGATGGCAAGTGGAACTGGAACTACGTTCCCGTGCCCTCCGATCGCTGCGATTTGTGCGCTCGTCGCGTAATGAATCATCAGCAGCCTGCCTGCGTGCATCACTGCCTCGCGCAGGTCATGCAGTTTGGTCGCATCGATGACCTGGTTGAGGAGTTCAAGAAGAAGCCTCGCCAGGTGCTCTGGATGCCGAACTAGTTTAAAGGAGGGGCGCGATATGTGCGGATATGCTTGCGTGGGATGCGGTCGATGCGGCAAGAAACCCGATCGGCCTATGCCTCCCTTTCCTTGTCCGACATGTGGCGCCCCTCTGAACCCGGGATCAATGAGCTGCTCCCGTTGCGGCGCTTCGCTGCGCCCGGGAGTATCTCTCGAAAAAGCTCATGCAACACCGCGGTGAGGGGCTGATGGCGTCTGGATGCGCGAGTGTGAGCTATCACACCTTGAGGGTGAATTGAGAAAACACTCCCTCGGACTGTTCACTGCCCAAGCGCGATGCTCCATCTTGCAAGAGGCGCGCCAGCCCGTGGCGGCGTTGAGCGTTAGGCCGTTTTGTTGATTAGACAGGAGAAAGTTATGTGCTTCAGACCCTCAGACGTTTCAACTCTGCCAACACAATGTCCGCAGTGTGGAGAGATGAACGACCCGGGCGTTCAGGTTTGTGCCCATTGCGGCGCTGAGCTTGCTGCAGGTTCGCTCGCCCCGGCGGCCCCGCCTGCTCCGGGCGCTCCCGGCGCCCCAGCAGCCCCTGGTGCCCCGGCGGCCCCTGGTGTTCCCGGTGCCCCGGCAGCTCCCAAGGCCCCGGGTGCTCCTTCGGCCCCCAAAGCACCGGGCACGAAATAGCTCTGCGCAATCGGTTTTCTTCCAGTAGTTCGGGTTTTGAAAAGGCCCAGGGTCGTGTTGACTCTGGGTCTTTTCGTCTTCGGGGGAAGACGGTCAAGGACATGGTTGCCCGACGCTGATTGCGCCTGCCACGAGACGGCGTATACCGGCCATGCTCGAGATTTCGTCAAGGACGGCAATCAGTTCAGGGGCTTGGTAGAAATCGCCGCGTCGCATATTGCCAAGGGGCTTCAATATGCCGTATTCGCATGCTCTGTTGATGATGGACGTTGCCGCTCTGCGGGTTATCTCAAGCTCGTTTGCCATGTAGTCAGAATTGACGACGGGCTGCTCTACGAGCAGCGCAGGTGGACGAAGATTAGCGGAAGCGAAATGCAATTCGCTTCCGCTAATTGAGATTTAAAGAAGTGAAACTTACTCCCATCTGTCAGTTAAGCGACGAGGGGTCCACACCACACGGGCCTCTCAGTGCAGAAAGGCAAGTTCCAGTATCTGACAAGAACCGTATTAGGCGATGTGTTTCGCTGCGGCGTTGGCGGCGTTGCGGCCGGAATTGATATTGTTGGCCATAGCAGTGCCGGGCATATTTTGTGTGTACACGTTGCGCCAAAGCATGGCTCCGTCCAAGCCGACGGCATACAGGCCGGGAATGGGATCAGAAGCGTCGTCGAGCACCTCGCTGCGGATATTGGTCATAATGCCGCCGTCCACTACCACGATCAGCGCATCGATGCGGGCGATGTAGAATGGCCCGTTTTCGATGGCGGCAAGGAAAGGCTGGGCCTTGCCGAACTCGCCGTCAAAACCCTGGGCGCAGAACTGATTGTAGCGTTCCATGGTTTCCGCTAACGTTTCCGCGTCCAGTTCGAAGTGCTCGGCGAGCTCTTCGAACGAATTCGCCGTGAAGACGCTCGTGCCGTCGTTGTTGGCCAACGCATCTTCGACCGTTTTCTTGTCGGCCTCGTCCAATTCGCAGCCATCGAGGATAGCCTGATCGAAGATGGCATAGGACTCTCGATTGCCGAGGCATGCGCCAAGATTGGCCGCCATGTTGAACGTCATGGCCAGAGACTCGTCGTTGAAGCGGCGCGCATCTTGGTTGACCCACACGCACAGGCCGTTGCCAACAAGGCCATTGCCGCCGTTCAAGGGACTGTTGTAGGGGACGGTTGTGTCCGTGCCGAATGCCTTCACCATCTGGAAGCCCTGGATGGCGGCATTGCGGAGAAAGTCGCGGCCCCCCGCGGCCATGGCCATGTTGTAGCCATCGCCGCACACGGAAGGCGAGCAGTTGGTCATCATCTCGTCCACTTGATTTTGGGCCATGCCCGCTTGCACGAGGAGGTCGGGGTTGGCTCCGATACCTCCCGAGGCCAGGATGACGGCTTTAGCGTTAACTTCGATGACGTTGCCCGAGCTGTCTTCGGCGTACAGTCCCGAAACGGTGCCAGAATCCACTTTAAGACTTGTCGCTGCGGTGCTGAAGCGGAATTCCGCGCCGTTCTGCTCGGCTGTGGCCTGCATCGGCTCGATATAGCTCGTTACGGCAGAGTCGTTGTCGAACCAGTGCATGGTGTTGTAGAGACCGGCGCCATAGTTGTCCACAACACCGTTGAACTGCACGCCGTTGCCTTGCAGCCAGTCGATATTCTCAGCGGAATTATGCACCATGTCGTACCAAAGTGCGCCATTGGTCACCCACTGGGCCTCTTCAAGTTCGGTGCGGATGATGTCTACCTCGTTGATTTCGATGCCAAGGTTTTTCTGCAGCTTCGAGCCCACGGCGAAGACGCCTTCGGTGCCCGCGCCATTGCCGCCCGCTGCGCCGCCTTTTTCGAGAACAATGACTTTGTTGCCGTTTTCTGCTGCTTGCACAGCGGCGGCGAGTCCCGAGATGCCCGCACCTACGACAACGATGTCGCACTCGAGCGTCTCGGATACGTTGTCAGGCGTCGTGGGCGCTTGCGCACCCTGATTCGACGGCTCGGACTCCTTTTGCGTGCTGGCCTGGTTCGGCTGCGTGCACCCCGCAAGTCCCAGCAACGCCACGGTGCCGAGGGCGGCACCCGAGATGAACCCCCTGCGGCTCATGCCCCGCTGATTGCCTGCTGCTTTGTTTGTGATTGTCTCCATGATCCCTCCGTTCGTCTGATTGTGGAAACAAGGAGAGCATAGAGGCGCAGAAAAATTACAGCAATTGAATCTAGCTAACGCAGAATGCCAGGTGAGAGCTTTGCTAAAAAGCAATAACAGAAAAGTGATTACAATGAAGGGACTAATTGGGCTGCTCTGTTGAAAGATTAAGGTACATTCTCATGTACCATGCGTCTACCACCATGCTCCCGTTTTGCTTGATGGGACTGTGCATTGCCTGGGTTACCTCGTTCACTGCACGGCGAAGAATGCTTGCTTTTTGGGCACCCGCTTCGGTGAGCGTGATGACTCTCTGTCGTCCGTCATCGTCATCCTCTTCGATGCGTATCAGGCTTGCCCCTTCAAGCTTTTGCAGCACAAGGGTTGTGTTGCTCCGCGGAATGCGCAAGAGCGATGATAATTCAGAAGGCGTGAGGACTCCCTCGGATTCCAGAACATCGAGAGCGCGGTATTCGGCGAGACTAAAGGGCGCAAGGCCTCGAATAGCTCGCTTCCATTCGTCAATCGTTACGCGCCATAAAAGCAGGTGTGACGAGCCGAAGTAGAGCTTTCGATCTGGCTGGACGGACAGCGCGTCGACGTGATGCCCGCGAGCAAAGTCGCAGCTGTCCATGGAGGAATCTCGCATAAATTTGAAAAACTCTTCATCTTGCAAGTTCCGCAGGAATCGTTCACGGAGGAGCCCGGCAATTATTTCGGCCCCTCGGGCGGCTGCGTCTTCTCCTTTGACCGTCAGAGCGCATCTCATGGTTCGGTGGTCGTCTTCTTCGACCGTTTTCGAGACGAGCCCCCGGTCTTCTAAAGCGAGCAGAATATTCCAAGTTGTTTTTCTCTGCAGTAAAAGATAATCTGCAAGATCCGAAGCGCCAAGCGTCGTTCTGGTTTCGTAAAGCGCAATAAGGGCAAGGAGCTCGTTGTAGGTCAGGCCCAGGTTCTCTCGCACGCAATGTGATACCTGTCGAAAGTGCTCGACAGTAACTGTCATCATCTGGTGAGAATTTGCTACTTTGCCCATAGGGTCATTTTAGCTAAAGCTCGCTTGAGCTGTTAGGCGCGGTGGCTGGAAAACGAAGGATGATTGGCTAAGTTGAGCCATCCTGGGGTTGCTTGGACCATAGAAGTCCAATGAGCGGGAGCGAAGCGCCGTTCGCTTCTTCTAAATCAAATTATGGAAACGAAACGCCATTCACTTCCGTTCATTGAGACCTTTCATGCATGCTATACTGCTAGCAATAGAAAGGAGCGGTTGTGCCGAATGCTCAGATGAACTTCCGAATTGATGCCGAGCTCAAGCGCCGCGGCGATGAGCGCTTCGCCAGCTTCGGGTGCACGCCGTCGGAGGCCATGCGCCGGCTGTACGAGTGTGCCACCCGCTACGACGACGAGTCCGAGGAGCAGCTTCGGCGCCTCTTGGGGTCGGAAGGGGCCACGGCCCAAGATGAAGGCGAGAAGCGCGTCCAGGCTGTCGAAGATTTCTTGGCATCACTTCAGGCCCAGCGGGAGGCACTGGGGATTCCTCCTAATCCTTCGCGGGTGCTCACCGACGAGGACCTAGAAGAGCTTCTCTACGAAGCGAAAGTCGAGAAGATGGTCGAGAGGGGGCTTTGGTGAAAACGGGTGAGAACGCTATTGTCGTGGATAAGAACATCTGGCTCGATTTCTATCTGAAAGAACGTCCCCTCCACGAAGAGGCGGCGCGTTTCGTTTGTGTTGCGGAGAAGTACAACGCCAATCTGGGAACGCCGGCAGATGCCGTCAACGAGGTTTTCTACATAGTGGGGAAATACCTGAAGCAAAAGGTGCGCGAAAACGGAGGCGCGGTTGACGAGTGCACGGCGCGCGGCATAAATGACTTCGCTTGGAGCTGCGTCGATCACATGACCGATTTGGCGGTTTCAATTCCCCTGGACGATCGCACGGCGTGGCTGGCCCGGCACTATCGCGACATCACCTCCGACTACGAGGATGGCTCGGTGCTCGCCGCCTGCGAGTTGTGCAAAGCGCGTTACTTGGTGACCCACGACAAGGAGCTCGCCAAGCGCGCCAACATCGCCACCAAGACCGCTGCCGAAATGGCCGACCTGATAGCCCGCGCGCACCAAGTTTGACGCTGACGTCCCTGGAGGCGGAAACGGGCTAGTTTCGGGGCGTTTTCCCTTTTGCGGGTGTCCGGCAGGGCTTGGCTATGGGCGCGTGTGCATTTGGTTTTACCGACGGAGGAAAGTCGTTGCGACGAAGCCTTCGGAACGACTTGCTGCCAACGAGGGGCGAAGCTGTGATTTGCATCAAGGGCGTTGGAGTCGCGTTGTTGGTGGCGAGCTAGCTGATGACGTCGCCGGTGACGGAGAACGTGACGACTTCGAAGGGAATGTCCTTGCCGGAGCGGGCGTGGGCCTCGGCGGCGGCGCGCTCAAGGCCTCCGCAGCAGGGCACCTCCATGCGGGCTACCGTGACCGAGGTGATGTCGTTGGTCGCGATGATGGTGGCAAGCTTTTCGGTGTAAGAGCCCTCGTCCAGCTTGGGGCATCCAATGATGGTCACGTTGCCGCGCATGAAGCGCTCGTGGAAGCTGGCGCAGGCGAAGGCGGTGCAGTCGGCGGCGATGAGCAGGCCGTGGCCGTTGTAGTAGGGCGCCTGCGTGGGAACGAGCTTGATTTGCGCCGGCCACTGCATAAGGCGGCTCGGCATGGCGGCGACGGAGGGCGCAGCGTCGGTGGGGTCTGCGTCTGCGGCAAGGCTACGAGCGCGCGAGCCGGGACAACCTTGGAGGGCCACATCGGCGATGGTGCGGTCGAGGTCGTCTTCGGCAATCTGTTCCGCCACTGCGCGTGCGGCCAGGTGCCGGGCGACGGCATGCTCGTCGTAGGGCGCGGCCTCGCGTTCAACGAACGTGATGGCGCCGGTGGGGCAAGCGGGCAGGCAATCGCCCAATCCGTCGCAGTAGTCGTCGCGCAGAAGGCGGGCTTTGCCGCCTACCATGCCGATGGCGCCCTCGTGGCAGGCATCGACGCACAGGCGGCAACCCGTGCACTTCTCCTCGTCAATGTGGATAACCGTACGCTTCATGGGAGCTCCTTCCGGCTCGTGTTCTCGCGATTCATAATAGCCGCAAGCTATCCCTGTCCTTCCAATGGCCAGAGTTCGGACGGAAAGCTGTTACGCGAGCAGCTCGTCCACCTTTTCAATTTTGCGGTTGATGGTGTTGGTGTGGCCAGGGCGAATGTCGGCCTTCAAAACCACCTCGGTGCGGATGCCCTGTTCGGCCAGCGCGAACGTGGCCTCCTTCACGACGGCCATCACCTCGTCCCATTCGCCCTCGATTTCCGTGAACATAGAGGTGGTGCGATAGGGAAGGCCCGAGTCGCGAATGACGCGGACCGCCTCGGCCACGTAGGGTGCCAGCTCGTCTCCCACGCCAAAGGGCGCGATAGCGACAGCAATCAAGGTGTTCATGGGGATACTCCTTCTGTTCGCGAGTTTCGTAGGAAAATGCCACTTCGTGCCCGAAATGGCAGGGTAAAAGGGGTGTGCGGGCGCAAAAATGCCACTTAAGAGTCGAAATGGCAGAGATTCGTGCCATTTCGGGCATAAAGTGGCATTTCCGGTCGAAATCCTGAAAAATTCAAACGGAATTACGCCTGATCGGCGGACGCGCAGGCGAGCTGCAGAGGGGCTTCGGCGACGTCTTCGGGAGTGAGCTGGTAAAGAGCGTCGAGGAAGGCGACTTGGAAGCTGCCGGGGCCGGTGCACCGTTCGGCCGCGCGAGCGCCGGCGAGGTTATAGGCGGCTGTGGCGGTGAGGGTCGCCACAAAGGGATCGGTCACGCAGGCGTAAACGGCCGCGACGCCGCCGAGCGAGCAGCCCGAACCGGTGATGCGGGTCATGAGGGGAGAGCCGCCGGCAAGGCGCGCGACGGTGGCGCCGTCGGTAACGAGGTCGGTGGCGCCCGATGCGGCCACGGCCCCGCCGGTGAAGCGCGCGATGGCCACGGCGGCGCGCTCGGCGGCGTCGACGGAATCGGTGGTGTCAACGCCGCGCGGGCCATCGGCGCCCGCCGCCGCGGCGCCATCGAGCCCCCACAACTCCGCCACGGCGATAATCTCTGAGGCGTTGCCGCGCAAGAGAGCCGGTTTATCGTCGCGGACAGTCCGAATGAGCTGGGTGCGCAGGTTGCCGATACCTACGCCCACCGGATCGAGTACCCAGGGCTTGCCCGCCGCAGAAAGCGCATGGGTGGTGCGGGGGATGCTCTCTTCATAGATGGGCAGCAGCGTGCCCAGGTTGATGTAGACGGCGCCGCCCATGGCCGCCACGCATTCGCCCTCGTCGGGCAGGTACACCATGGCAGCCGAGCCGCCTGCGGCCAGCTGGGCATTGGCGACGAAGTTCTGGGTCACGGTGTTGGTGATAGAGGGGGCGAGCGGGTTGGCCTCGCGCACCTCGCGCACGGCGCGGGCCATAAGCGCGCGCAGCTCTGCTTCGGTGCGGGTGGCGGAAGGTTCGGTCATGGCGGTTCCTCTCCGGAAGCCGGGGTGCTGGCCGCGGGCTGCGCAAAAAGCGCCTCCCGCAGGAAGCGCCCTTTTGCTCGTGAGCATGCTCCCTACGACAGTGTTAGCTGACAGGTTCGAAGGGTTGGGCGCAAGGCCCTCTCAACCGCATCGCGGCTCCTGGCGGTGCCGCAGGGCGGTACCCCTGCATGGGTCGTAGGGTAGCACGGTCGGGTCCGTGCTAAGATGCTCGCATGAATCTACGGAAGAAAAAAGACGGCATTGGCACGGTTATGGCCGCCATGAGCGGCGGTGTCGATAGCTCGGTATGCGCGCTGCTGCTGCAAGAGGCCGGCTATAAGGTCGTTGGTGCCACCATGGTGCTTCGCGATGGCGCACCGGCAGAAGACGTGGCGAAGGACGAGGACGGCGCGAGCTGCGGGTCGAGCGCCGATGTGGAAGACGCACGGACGGTTTGCCGGCGTCTGGGCGTGGACCACCACGTCTTCGACCTGCGCAATCGCTTCGGCGAGGCGGTTGTCGACCGGTTCTGCGATGCCTATCTGTGCGGGCGGACGCCGAATCCGTGCATCGACTGCAACCGCCATTTGAAGTTCGAGGCCTTGCAGCGGAGTCGGCGCGAGATGGGGCTCGATTACGTGGCCACGGGACACTACGCCCGTCGGGCATGGGATGAGGCCGCAGGGCGCTGGAAGCTCTTGCAGGCCCGCGACGGGGCTAAGGACCAAAGCTACGTGCTGTACCACCTGACCCAGGATACCCTGGCCCACATGTTGTTCCCCTTGGGCGATTTGACCAAGGACGAAGTGCGCGAGCTGGCCCGCGCCCATGGGTTCGTGACAGCGGAAAAGCCCGAAAGCCAGGACATCTGCTTTGTGCCCGACGGCGATTACGTCGGGTTCATCGAGGGGCATTGCGGCGCGGCTGCTGCGTTTGAGCCGGGGGACATCGTGAATCGGGAGGGCCGGGTGCTGGGGGAGCATGGCGGGCTTGTCCATTACACCATAGGTCAGCGCAAGGGCATCGGTGTGGCGGCACCCGAGCCGCTGTATGTGTTGGAGAAGGATTTGACGGCCAATCGCCTCGTCGTCGGCTTCAAAGACGAGACGCTGAGCCATGGCGTTGTGGCTCGCGACGTTAATCTCATCGGCGGCGAGTCCTTCGCGGGTCCGCGGGCGGTTCAGGTGAAGACCCATTATCGCCAACGCCCGGTAGCTGCTACGGTCGAAATGTCCGGCGACGATGAGCTGACCGTCGTCTTCGACGAGTTCCAGCGTTCCGCTGCGCCCGGTCAATCCGTCGTCCTCTACGACGGAGACGAAGTCCTCGGCGGCGGCACCATCGTGAGGGCTTTCTAGCTTGAGGCGTCAAATTCGATAACGTTCAATAGCCCCTAAAGGCGCTGCTTTGCGAACGGGACGTTCTGCGATATCTTCTACACCTCGAAAAAGCGACGGGGCGCCTTCAGGCGCCCCGAACACTTGGGAGGGTAGGGAGGTGCGGCGAAAGCCGCCGGGTGGCAGGTGCTTACTTGCCGGCCACGGCGCGGCCGACGACGTAGCCCTGGGTGTGGCAGCGGCCGAGAGAGAGGCCGGGCACGGTCATGGGGTAGTCGGGGCTGCCGAAGAAGTTGCCGGCGCAGTTGCCGATGGCGTACAGACCCTCGATGGGCTCGCCGTCGGCGTTCAGCACCTGCATGTCCTTGTTCACGTTCACGCCGTGAATGATGGTGGACAGGCCGATGTGACGATGGATGCCGTAGAAGGGAGGCTGCTTGATGGCCTTCAGGAACTGGGCCGGCTTGCCCATGTCCTCATCGATGCCCTTCTCGGCCAGCTCGTTGTAGCGCTCGACGGTCTTCACGAAGGCATCGACGTCGGTCAGGCCGAGCTTCTGGCCGAGCTCTTCCAGGGTATCGGCAGAGAAGGTGTTGATGAGGCTCTCGTAGACGCCGGTCTTCTCGCCCTCGACCTCGGGCATGTAGCTCGCCATGGCCTCGGGCGGCAGGGCCACTCCCGGCCAGCCCTCGGTGTCGGCCATGTAGTTGCTGTCGAAGATCTGGCTGTACCAACCCTGGTCGGCCTCGCTGCGCAGGAAGTTGCCCATGACGGCCATCTCGCAGGCGGCCTCGTTGCAGAAGCGCGAGCCATCGTTCTTCACGGCCAAGAACGGCATGTCGGCCATGGAGCCCGGGCCGGCGTCGAAGTCGTGCTGCACCTTGGAGCCGCAGGCGTCCTCCATGCAGGCGCCCGCCCACACCATCATCTTCTGGCCGTCGCCGGTCTTGTTCTGCTCCTTGCGGTAGATGTTGGCCATGGCCGGCTCGTAGTAGGCCATCATCTCGTCGTCGTTCTCGTAGTCGCCCGTGGCCACGATGACGCCCTTGGCGGCATTGAACTGGATGTAGCCGTCGGCGCCCTCGGCGATGACGCCGGTCACGGCGCCGGACTCGTCCTGCACGAGCTGGGCGGCCGGGGTGGAGTAGAAGATCTCAACGCCCTGCTGCTCGGCCCAATCGGCGATGTCGCGCATGCCGTTGCCGGTGTTGTAGGGCTTCGGACCGAAGTCGAAGGCGAAGTAGGTGACGTCGTAGCCGTTGATGTTGCCGATGTTGCTGGTCCACTTGGCGGTGGAGTCGACCATCTGGGCGCCGGCCTGCTCGCCGATGTTCCACAGCCACTTCAAGGCCTCGCCGGAGTTGTAGGCCCACAGGCGCACCTGCTCGCGATCGGACATATGGCAGCAGTCGGCGTTGATGAGAGACACCACGGCCTCCACGCCGCCGGGAGCCGTCTCTTCAACGATGATGGAGTCGCAGGTGTTGCCCTGGGACACCGCCGTGGCCTCCTTCTGAAGCAGCGCCACCTTCGCGCCGGCCTCGTGGGCCGAGATGGCGGCGGGCACGCCCGCAGCGCCGGCGCCGATGACCACGAAGACGTAATCGCGGGTGTCGGCGATGTCGGTGATGGGCTCGGGCTTCACGAAGAACGCCGGGGTGCCGTCTCCGGCTGCCGCGGCGCCCTCGCCGGTGGCGGCTACCGGCTGCTGGGGCGCGCAGCCCCCGAGCATGGACGCGCCCATGGCGCCCGCGGCGGCCACGCCGCCGAACTTGAACAGATCCCTGCGAGAAATGCTAGCCATAAATTCCCTCCTTGGTAAGCTAGACGAGCGCCGCGCTTCGGCGCTCCGCAAACGGCATCCGGCCGTCTTGCTGCCGACACCATAAAATCTCGAGCATCCTCGCGCATCGACCGATGGGGCAAAATGATGGTCTAATTTCGTAACCCAGGACCCTTATCCGCCCTATAACCCCCTCCTATAACCCTTTATTTTGGAATGAGGAAGGCTTTTGGGAGGGGCTCGGGAAGCGGCAAGGGGCGTCGATGATTTATAATTCGAGCCATCATCTTTTCAAACCCCCGACAACTGAAGAGCGGTTTTGAGTGAGGAGGGAAGGTCATCGTGGCCGATTGCGCTTCGACGACAGAGGGAGCGTAGCAGGAGACGTAGCAAGACAGAGGATCGCTTTTGCGACGAGCGCAAGCTGCGTTTGCCATACCGGTGGTCTTCCTCGGCCTGGGACTCTATCGCGCGTGGATTGAGATTGTGTTTGTGGGGACGTTCGTTTCGTTTCCCTCCGCCACGGTGACGGTGCGCGATTTCTTCGATTGGACCATGGTGGCGACTGCCATCGCGTGCACGCTGCTTGCTCGCCGCATTGGCCCGTTCTTCAACAAGCGTGCGCCGTTTGTGCTCGGCGGGGTGGCTCTGACGGTTTCGACGGTGTTGATGTTCGCGAGCTGCTGGGTGCCGACGGTAGCCTCGTGGTCGGGGTATGTGGCCGCCGTGGTGGGTGGCTTCGGCATTGCCTTGATGATTCTCGTTTGGAGCGAGTTGTACGGCTGTCTTAACCCTTTGCGTGTTGCGCTGTACTATTCGGCTTCCATCGTTGTCGGCGCCTTGGTGCTGTACATGTATCGCGGCTTCATGCTGCCGTGGTTGTTCGTTATGACGGCTCTTCTGCCCGCCGTGTCGCTCATGGCCGCCCGCCGCGGCTTCTCTCTGTTGCCGCCGCCCGAGCGTCCGGCAACAACGTGGACCCAGTTCTCCGTGCCGTGGAAAGCCGTGCTGTTTATGGCGGCCTACGCTTTCGGTTACGGCCTTATGGAAGGCGGCATGTACGTGGGGTCCTTCGGCCCCCATTCGGCTCCTGGAGCCGTATGCGTGGCGGTCCTTGTCTTTTTGGGAGTCGCCTTCCGCGGCGGCCGCTTCGATTTCTCGCTCATCTATCGCTTCGCACTGCCCCTCACGGTCATCGCCCTGTTCCTCGTGCCGGTTTTCGGACATGTGCCGGGACAGGCGGCGAACTTTTGCATGACGGCGGCTTATACGGCGCAGTCGATTCTCATCATGCTTATTTGCGCCAATATCTGCTATCGCTATGGCGTTTCGGCGGTCTGGCTCTTTGGCATCGAGCGAGGGGTGCGCCAGGTGTTCATGTGGCTTGGACGCGTAACGGCCGACGGTGTGGAGGGCTTCGAAGCCTTCGGCGCTATGGGAGACGTGGCCGTATCGGTGCTCGCCGTGGTGGCTGTGGTGTTTGCCACGATGGTGCTGCTCTCCGAGCGTGATCTCTCGAGTCGCTGGGGCGCCAATTTCCTTGCCGGCGGCACGGACTCTGCGGACATGATTCACAAGCAGGAGCTCGCCGACCGCTGCACCGAAATCGCGCGCACCTACAAGCTGTCGGCCCGCGAGGAGGAGGTGCTCTTGCTGCTGGCCCAGCATAAGACCGTGGGCATTATCGAGCGCGAGCTGCTCATCGCCAACGGCACGGCCAAAGCCCACGTGCGTCATATCTACCAGAAGCTGGACATCCATACGCGTCAGGAGCTGTTCGATCTTCTGGGCATCGACCAACGGGAGACTGCGCCGCAGGAGTAGACGACGCGCGGGCGCGGGCGCTTTGGGGCTTACAGGCCCGCAAGACCTATCTGGTAGCCTTCCACGAACAGATTCAGCTTCTCGATGTAGCTTTGGGCCAAAGGCGATAGCTGGCGCTCGTTGTGGACGAGGTAGCCCACGCGCATGAGCTCTTTGGTCTGCAAGGGAACGCTGGCGATGCCCGTGTGCATTTCGCTGGAGAGCACGCCGGTGGAGATGGTGTAGCCGTTGTGATGGGCGAGCAGGTTCGAAAGCGTGCCGCGGTCGCTGACGGCGATGCACTTGCTGTGGGGCAGCTCGGCCAAGGGCTCTTCCGCGTAGAAGAACGAGTTGTTCGACCCCTGCTCGAAGGCGTAGCGGGGGTAGTCTTCCAAATCCTCCACCGTCACTTCGGCGCGGTCGGCCAAGGGGTGGGTGGCGCTCACGAACACATGGGGCTGGGCGGTGAACAGCAGGTTGAACGAGAGGTTCGCGTCTTCCAGCGCATGCCCGATGACGCTTTCGTTGAAGGTGGACAGGTACAGCACGCCTAAATCGCTGCGGAAATCGCGCACGTCTTCGATGACCTCGGCGGTGCGGGTCTCGCGCAGGCTGAAGTTGTAGCCCTCGCCCTCGTACTGCTCGGCCAGCTCCAAGAACGCCTCAACGACGAAGGCGTAGTGCTGGGAGGTGATGGCCAGCCGTTGCGTGGCGCGCTCGCCGCGGCCGGAGTAGCGCTCGTCCATGAGGTCGGCCTGCTCCACCACTTGGCGGGCGTAGCCCAAAAGCTCGATGCCGTCGCTGGTGAGCGTGATGCCGCGATTGCTGCGCTCGAAGATGGTGACGCCGGTCTCGCGCTCGATGTCGCGCACGGCCACCGACAGGCTCGATTGCGACACATACAGCGTGTGGGCCGCCGCGGAAATGGAGCCGTGGTTCGCGATGGCGATGAGGTAGCGCAGCTGCTGCAAGGTCATGGGACGCTCCTATGACGGTGGTTCAATTAGTCTAGTAATACGCTGGACATTATACGGCGAAAAAATCCCCGACGGGAAGAGAACATGATAGCGAGCGCAGGTTTCTTACGGTTTCGCGCCATCGGAAAGTGCTATAGCGGCTTCGGTTGACGGGGGCGAAGCTCCCGTTAGGATAGGGCCAAGCGAATCTCGAGAAAGGATTACCCATGACCGTCCACGCAAGCGTCGCCGAGCTGATCGGCCGCACCCCGCTGGTGGAGCTGACCCACTACGAGCGCAACCACGATTTGCCGGCCACGCTTATCGGCAAGGTGGAGTCGTTCAACCCCGGCGGCTCAGTGAAAGACCGCATTGCCAAGGCCATGATCGATGCCGCCGTGGCTGAGGGCAAGATTGACGATGAGACGGTTATCATCGAGCCCACATCCGGCAATACGGGCATTGGGCTTGCCGCCATTGCCGCGGCTCGGGGCAACCGCATCATCATCGCCATGCCCGAGACCATGTCCGTGGAGCGCCGCAACCTCATGCGCGCTTACGGGGCCGAGCTTGTGCTCACCGAGGGTGCCAAGGGCATGAAGGGCGCCATTGCTCGCGCCGAGGAGCTGGCTCGCGAGATTCCGAATTCGTTCATCCCCTCGCAGTTCACCAACCCGGCGAACCCGGCCACGCATTTCGCCACGACAGGCCCCGAGATCTGGGAGGGCACCGACGGGGCGGTCGACATCCTGGTGGCCGGCGTGGGCACGGGCGGCACTATCTCCGGCACCGGGGCGTATCTGAAGTCCCAGAATCCGGACATTCGGGTGGTGGCTGTGGAACCGGCGGGCTCTCCGGTGCTTTCCGAGGGCCGCGCAGGCACCCATAAGATTCAGGGTATTGGCGCGGGCTTCGTGCCCGAGACGCTGGATACCGAGGTGTACGACGAGGTTATCGCCATCACCGACGAAGAGGCCTTCGAGGCCGGTCGTGAGCTGGCTGCCCATGACGGCTTGCTCGTGGGCATCTCCTCGGGCGCTGCTGTGGCTGCCGCTGCGAAGTTGGCCGTCCGCCCGGAAAATGCCGGCAAGAACATCGTGGTCATCCTGCCCGACACCGGTGAGCGCTACCTGTCTACCGCCATGTTCGATTTCTCGTAGTTTGAAAAAGAGGGGACAAGGCGCACGACAAAACAGGGGCGACCGAAGTCGCCCCTGCGTGTGCTGCGGACAATCGGCGCAGAACCGTTATCGCACGACGGTCTCGATGAGCGATTGGAGGCGGTGGATGTCGAGCGGCTTGGGAAGATGGGCGTCCATGCCGCTTTCCAGAGAGCGCTTGCGATCTTCGGAGAAGGCATTGGCGCTCACGGCGATGATGGGCAGTGTGGCGCGCGTCGGGTCTTCCAACTTGCGGATGGCGCGGGTGGCGGCATAGCCGTCCATGACCGGCATCTGGATGTCCATGAGCACCAAGTCGTACGTTCGCGGATCGGCGTGCTCGATCATAGCGAGGGCTACCTCGCCGTTTTCCGCGGTGTCCACCTCGTAGCCCGCGTCATCGAGCAGGCAGCAGGCGATTTCGCGGTTGAGCTCGTTGTCTTCCACCAGCAAGATGTTGTGCACCGGCCCTCGGCCGCGTCCGGGGCGAGGCGCCTCGGCGGCGGCGTCGGCGGGAGCCTGGCGAAACGTGATGTCCACGGTGAAGGTAGAGCCCTCGCCCGGGGTGCTTTCCACCGACAGATCGCCTTCCATGAGGTCGAGCACGTTGCGCACGATGGTGAGGCCGAGGCCTGTGCCCTGCACGCCGGAGGCCGTGGTGTTGCTCTCGCGCTCGAAGGGCATGAACATGCGGTCCATGAAGGAGCGCTCCATGCCAATGCCCTCGTCGGCCACGATGAAGCGGAAACCGACAAGACCTTGGGGCGCGCCGGGGCGCTCGGCCAGCATAAGGCGCACGGTGCTGCCCGCCGGCGAGTACTTGATGCCGTTGTCTACCAGCTGCATGAGCACGTGGGACAGGCGCACGGCATCCACCAGCACCCGGTCGTGCTCCAAAGGCTCGATGGCGCATTCCAACGTGACGTCTTCGCGGTCGGCCAGGTCGACTAAATCCATGCGCACCTGCATGACGAGCTCGGAAAGCGAGCACTCCGATTCAGCCAGCTGCACATGGCCCGATTCCATACGGCTTATTTCCAGCGTCTCGTTCACCACATCGAGCAGCTGCTCGGAAGCGGCCAGAACCTTGTCGCTGTAAGCGCGCACGCGGTCGGTTTCATCCCCATGGGCCGAGATTAGCGACGCGTAGCCCACCACCGCGTTCAGCGGCGTGCGGATGTCGTGGCTCATATTCGAAAGGAAGGTGTTCTTCGCTACATTGGCCGCCTCGGCCTGGGACAGCGCATTGCGCAGCATGGTGCGGTGCTCGATTTCGCGGGCGTAGGCCTCGCGCAGCTCGGCGTTGACGCGCTCCAGCTCGTCGGTGCGCTCGCGCAGCTTGTCGGTGGCATCGTTGATGAACACGTAGAAAAAGCCGCCCGCGTCCAGCGACACATAATGGCCGTAGTCCTCGATCCAGCGCACCGACCCATCGCGGCGGATGATGCGGTACTCCACATAATCCATGGAGTACTCGTCGGCTTGAATCTGGCGGCTGATGGAATGTTCCACGGCATCGATGTCTTCGGGATGCACCATACCGGGGAAGGTGTTGCCCGTAAGCTCTTCGAACTCTTCGGCGGTGTCGCAGCCGAAGATACGCAGACAAGCCTCGTTCGCGTAGACCAGCGACTCGTCGCCCTCGGCATGGTAGACGAAAAAGCCTCCGGGCATATGCCCGAGAACATCTCGTATATCGAGTTGGGCGAGGGCGGGGGATATGGGGAGCGCCGGCGTTGTCATAAGGTGCTTTCTGTTCGTTGGCGAGAAAACCTTTTCCGTCCATGCTACCACGGACACCGGCTGTCACCTGCGAAGCTGTCGGCAAGTCTTCGAATTTGTAACGAAGCGGAAACCCCTGTCCTTTGCGTGGTTGCAGAAAGCGCCGCGACGACCGTGCGGCACTAGTAGCTGTCGGCGATTTCTCGCAAGTAGCCGGCGTATTCCTGGGCGAGGGACGTTGGCGCCTCAAGGCGGACGGCGGTGCCGAATTGGGCGAGCCAGCCGAAGAAGACGGGGCTGGCGGTGACGGTGGCGTGCACGCGGGCGCAAGTTGCGTCAACGGGCGCGCTTTCCACGTCCTTGCCGAAGCGGTCGATGATGGCGCTCATGACCGACTCGTCCACCAGCAGCGTAACGGGGGTTGTCTTGCCGCCGAACATCGAAAAGGTGCGGGCGCTGTAGGCGTTGGCGTCGAAGGTGGCCACGCGCTTGTTGCGGGCTGCCGGCTCATCGGTGATGCGCAAGCCCTGCATGCGGTCGACGCGGTAGCTGGGAAACGAGTCGTGCTTCTCGTTGTAGGCAATGAGGTAGTAGCAGCCTTCCGAGTAAATGAGGTGCACCGGCGTCTCGCGGTAGGTGCGGCCGTCGTGCTGGGGCGTGGGGCGCTTGTTCACATCGTGCTTCACATAGCGGAAGGCCACCTTGCGCCGGCGGCGGATGGCCTCGTGCAACGTGTCCACATGGTGGAACACCGACTCGTTCTGCATCTTGATGCGACCCTCCACGTGCACGTTCTTCGAGAGCGCGGCGGCTTGGTGCATCGAGCCCAGCGATGAGAGGCCCGCCGACAGCCGATTGGCCATGCGCTGGGTGAGAAAGCGCGAGGACTGCACGGCGTCGATGAGCAGCATCAGCTCGGCGGCGGAGAACGTGCGGTTTGCCAGCGCGTAGCTTACCGGGCGCGTGGGCAGCTTCACGACGGCGAGCCCGAAATCGCGCAGGGCGTCCAAGTCGCGGTACACCGATTTGCGCTCGGCCTCGATGCCGCACTCGGCCAGTCCCTCGATGATCTGCGGGCAGGTAAGACCGTGCTCCTCATCGGTGCGCTCGTAGAGCATCTTCATCAGGTAGAGCAGCTTCAGCTTCTGGCTTTCGCTGGTCACAGGCGCCCCTTTCCGCAGGTTGCCCTCAAACGACGGCAGCCTAACCTTACGTTGACAAACCCCCAGGGTCATCGCATCGCGATGAGGCCCTTCATAGAATGCATTCCGTAGCACATTCTAATCCTTCGAGAAACGAGGTGTTCCCGTGACTACTGCAAACAATTCCACTGCTCCTTTGGCGGGTATGAAAGTCATCGACTGGACCGAGGTCCAGTCTGGTCCTTCCTGCACCCAGCTGCTTGCCTGGATGGGCGCCGAGGTCATCAAGATTGAGCGGCCCGGCGGCGACCCGACCCGCACCGAGCTGCTCGACATCGCCGATTCCTGGAGCGTCTACTACCTCCAGCTGAACGCGAACAAGAAATCTCTTACCCTGAATGTGAAGACCCCCGAGGGCAAAGAGGTTCTGACGAAGCTTTTGAAAGAGGCCGACGTCTTCGTTGAGAACATCGGCCCCGGCGATGTCGAGAAGATGGGCTTTGGCTGGGAGCAGGTGCACGCCATCAACCCGCGCTGCATCATGGCGTCGCTTAAGGGCTTCGGCCAGAAGAGCCGCTTTGCCCATGTGAAGGCCTTCGAGCCGGTGGCCCAGTCGGCCGGCGGCGCTGCCTCCACCACCGGCTGGAACGAGGGCTCGTTCAACGTGCCCACCCAGTCGGCCGCTGCTTTGGGCGACTCCAATACTGGCATGCATCTGACCATCGGCATTCTGTCCGCGCTATTGCAGCGCGAGCACACCGGCGAGGGTTGCTACGTGTACCAGTCCATGCAGAACGCCGTGCTGAACCTGTGCCGCATCAAGCTGCGCGACCAGATTATGCTGGACAACATGGGGGCGCTGCCGCACTACGAGGTGTACCCCGACTGGAACTGGGGCCGCGCCATCCCGCGCGCCGAGAACACCGAGGGCGGCCAGGTCATCGGCTGGTGCTACAAGGCCAAGGGCTGGGAGACCGACCCGAACGCCTATGTGTACATCGTGGTGCAGAACTCCGAGAAGGCCTTCAAGGGCCTGTGCGAGGCCATCGGCAAGCCCGAGCTGGCCGACGACCCGAAGTTCACGCCGTGGAACAACCGTCAGCTGCACAAAGACGAGCTGTACCCCATCATCGAGGAGTACACCAAGCAGTACGACAAGTACGAGCTGACCGACAAGCTGGGCGCAGCTGGCGTGCCGGTGGGCCCGGTGCTCGACTGGTACGAGATTGAGAACGACCCCGATCTTTTGGCCGACGGCACCATTCCCGAGATCGACCAGGGCGGCGCCCGCGGCAAGTTCAAGACCATCGGGCTTCCCTTCACCATGTCGAACTTCAAGCCGGACTACAAGCGCGCTCCTGACTTGGGCGAGAACAACGCCGAGATTCTGGAGAGCTTGGGCTATAGCGCCGATGAGGTGCAGCAGTTCACCCAAAGCGGCGTTCTGCAGGCGCCCGAGCAGCCGTCGAACCCGGCGGTGAAAGTCATCACCTACGAGGAGTATCAGCAGATGAAGAAAGCCTCCAAGTAACGCTGAGCAGACGCTGAGTCACGCGCGGCCCACAAGCGCAATGTGAGTCAATGAGAAGACGCTGGGATTTTCAAAAAGGTCCCAGCGTCTTCTGTATTTTTGCAACCTTTCAGCTTTGGGTTCATATATAAGAAAACGGGGCCTGGCACGGTCACGGTAGTCTAGCCGCCATGGGGAAGAACATACAGAAAACCGTGGGGCGGAGAATCCGCGATGTAAGGACGAAGCAGGGCATTTCCCAGTCGCAGCTCGCCCTTATGACCCACATGACGAAATCCTATATGAGCGAGATTGAAGCAGGGAAGAAGAACCTGACCCTGCGCACCCTCGCCAAGATTGCCGATTGCCTTGGCGTAGGCATCGAGCATCTCATCTGCGACGAGCCTTGCGGAGCCATGCAAAACTCCGGGGGGGGGGGGGGGCGAGGCGCGAATCTGGGAGCATGACGGCAGCAGGGGGGTGGCGCGGGGGCGTCGTTCGGGGCGGGACCGGGGGGAGTCCAGGTCCACGATGACGCTGTAGTCGAAATCGGGGTAGGCCGCCTTCATGGCGTCGACGATTTTGCTGCGGATGGCTTCGGCGTCGGCTTTGAAATCGATGACCAGATCGAAGAAGACCATCTTGGCTTCTGCGTCCACGTAGAAGCCGTGGGTCTGCAGGATGCTCGGCTCGTCTTTCACAAGGTGCTGCAGATAGGCGCGCAGAGGGGCGAACGCGCCGGTCGTGTTGTCGGCGTAGATGCCCACGGTGGCCAGCACGTTGAACTTCTCGTGGAGACCCACGGAGATGTTGCGCGTAAGCTCGTGAATCTGCCGGGCCGTCATGCTGTCGGGCACTTCGATGTGGAGGTTGCCGATAATCTCGTTGGGGCCGAAGTTGTCGAGCAGCAAATCATAGGTGCCGCGCACGTCGGGATAGGAGTTCACGTAGTTCAAAATCTCCTGGCCGAACGTGTCGTCTTCGCGGGTGCCGATGATGGGGCCGAGGGCGTCGATGAGCACTTCGAGGCCCGCCTTCACTACCACAAGCGAGATGATAAGGCCCACGATGCCGTCGATGTTGATGTTCCAGGCGAGCTGGGCGATGGCCACCACCAGCGTGCCTGCCGAGAGCACCGCGTCGTAGTTGGAATCGATGCCCGAGGCAATGAGCGCTTGGGAGTTGGTCTTGTCGCCGGCGCGCTTGAAGTAGATGCCGATGAACACCTTTGCGATGATGGCCACTACGACGACGGCAATGGTGAGGGCGGTGTAGTTCGTGACGGCCGGGTGCATGATTTTGTCGATGGACTCGCGCAGAGAAAGGGCGCCGGCCACCAAGATGATGATGGCGATGATGACCGAGGTGAGGTACTCGATGCGGCCGTAGCCGAAGGGATGGCGGCGGTTCGGGCGCATGCCGGCGAGCTTGGTGCCCACGATGGTGACGATGGAGGACAGCGCGTCGGTGGCGTTGTTCACCGCGTCTAGGATGATGGCGATGGAATTCGACATAAAGCCGACGATCAGCTTGAAAACCACGAGCAGCATGTTGCCGGCGATGCCGACGAAGCTCGCTTTGACGATTTCGTGCTCGCGTTTGTCTCGGGAGGCCATCTTCCTCACTCCTCTTATATTTCATGCGCCCAATAGGCTCATTTCGATTATAGCCCTCGTGCGTATTGCGTAGTTGACGAGGCAGATTGCCTTTCCAATGCAGTTCGGTAACCTGGTGCCAACATAGGCTCGTGAAAGACGGAGAGGCCAGATGGGGGCGTCTATATTGCAGTACGAGGCATTTCCCCCGCTGGGTCTGTAGGCTACTGTTTTGCCGCAAAGACCACCTTGACGGAGCGGCGATATGAGCCGCCGCAGGGTGGGAGGTGTCCCGAGGAAGAGTATGACTCAACAACAGGAGGCACCTATGGCTACCACCACTCAAGCAGCTCCCGCCGCGCAGACCGACCTTACCGACGGTTTCCATGTGCTGGTGGAAACGCTGCTGAAAAACCATTTCGAAAGGATGTACGGCGTTATCGGCATTCCGGTGACCGATGTGGCTCGTATCGCCCAGGCCAAGGGCATTCGCTACCTTGGCCTTCGCCATGAGTCGGACGCCGGCAACGCTGCTGCAGCTGAGGGCTTTATCACCGGCAAGCCGGGCCTGTATCTGACCGTTTCCGCCCCGGGCTTTCTGAACGGCATCGTGCCGCTGAAGGAAGCGACCGAGAACGGCTGGCCTGTCATCATGATGTCCGGCTCGTCTTCCCGCGAGCTCATCGATTTGGGCGAGGGCGACTATGAGGGCATGGACCAGCTGAACTACGCCAAGCCCTTTGCCAAGGCGGCCTACCGCGTCGATAAGGTTGAGGATATCCCGCTGGTGGTGGCTCGCGCCATTCGCGCTGCCTGCTCGGGGCGTCCCGGTGGTGTGTACATCGATCTTCCGGGCGATACGCTCGGCCAGACTATCGCCAAGGATGCCGCTGAAGCGTTGCTCTATGAGGTGAACGACCCGGCTCCGGCCCAGATTCCGGCTCAAGGCATCATCGACCAGGCCATGGAAGTGCTCGCCTCCGCGAAAAAGCCGCTGATCTATCTCGGCAAGGGCGCTGCCTACGCCCAGTGCGACGAGGCAGTGAAGCAGTTCGTCGAATCGACGGGCGCGCCTTATCTGGCCATGTCTATGGCCAAGGGTCTTTTGCCCGACAACCATCCGCAGAACGCCGCGTCCGCCCGTGGCATGACCATGCGCAACGCCGACGTGGTAGTGCTGCTCGGCGCCCGCTTGAACTGGATGCTGAACTTCGGCAAGGGCAAGGCCTGGAACGAGAACGTGAGGTTCATCCAGGTTGACATCGACCCCACCGAGATCGACAACTCCCGCTACATCGCGGCCCCGGTTGTGGGTGATTTGAAGTCGACTGTCGGCATGTTCAACGAGTACCTCGCCAAGAAGCCCTACAAGGCCGATCCGGCGTGGCTTGAGTCTATCCAGGCCGATTCCGCCAAGAACAATGCCCGCTTCGGCGGCGCTGAGACGGCGACGACGGTGCCCATGACCCACTACAACGCGCTCGGCGCGATCAAGAAGGTTACCGACGCGAACCCGGATGTGTACATCACCAACGAGGGAGCCAACGCCCTGGACGACTGCCGCGACATCATCGACATGTACCTGCCGCGCCATCGCCTTGACTGCGGCACCTGGGGCGTCATGGGCGTGGGCTTGCCCTACGCTATCGGCGCGGCGGCCACGACGGGCAAGCCGGTCATTTCCATCCACGGCGACTCCGCTTTCGGCTTCGACGGCATGGAGGTGGAGACGATCTGCCGCTACCAGCTGCCGATCACCGTGGTGGTGCTGAACAACGGCGGTGTGTACCGCGGCGACTTCAAGAACCTGGGCGACGACGGCGATCCGTCGCCTCTGACCTTGTCGGCTCTGGGCCATTACGAGAAGCTCATGGAAGCCTTCGGTGGTACGGGCTATTACGCCACAACCCCCGAGGAGGTTGAGAAGTACGTGGCTGCCGGTGTTGCCTCGGGCAAGCCGACGATGGTCTGCGTGGAGCTTTCCATCCACTCCGGCAAGGAGTCGGGACACATCACGTACTTGAATCCGCAGCCGGTCACCGGCCCGCTTGTGGGAAACGAGCAGGAAGACCTCGCCGAGCATCGCGAGAACGGCAAGCTCGTCGATTAACTATCGCTGTGCCGTCCTGTAGGGGTAACCGGCCAAAGGGTACCTGAAGACCCGGGCCCTTTGGCCTGCCCCCGACTCGGGCAGGGCGGCGTATTTTGAAAGAAGGCAGAAAATGGGCAATATCGGCCACATACTCATCGCAGACATCCTGCCGATTTTTGTGATCATGATCCTCGGCTACTTGGGAGGCAAGCTTCACAAGTTCGATCATGATCAGATGCAGGGTCTGAACAAGGTCGTGCTGGACATCGCCTTGCCGGCTGCATTGTTTGTCTCCATCACCGGTGCAACTCGCGAGATGCTGTTCAGCGACCTGAACCTGACCATCGTCAGCTTGGTCGTGGTCATCGGCATGTTCATGGTGAGCTTCTTCCTCTGCTGGAAGGTGTTCAAGCACAACATTCAGGAAGCAGGCGTCTGCGCACTGATCGCCGGCTCGCCGACCATCGGATTTTTGGGCTACGCCGTGCTTGACCCGGTGTTTGGCACGGGCACCCAGACGGGCCTCGTTGTGGCCATCGTTGCCATCATCGTGAACGCTATCACCATTCCCATCGGCTTTTATCTGGTGAACAAGGGCTTGAACGAGTCCGCTGCGGGCAACCAGGGCAAGACCAAGCTCGCCGCCACCGGTGCGACCGCCGCCGTCAAGGGTGCTGCGCCCGCGCCGGCGCCGGCCACGGGCAAGCAGGCCAAGAAGTCGAACCTCGATGCCGTTATCAGCTCGCTGAAGCAGCCTGTTGTGTGGGTGCCGCTTCTGGCGGTGGTTATCGTGCTGGTGGGCATCAAGTTCCCGCCTGAGCTGTATCCGTGCTTCGACCTGATCGCTAAGGCCAACTCCGGGTTGGCTGTCTTTGCCGCCGGCATCGCGCTTTCCACGGTGAAATTCTCCATCGGCAAGGAGATTATTTGGAACACCATCTACCGTAACCTCCTGACCCCGGCTGTGGGCCTGGCGCTTGGCCTGGTGGCCGGGCTGCACGGCGAGGTGCTCTCGATGTTCGTGCTGGCCGTGGCTCTGCCGCCGGCGTTCTCGGGCATCATCATTTCCAGCCGCTACAGCATCTATGTGCGCGACGGCGCCTCAACGGTGGCCGTGTCCACGCTGGCCTTCGCCGCCACGATGCCGTTCTGGATTGTCGTCACCCCGATGATCGAGCATTTGTTCGGCGCGTAAACCCGTTCTCGGGCGCACGCTGCAGCGAGCATTCGCGTGAAACAGAGCCGCTTCTCCGAAACGAGAAGCGGCTCTTTTTAGTGGGAGTAAAGCCAAGCTCACGGTTGCTATACGGTTGGGGAAGAGGGACGCGGTGGTGCGGCGGGCACGCCTACACTGGGGAAATGAATCTTTGAACGATCCCTTCGAGTGAGGAGTTCACTATGAGTGCGAAACGGCAGGCACTGACGGGCATGGAGGCGGCGGCGAGCGCGGCCTACGCGCTATCGGATGCGGCGATGATCTTTCCCATCACGCCGGCTTCGCATATGGCCGAGACGGTGGAGAAGTGGGCGAGCGAGAATCGCAAGAACTTCTTCGGGCACACGCTCGTGGTGAAGGAGATGCAGTCCGAAAAGGGCGTGGCCGGGGCCTTGCACGGGTGCCTTGCCGGCGGCGCGCTTGCCACCACCATGACGGCGAGCCAGGGGCTCATGCTCATGATTCCGAACATGTACAAGATTTCCGGCGAGATGCTGCCCGGGGTGTTTCATGTGACCTGTCGGTCGCTGGCGGCCCACGCGCTGTCAATTTTCGGCGACCACCAGGACCTTATGGCAGTGCGCGCCACGGGCGTGGCCATGCTGGGGTCGTGCTCGGTGCAGGAGTGCCAGGACCTCTCTTGGGTGGCGCATCTCGCAGCCATCGAGGGCAGCCTGCCCTTCGTGCACTTCTTCGACGGATTCCGCACCTCCGACGAGGTGCAGACCATCGAGACGATTGACCCCGAGGCCATGATGCCGCTGGTGAACGGGAAGGCCATAAGCGCGTTTCGCCATCGCGCTATGGATCCGGAGCACCCCACCATTCGCGGCACGGCCCAGAACCCTGATGTCTATTTCCAGAACCGCGAGGCGCCCAACGCCGCCTACGACGCGCTGCCTGGCATTGTGCAGGGGTGCATGGACAAGCTTGCGAAGGTGTGCGGACGGCAGTACCACCTGTTCGATTACGTGGGCGCGCCCGACGCTGAGCGCGTCATCGTCACCATGGCCTCCAGCTGCGAGACCGTGGAGGCCACGGTG
>CANEDU010000009.1 GCA_947426355.1 uncultured Adlercreutzia sp. | reverse complement strand
GAATCCCGCTACGAATGCGACCAGGGAAGCAGAGGAGATGACGCATGCATTTCGGCACCATCCCGGAATCGTTGCTGCTGAAATGGAATCTGCTTCTTAAGAGTCGCATTCTCCGTGGGCGCTCAGACGTCCGCGATCAGACCGCCGGGGAGCCGCTGCCAAGGTTTTCTGGATCAAACGGAAATGTACTACATGTATTGGGAGGACTTGCATGAAGAAGATGAATGTGATGGATGGTGTGGTGGAGCGTCGTCGTCGGTGGGCGCGCGGGGCGGTGGCCTCGGCGTTGGCCGCCACGCTGGCGCTGACGGGCTGCGCGGGCGGCGCTTACGACAGCGGCGAGGACCCCGGCCGCACTGAGAGCAGCTCGGAGCAGGCGGCGGGCGCGACCGCGATTACGGACGGTGCGGTCGATTGGGACGCGCTCATCGACATCGATGGAATGGATTTCGAGTACACCGACCGCGACAAGGACGCCAGCTACGACGCCGCCTCGGCGACGACCATTGCGCTTACGGGGTCGGGCGCCACGGTGACGGGCGAGGGCGCTCAGGCTGACGGCTCCACAGTGTCCATCACCGCGGCCGGCACCTATATCGTCAGCGGCGAGTTGGCCGATGGATCGCTCGTGGTGAACGCGAGCGATCAGGACAAGGTGCAGGTAGTGCTCGATGGCGCGATCATTCGCCACGGCGACGGCGCAGCCTTCGAGGTGCAGCAGGCCGACAAGGTGTTCCTCACCCTGGCCGACGGCTCTCAGAACACCCTGGCCGACGGGGTGGCCTACACCCTGGCCGAGGGCGAGGACGAGCCGAACGCGGCCCTGTTCTCCAAGGATGATTTGACCATCAACGGCACGGGTGCGCTGACTATCGAGGGCAACTATCGCCATGGGGTGAACTCCAAGGACGGTTTGGTCATCACGGGAGGCGTCATTACCGTAACGGCCGTGGAGGACGGCCTGCGCGGCAAGGACTGCGTGAAAATTGCCGACGGCGCCTTCGCGGTGACGGCGGGCGGCGACGGCGTGAAGTCGAACAACGACGAAGACCCCACCCGCGGTTTCGTGGCTATCGACGGCGGCACCTTCGCCCTGGACGTGCAGGACGATGGCATTCAAGCCGCCACCTACCTGCGTATTGCCGGCGGCGAGGGCACCATTCGCGCGGCCGACCATGCCCTGCGCTCCGAAGTCGAAGCCGCTATGACCGGCGGCGAGTTCACAGTAGAGGCCGGTGGCAAGGGCATGAATCCCGAGACGCGCTTCACCATGGACGGCGGCACGCTGAACGTGACGGGCTGCGAAGAGGGCATCGAGGCCGAGAAGGTGATCATCAACGATGGCGAGCTGAACATCGTGGCGAGCGACGATGGCATCAACGCTGCTCTTGCCGAGCGCTCCGACGAGAGTGTTGATGCCGCGAGCGCGGCCGAAGGCGGTGCGGCATCCGATAGCGGCACGGACGCGCAGGCCCGGGGCGACGCGGGCGGCGCGCCCGATGCCGCGCAGGGAGGCCAGCCCGAGCCGCCGGCCGGCGCCGACGGGCAGATGCCCGAGATGCCCGAGGGCTTTGACGGGGAGGGCGGTGAGGGCCCCGAGATGCCCGACGGCGACGGGCGCCCTGAGCTGCCCGAGGGTATGGAAGAAGGTCAGATGCCCCAGCGTCCGGAAGGCGCCGAGAACTTCGGCGGACGTGGCGGCATGGGAGGCCCGGGCGGCGGTGCAGGCGGTCCCATGGGGGCCAATGCCAGTGAGGATTGCCTCATTCAGGTGAACGGCGGCACGGTGACCATCCAGGCCGGCGGTGACGCGGTCGACTCCAACGGGTACATCGAGGTGACCGGCGGTACGCTTTTGGGAACCAATTCGGGCAACGGCGACAGCGCGCTGGATTACGAGTACGGTGCCACTATCACGGGCGGTACGGTGCTTTTGGCCGGGTCGGCCGGCATGGCCGAGTCCTTCACCGAGGGAACCCAGCCCTTCGCTCTCGTCATGGCCCAGGGGGCTGCGGGCTCTGCGGTGACGGTGGCCGATGCGGCGGGAACGGCGCTGATCGAGTACGCGGCCCCGACTGCGTTCCAGTGCGTTGTCGTCTCGGCGCCACAGCTTGCCGAGGGCGACGCCGGCACGGTGACCGTCGACGGCACGGCTACCGAGTTCACCGCTTCCACGACGCCTACCTCGAGCGGTATGGGCGGCCGCGGCGGCGCGCCGGGCTCGGAAGGCTCGGATGACAGGAGAGGCCGTTCGGGTGGCGGTCCGCGCGGCGCCCAAGACGCCAGCCAGGGCCACGCGGCGTCGCGCGGGAACGTGGAGGCGGCAGGCCCTTCCGCGGAGCTTTCCGCTTAGACGTCCGCAACGTCTTTGCCGCTGACCGTAACAGGTTGGCGAAAACGCGCGGCGTTGCGTTACACTCGCATATCGCAGAACGCGGTTACGGCCCCGGGGGCGCAGTAATATCTACGCTGCCCGGGGCCTTTTTGCGCAAAGACCCGGAACGGTAAGGTAAACGGAAGGGTCATTCGATGCGCAGTAAAAGGACTATGACGACCCCGAGTCTCACGGCGCTGCTCGCTGTGTTTTACGGCTGCGGGTTTCTGGCCGGCTTCAACGAGAATCTTGTGAATATGGCGCTGGTAACTATTATGGGCGACTTTGCGGTGGATGCCGTCACGGCCCAATGGCTCGTCACCGGGTATATGATTGCCGTCACCGTGGTGGTCACCTGTATGGCCTTTCTCTATCGACGGCTTCCCATGCGCACACTGTTTTTCGCCGCCTCGTTTTTGAGCCTTGCCGGGTCGCTCGGCGGGCTCGTGGCGCCGAATTTCGCGGTGCTCATGGGTGCCCGTTTGGTGCAGGCTGTGGGCACGGGTGTGTTCATTCCGCTTATGATGAACGTTATTGTGGACAAGGTGCCCCATGAAAACATGGGCGCCTATCTGGCTGTCGGCAGCAGCATGATTACCTTGGGGCCCGCGACGGCCCCCATCGTCACGGGCTTTCTCGTGACCGATTTCGGTTGGCGCAGCGTATTTGTGATTCCTTTGGCGGCGGCGCTTGTGCTGCTCGTTGCGGGGGCGGTCCTTGTGCGCGACGATCGCACGGCGGCCGCCGTGCCTTTCGATGGGGTCTCAGCGCTGCTGGTGGCTGCGGGAGTGACGCTGCTCTCCGCGGGGCTTTCGGAAATCTCGCAGCGCCCGCTTGTGGGGCTGGCGGCTCTGGCAGCGGCCGTGGCGGCCCTCGGCGGTTTCGCGCGGCGCTCCCGTCGCATCGCCCACCCGCTGGTGTCGTTGAAGCCACTTGAGCTTCGCAGCTTCTGGCCGGCCGCGATTATCGTGGTAGTCACCATGATGACCTACTTCTCCCTCAGCGTTATGGCGCCGCTGTATTTCGAGGAAGCCGCGGGACTTGCCGCTTCTATGGCGGGCATTCTCATGGTGGCGCCGGTGCTCGCCAACGCCACGGCCGCCATGGTGTCCGGGCGTGTGCTTGACCGCAGGGGCGAGTGGCCCTTGCTTCCAGCGGGTTTGGGCATTGCCGCGCTCGGCTTGGCGGCCACTATCGCCGGGGCCCTCGTAGGCTCGGTGGCGGCCGTTGCGGTTGGCATCTTCTTCGGCTATCTTGGCACGGGCATGGTGCTCTCGCCGGCCCAGACGGCGGGCCTGCGCCGGCTTCCCGATGCGTTGAATTCCCACGGCGTCACGCTCATGTCCATGGCCGTGCAGCTGTCGGCGTGCTTGGGGCCGGCCACCTACGTGGGCATCATGAGCGCCGCTACTGCCCAAGCCGCAGCCGAAGGCGCAATCGCCAGCGCAGCCTCATCCACGGGCTTCGCCTGGGCCATGGCTGCCGCTCTACTCGTCGCTCTCGCCGGCTTCCTCTGCGCCCTCCTATACGCCCGTCGCATGGCAAGGGAGAATCACTCTCGCTGATTTTGCCGCCTTCGTGAAACCGCTCCTGCACTTTAGCGTGTTGGAGTACAATGAACTGCGCCTGTTCGCGGCTTCGCGCGGACACGGATTTCATTGAGAAAGGGATGGTTGCATGGCCGACATCACCGAGGTCGATTACATCTGGAAGAACGGCGAGCTTCTGCCGTGGGCGGAGGCGACCTGCCACGTGCTGTCGCATTCGCTGCACTATGGCTCCGGCGTGTTCGAAGGCATTCGCTGCTACAAGGTGCCCGACGAGGACACGTCCTTCGTGTTCCGGCTGCGTGACCACATGGAGCGCCTGCACCGTAGCTGCAAAATCGCCCAGATTGAGCTGCCCTACAGCATAGACGAGCTTATGGAGGCCACTCTCGAGGTGATTCGCGCCAACAAGCTGCCGGCCTGCTACATCCGTCCGCTCGTGTACCGCGGCTACGGCGTCATGGGCGTCGACCCGTCGGGTGCGCCGGTGGATGTGGTTATCGCCGCGTGGCCGTGGGATACCTATTTGGGTCCCGACGCGCTGGAGAACGGCGTGTCCGTGGGCGTCTCGTCGTGGCGCCAGCGCTCCAACAACGCCATTCCGCCGGCCGTGAAGGCCACGGCGTCCTACATGAACTCAATTCTGGCGAAGTTGGAGGCTAAGGCCCACGGCTACGCTGAGGCCATCATGCTGAACGAGGCAGGACTGGTTTGCGAAGGCACCGGTGAGAATCTGTTCATCGTGCGCAACGGTGTGCTGTCCACCCCTCCGCTGTCCGATGGCCTGCTTGAGGGCATCACGCGTGACACCGTGCTGTGCCTGGCCGACGATTTGGAAATCCCGGCAGTGGAGGAGAGCCTCACCCGCAGCGACCTCTACATTGCCGACGAGGTGTTCATGACCGGCTCGGCGGCCGAGCTCACGCCCATTGGTGCGGTGGATGGCCGTGTCGTGGGCAAGCCCGGTGAGGTCACCCGCGCCCTGCAGGATCGCTTCTTCGATCTGGTCTACGGCCGCATTGAAGAGTACGCCGACTGGCTTACGGAGGTCTAATGGCTGAGATTCGCACTTCCGACGTCGACGACCTGTTGCGCGTGCTGGCCGCGCTCGACGACCCCGACGCCATCTTTGCTTTGCTCGAAGATTTGTTCACCGTGCGCGAGATTCGCGAGACATCCCAGCGCTTGGGCGTCGCGCGGCTTCTGGCAGCGGGAAAGTCCTACGCGGCCATCGAGGCCGAGACCGGCGCATCGGCCACCACCATCGCCCGCGTCTCGAAGTGCCTGAGCTACGGCTCCGGCGGCTACGATCGGGCGCTGAAGATTCTTGGCGAGTCGTAGGTCGGAGGCGACGGTCCGCATCGGTTGCAACTTGGAAAGGCGCTTTCGAGCGCCTTTCCTTTTTGGCCCGTGTCCATATCGCGGTTATTTGCCCTAGCGAAATTTTTTCTAGTCAAATAGCAGCGATATGGACACATTTTCAGCAGCTTTGGACGCCGTGCGAGCAAGAGGGGAGCAATAATACCTGGTCAGAGCCCCGTGCAGTTTTGCTCTCTTTGCGGAACGCGTCCATATCGCGATTATTTGTCCAAAAAAGAGCGGGCCGCCAGCTTTGTGGGATGTCGGGAAAAGGAAGAGGCGGCTCGGAGAAGCCGCCTCTTTGCAGGGGTTCGAGAACGAATCGGGGAATTTCGTTCTCGCGGAAGCCGGGCTGTGTGGGGGTTCCCGGCTCCCAAAAGAGAGAAGAAGGAAAGGAAAGGAAAGGAAAGGGGAAAAGGAGGGGGTAATCTGCTCTTTTCCGTTTCGCTGCTTTGCAGTATAGGGAACGAACCGCCGCCGGGAAGGGTCCGATGCGCTCAGTTACCGTGGCGTAAATAAGCGTTCATCTTTCTGAAAGAACCGAGAGATATTCTTGTTTGCTTGCTGGGCCTTGCGGGGTTTGCCTGTGATGTCGGCGGGGGGCGACGTCAGTTGTGGAGAACATGTAAACCTTGTCTAACTCTCTTGCGCCCTAAGATTAGTTAACCTACTATAACTTTTGTCAGCAGGGCCAAGGCTCCTTCGAAGCGAGAGCAACGAGGGCATCCGAAAGCGCTGCGACACCTCCTCTCTTCTTGTTTTACTGGGTGGCGAAGCTTCTCCTCGTCTTGCTGTCGCCACAACACGAAAGCCCGCGTCCCCCTTCGCGGGCTTTCGTGCGTTTGGGCTCGGGAAGCGAATGGCGGCCGCCGGTTGTCGCTGGCTTCGAAAGAAGCGCGGGTCGGCTGCGCCTCGTCAATGTGAAGGGCGGCGGTCGCGGGACTGTAATCTTGGTTGACGTGAGGTTAACTATTACCTTGCCAGTATAGATTTCCCCTTGTTGACATGGGGATTTCAACAGAAACAAAGCGGTCGCGCAGGGGATACGAAGCACTCGCGCAATCCCGTTTCGCCCACGTTCTCGGTAATCATTTACCCACAGGCTCAAGAGGTCGCACGACTGAGGCGGACGCGCCCGGCTCGTACGGCTCGGGCGTGTCGGCGCGAGAGCGAACGCTCGAGTGCCGTGCGGATTGGACTTACGAGTGAGAGCTTTCAAGGGAACGGTGATGACGATGAAACTGAAGAATGTGGGATGGGTGGCCTTGTCGGGTTTGTTTGCCGTGAGCCTCGCCGGCTGCGCGACGCAGGCTGATCAGCCCGCCCCCGCTGGTTCCGAGCAGGCAGTCGAGCAGGCCGAGAACCAGGGCCCTGCGGCCGAGCAGGCCGCAGTAGACCAGCAGGCCGATGCGCAGACCGCCGAGCAGGAGGCTGCGAATCCGGCCGAGCTGCAGATTGTCGACTCCGGCTGGTTCGCCGCTGACAACGGCATGGTGGATTTCGCCGTCGAGGTGCAAAACCCCAACCACACCGTTGAGGCCGTCGATCCCGTCATCGAAGTCGTGGGCAAAGACGATGCCGGCAACGTAATCTTCGACGAGACCATCGAGACGCCTGGCGTGCTGCCCGACTCTACCTATTACTACTCTTATGTGGCCGGCTCCACGGCCAATGGCTCGGCTGGCTCTACCGAGGTCGTGAAGCCTGCGACGGTCGAGTTCTCCATCGCCACCCCCGAGGGCTCTTGGAAGGCCACCGATCAGAAGCTGGCCGATGTGTACACCGTGCAGGACAACGGTGCGGCTGATACCCAATTCGGCGCTAAGGAGTTCACGGGTACGGTAACGGCTTCCGAGGCCCTTGACGGTGCCACGCAGTCGCGCGTCGATGTGGTGCTGCTCGACAAAGACGGCCATATTGAAGGCGGCTACTTCAAGATCGTCGACACCCAGCCTGGCCAAGCTGCCGACTACGACATCTACGCCGTGGGCGCACCCGAGTACGCCAGCTACGCCGTCTACGCCAGCCCCTGGGCCGAAGCAGACGCCGCATAAGCGCTGGACGACAGAGCCAATCTCGGAATGGGGCGACTTCAGTCGCCCCATTCCGTATTCAGTGCCACTAATCTGTAGGTGCGGTCGCGATGTACCTACGCGCGCAGGAAGGCCTCGTAGCCGCGGCGCGCCTCGTAGATGTCGGCCTTGCTTGTAACCTCCCAGGGGGAGTGCATGGAAAGCACCGGCACGCCCGAGTCGATGACGTCCATACCGTACTTCGCCGGGATGTAGGCGATGGTTCCGCCGCCCCCCGCGTCCACGCGTCCCAGCTCGGCGGTTTGGAAGCTCACGGCCGCATCATCCATGATGCGGCGCACCTGGGCCACGTACTCGGCCGAGGCGTCGTTGGAGCCACTCTTGCCGCGGGCGCCAGTGTACTTGTTGAACACGAGACCGCGGCCCAGGTAGGCGGAGTTCTTCGCCTCGAAGACGCTCGCGTAGGCGGGGTCGAAGCCGGCGGACACGTCCGAGGACAGCATGCGCGAGCGGGTGAGCGCCCGGCGCAGTGCGAGGGCCCCCTCCTCGCCGGCGAGCGCCATGATTTCGGCGATGGTGTTCTCGAAGAACATTGAGGCCATGCCTGAGGCGCCCACGCTGCCGATTTCCTCCTTGTCCACCAGCACGCATACGGCGGTGCGGGCCGGAACATCGTCGCCCAAGGCCAGCTGGGCCGCTAGCGACGTGTAGGCGCACACGCGGTCGTCCTGGCCGTAGCCGATGACCATGGAGCGGTCGAAGCCCAGATCGCGGGCGCGGCCGGCCGGTACCACTTCCAGCTCGGCGGAGAGGAAGTCCTCCTCGGTGATGCCGTACTTGTCGGCCAGAAGCGCCAGCACGTGGGCCTTCACGGGGTCTTTGCCGGCCTCATTGGCAGAGGCCTCTTCGGCGTCGGCGTCTCCGTTGGCTTCGGTCGCGGGCAGCGGTCGGTTGCCCACCAGCACGTCCAAATCTTCGCCTTCCACCACCTTCGAGCCCTTCTTGTCCATCTGTTGGGCGCCCAAATGGGGCAGCAGGTCGGTCACGCAGAACACGGGGTCGCCCGCATCGTCGCCGATGTTCACCTCCACCACGCTGCCGTCGGTCTTCGCCACCACGCCGTGCAGGGCCAGGGGCAGCGCCGTCCACTGGTAGATCTCGACGCCGCCATAGTAGTGGGTGTCCAACAGCGCGAAGGCGGCGGCCTCGGACCGCGGGTTCTGCTTGATGTCGAGTCGCGGCGAGTCGATGTGGGCACCGAGAATGTTGAGGCCCTCGGAGAGCGGCTCGGCTCCCACGTGCACGAGGATGACGGCCTTGCCCTGGGCGCAGGCCCATACCTTGGCGCCCGGGCCCACAGGCGTGCCGGCGGCGATGAGGTCGGCGAGCGAGTCGTAGCCGGCGTCCTCGGCCGCGGCGATGGCGGCCGTAGCGCACTCGCGCTCGGTTTTGTTCTCGGAGATGAAGTCGATATAGTCGGCGGCGAGCGCCTCGAGCTCATCGAGTGCCGCCTCGTCGTAGTTCTTCCAGGCCACGTCGCGTTCCACGAAAAGCCCCTTTCTCTGAAGGTGTCAGTTGTTCTTGCCCAGTATGCTACGAAACCTCAACGGATGGGGGAGCTTGCAAGGAAAAAGCAGGGCTTCTGCCCCATAATGGCAGACAGCGAATGCCCGCTGCAGGACGGGCCGTGCGCTCTGTCGAACGCGCGAAATAAGGGGTTTGTGAAGCCCCCGCCGTGTCGCTGGTGTTCTGGACACAGCGCGTTATACTGCCCTGCGGCAAACAATTCGACTGCCGAACAAGAAGACGAGTTAGAAGGAGCGATTCCATGAATCTGCGTGACGTTATCCCCACCGCTGAGAACTCCAGCAACTTCAACGTGGTCCCCGAGTCCATCACCGAGGTGGGCACCACGCTTGAGAACCTGAAGGCCGCCGTCTGCGGCGAGACCGGCGCGTCGGCCAAGTACGCCGCCTGCGCTGCGGCCGCCAAGGAGCAGGGCTTCGACCAGATCGCCCGCCTGTTCGAGGCCACCAGCGCCGCCGAGCAGATCCACATCGGCCTGGAAGCCGGCGTGATCTGCGAGATCGAGCCGGGTTACGAGCGCCCCGCCGCCCCCGAGGCCGAGGGCATCGCCACCGACCTGAACCTCATCGCTGGCGCCCTGGGCGAGATCTACGAGACCTCCGACATGTACCCGAGCTTCATCAAGGTCGCTCAGGAGGAGGGCAACAAGAAGGCCGAGTTCGTGTTCACCCGCGCGAAGCTCGCCGAGGCCGTGCATGCCGAGCTGTACATGGACGCTTACAACAACATCGACGCCCCCACCGACGAGGCCTACTACCTGTGCCCCGTCTGCGGCTACATCCACAAGGGCGACGACTTCGAGAAGTGCCCCATCTGCTTCACCCCTGCCGACAAGTTCCGCAAGTTCTAATTCGGCAGCGGAAATCTCGCATCACGAAGGCGGTCGTCCCTCGGGGCGGCCGCTTTTGCGTGTAGAATGGGGTCTCTGCGGCCTATATATTGAAGGAGGTGAGAGGATATGTCGAAGAAGCGCAAGAAGGCGGTGCCGGTGCACGTGCCGAAGCCGAAGGACGAGGTGGTGTGGCGCCAGTCGTCCGAGGAGGCGACGCTGGCGAGCAAGCCGCGCTACAACGGATTCGCTTGCGGCCACGGCGCCCACGGCCCGGCAAAGTACAGCCGAGCTCGCACCAAGCAAGCGTGGCAGCGCCACATGCGACAGGAAGGAGCCTCTCGGGGCTCCTTTCCTTTTTCGAGGCTTTACTATGTCATGGGTCACGTGCCATGGTGCATGACACATCTGCTCTCCGGAAGCGTTCGAATGCATGCACCGGGCAAGGGAGGTGGGACGCGCTTTTGCCTTCCATGCTTCAAGGGGCAACCCCCTTCGCAGTGGACCTGCATAACCAAGACAGCCGCCCCGAAGGACGGCTGTCTTTTTGGTGCTGCACGCAAGGTGCTAGGCGCAGGTGCACGCGAGTCTCATGCGAGATGCGCGCGCGAGCGGAGGCTTAGCCCTGCTTGCTCTTTTTGCCAGAGCGGATGAGCACGGCGCACACGCCGCCTACGATGGCGAACGGAATGCAGAAAGCCAAGGACGCACCGTTCCAGCCCATAGCGGCAACGACAAGCGGGAAGCCGGCCGAGCCGATAAGGCCGCCCAGGTTCTGGAAGAAGGCAACAACGGCCATGCCGAAGCCGATCTTTGCCGGGTTCTTCGCAAGCAGCGGAACGCTTGAGAACACGCCGGTCGAGCAGCAGGCGGAGCAGAAGCTCAGGGCGATAACGAACACCCACACCAGCGTCATGCTGTCGCTGAAGCCGAAGGTCAGAAGCGCGGCAGCGCCAAACATGCCGAACACGATAAAGCCCTTGTGGATGTTGAACTTGTCGGCCGCGATGCCGGACAGCGGGCCGAGGGCCAAAACGAGGATGTTCGTGACACTGGAGACGGTCCCCGCCATCTGCGTGTCGAGATGATGCACGTCGGTCAGATACGTCGGATAGAATCCGCCGATGGCTCCCGCGTTGAACACGTTCCAGGCACCGAAAGCCAAAGCCACCATGACAATGCTGAACATATCCGGCTTAAGGGCCGAAAGGGCCTCGCCTGCGCCAGCCGCCCCGTCGCTTTCCGCGACGGTCTCCTGCGGCGGGTCGGCGTAAACAAAAGCCACGAAAACGAAGGCGATGACGCCGAGGATAGCGGCGAGCCACCAATTCGCGCGCCAGGTGCCCGCAAGGGCGTACACCATGGGCGTGATATTGAAGGCGGCAACAACGCCGGCGGGGAACCAGACGCTCCAAATGCCCATGGCAAGTCCCTGCTTGCGCGCCGGGATGATGGAAGCGACGGCAGCCGGTCCGACGACCGACATGAGGCCCATGCCGATGCCCTCGATGAAACGCGTGACGAGCATGAACGTGGCGCTCGTGGCCAGGGCGCCGCCTGCAGCGCCGATGATAAGGCTTGCCGCGGTCACGAGCAGGCTCTTCTTGGTGCCGAGCTTGGCCAGAATGCCGCCGGCGGGGAAGGCGAGCACAACGCCGATAAGCGTGAACATCGACATAACCCAGCCGATATTGGTGTCAGTGAACCCGAGCTCGCTGATGAACTCGGTGGTGAACATAGTGGGGGCCTTGAACATGCAGAACGAAGTCAGAACGCCCAGGAAGAACACCGAGCAGAAAATAAGCCACCTTCTGCCCATCGTAAACTCAGTCGAGTTGCTCATGGATACTCCTATGAGTCAAAAGCGTTGAGATTGAAGTGCGCATTGGCGGTCACGCGCCTGTGAGGCGGGGTGCGACCCAACGCGCAAGCGTCTAACGCTTCAAGCGAGTAGATGAGGCAACGACAACGGCATGCTCTGCCCCGCTTGCGACGAGCGCGGGGCGAACGTTCGCGTTGCGACGAGCGCAGAAACGAACGCTCATGTTTGACTTGGCCTTTGCAAGATAGCATGCCGTGTCGAAAAAGCCATCACCCGCTGCGCCATATTTTGCCTGGAAGACTCAGCCCTGGTGAGCCATTTTCGCCTACCGCGTCTCGTTTCGGCGATGCTTGTCTTTACGAGGCTGGGCGCTCTTGCTCGCGATCGATGGCGTCGAGCAGCTCTTGGGCGGAATGGACGTCGATCTTCTTGTAGATGTTCGAAATATGGGTCTTCACGGTGTGGCTCGAGATGCACAGGGCGCTTTGGATGTACTCGGCATTTCGTCCTTTCGCCAGCAGCATGAAGACCTCGCGCTCTCGCGGCGTGAGCGCGAAGCGCGCGCAAACGCTCTCGCAGGCGCAGATGCGAGCGTCGGGGGCGGGCACAGGGCTCTCGCAGGCGCTTTCCATGGCGTCGTCTGCCGAGTCCATGACGTACACCTTCGCGTGCCAGATGTTTTTCTCCGTCACCAAGAACAACGCGGCGGCAAAGCTCACAAAGGCGGTGACGGACGAAAGAAGGTAGGGGAACTCGCCGGTTGTGGGGAAATGGCTCCATACGAAGTAACCCAGGCAAATGCCGATGGTGAACCCGGCGTACTCGCAGCTTCGATTGAGGCCGAGCACCGGGGCGGGGCGAAGGTCGAAGGTGCGGATGAGGTCGATGGTGAAGATGAGAATCAGAATGTCGTAGAGAAGGAAGCCGGTCATGATGGCCACGGCGGCAAGATGCGAGATGAAATCACCCGAGAAGGGCGCGGCCAGAACGCCGGCCGAGAACAGGAGCAGCGAGGCTTTGTGCACGGGCCTTAAGTCGGGCGCGATAGGGGAAGACTGGTAGAGCGCCATGACGGCGGCTCCTGCGATGCCCACGCCAAGCATGGCGATGGGGTTTGCCACGGGCAGAAGCGTCGATCCGGTGGACACGCATCCCTGGAACAGGCCGAATGCGATGGAGAAGATGATCAGCTGGGAGGTGCTCTTCACGAAAGGGCCCCGCGCGCTCGGCCAGTCCGAAAGCCCCTCGCCGCCTTCCTCGTTCTCGCGGAACGATTCGGTGCGGCTGGCGACCAGCAGCATGGCGGCTGACAGGAGCGGGAGCGCCACGAAGACGATGAGGGACGCCTCGAAGGTGAGATAGCGAGCGAAAAAGCAGATGAGGGCGCCTATTGCGGTTGAGGCGGCGAGGTAGCGGCCAGCGAAGTCGATTGCCACATCGGCATAGAAGCGCAGCCAGAGGAGCATGAGGGTCGCCTCGCCGGAGCCCATGAACACTACCGACGCGATAATGCCCGCATCGCCCAAAAACGGCGGCGTGACGATGATGCCGATGCCGCCAAGCATGGCAATGCTGGCGACGACGGTTAGAAGAAGGGGCGTTGTCACGCGACGTCTCCGCGATATCGCCTCGATGATGAGGGCGCTCACGAGAAAGAAGACGAACAGCGAGCAGTTGAGCGCTACCTGGCGCAAAAGCAGGGCATGCTCGGTCGTGTTTATGGTCGCATCGAGAGGGAAGTACAGAATAAGGAAATGCCACCCGAGGAGAACGCCAGGCCCGAGCAGCCTGAGGGGGAGCATTTGGTATTTCGCTTGCGTCGTAGGCGTTGCGCTAGAGCTTTGCTGACTGTTCATCTACATTGCCCCCTAAGTAGAACCCGCTTGTCTTAGTTCTCGCGTTCCAGCAGCTCACCGGCTTGTGTATGAGACCTCTATGGCGGTAAGCCATAGAGGCTTCTATGGCCTCACGTCCGAGAGGAACCCCGCGGAAGCATCCAATTTCGGAAAGCCTGCGGGATTGTTGCGGGTGAGATTGCTGTGTACGCTTGATTCATGCTTCGACTTGGCACTCGAAGGAAAAAAGAGGCAATGTTCAACGGCACAAGATACGCAAGAGTTAGGAGGATTGCAAGGGGTAAAAGTTGCGACGATTAAAACTACTCATCTCAATGACAAACAACGAGGAGGAGTAATGTCAAACGAGGTAAAAACCGTTTACAAGTCTCTCGGTCTTTGCGGGTTTGGACTTGGTTCGAATTCCGCTGCGGTCGATGTGAAGGACGGCAAGATTCTCCGCATCCGTCCGATGCACTACGACGAGAAGTACGACATGGAAGATATGCGTCCGTGGAAGATCACGGCCCGCAACGGCGCGGTGCTCGAGCCCAAGACGCGCACCCTTCCCACGCCCTTGCAGTATGCCTACAAGAAGCGCGTGTATTCGAAGAATCGCGTGCCCTACCCGCTGAAGCGCGTCGACTGGGATCCCGAGGGAGATCGTCACCCCGAAACGCGCGGTGAGGCGAAATACGTGCGCATCTCCTGGGACGAGGCCACCACGATTATCGCCAACGAGCTTCTCCGCATCAAAGAGACGTACGGCCCCTTTGCCGTCCTCGCCCAGATCGACGGTCACGGCGAGTCGAAGATTATTCATGCTGCTCATGGCTGCCCCGGGCGTCTGCTCGATCTTCTGGGCGGCTACACCCTGCAGGCGCGCCAGCCCGACAGCTGGGAAGGCTGGACCTGGGGTGCGAAGCACATTTGGGGCATGGACCCTGTAGGCAAGCAGGCCCATACTGAGAACCTCTTCAAGGACATCGCCGAGAACGGCGACTGCGTGATCATGTGGGGCGGCGACCCTGAGACGACGCCGTGGGGCTGGGGCGGCATGATGCCCGGCCGCATTGAGAGCTTCTTCACCGAGGCCGGCATCAAGCAGATCTTCATTTGCCCCGACTTGAACTACGCCGCCGCGGTGCACGCCGACAAGTGGATTCCGGTGCTTCCCAACACCGACGCCGCGCTGCAGTGCGCCATCGCCTACACCTGGTTCAAGGAAGGCCTGTTCGACCGCGAGTGGGTCGAGGCCCATTCGGTCGGTTTCGACTGGTTCGAGTACTACATCATGGGCAAGGAAGACGGCGTTCCGAAGACGCCGGCGTGGGCCGAGCCCATCACCGGTGTGCCGGCGCGTCAGATCAAGGCCCTTGCGCGCTACTGGGCCAAGCACGCGGTCTCCATCGGTCACTGCGCGGGCGGCGGCCTCATCCGCGCTGCCTACTCCAGCGAGCCGGCTCGTCTGGAAGTTTGCCTGCTGGTCATGCAGGGCCTGGGTAAGCCGGGTGCCGGCCAGATCAACTTCATGGACCTCGGCTTGTTCGGCATCGATGACATCTATCCGCTGCCGCGCTCTGAGTGCCAGCCCGACATGAATTCGGTCTACCACGGCTGGGCCATGCTTACCGAGCCGGTCAACTTCATTCCCAAGACGCTGATTCCCCAGGCTATCATGAACCCGCCGGTGCATTGGTCGGGCGGTCACGTGATCGCCGGCATGCCCGCGCAAGATCAGTTCATCGAGTGGGACTTCCCGCAGCCCGGCGCTGGCGAGCTCCACATGATCTGGACCGACAGCCCCTGCTGGCAGACGTGCTGGAATGGCGGCAACGAGATGCAGCGCGCGCTGCGTCATCCCAACATGGAGTTCATCGTGGCCCAGCATCCCTGGCTCGAGAACGACTGCCTGTTTGCCGACATCATTCTGCCCACCACCACCAAGCTTGAGGTCAACGACATTTCCGCCGACCTGTTCTCCGGTCAGTACAACATGATTCTTCATGAGGAGCAGGCGGTGCCCCATGTCGGCGAGTCCCTCTCCGACTGGGAGGCCGTAGGCGAGGTCGCCAAGAAGCTCGGACTGTACGAGCAGTATGCCGAGGGCACCGAGGACGAGCTGATCAAGAAGGGCTTCATGAACTCGGGCTGCCAGGACATGATCTCCTATGAGGAGTGGATGGAGAAGGGCTACTACGTCGTTCCCACGGCAAAGGACTGGGAGAACGACCGCTGCCACCTGCGCGGTTGGTACGAGGATGCCGAAAGCGAGCGCCTCTCCACTCCCACCGGCAAGATCGAGTTCTACTCGACGGCGCTGGCCGAGCACTATCCCGACGACGTCGAGCGCCCGCCGGTACCCCACTTCGTGCCTTACGGCGAGAGCCACCAGGAGAGCATGCTCCATCCGCGCTCGAAGGAATACCCCTTCCTTCTCATCACGAACCATCCGCGCTGGCGCGTGCACGCCAACAACGATGACAACACGTGGTGCCGCGAGATCGAGACGTGCAAGGTGGTCGGCCCCGACGGTTACGCCTACGAGCCTCTGTGGGTCAATCCCCAGGACGCGGTGCGCATGAACCTGCACGACGGGGACATCGTGAAGATGTTCAACGAGCGCGGTGCGGTGCTCGGCGGCGTGCGCTTGAGCGAGCGCGTTATCCCCGGGGCGCTGTATCAGGACCATGGCGCGCGCGTGGACAACATCGTGGTCGGCGAGTTCGATCGCGCAGGTGCGAACAACCTCATCTGCCCGTCGAACACCACCTCGAAGAATGCTCCCGGTGAGGTTACCAACAGCTTCCTCGTCAACATCGAGAAGGTGGACGTGTTCGCTCTCGCCGAGCAGTATCCCGAGGCGTTCTCGAAGCCTTATGACCAGGCGACTGGCCAGATTGCTGAAGCGGTAATCATCAAGGAAGGGGAATAACGATGAAGGTTTTTGTGGTCGATGTTGCCAAATGCGTTGGCTGCCGAAGCTGCCAGCTGGTTTGCAAGGACGAGCATTGCGATAACGACTGGATGCCTTATGCGGCGCCCCAGCCGGATACCGGTCAGTTCTGGATGCGCGTCGACGAGAAGGAGCGCGGCCAGGTTCCCAAGGTGATGGTGTCCTACACGCCCGTCATGTGCCAGCATTGCGAGAACGCGCCCTGCATGGCCGTGGCGAAAGACGGCGCCGTGTATCGTCGCGAGGACGGGCTCGTCGTCGTCGATCCGGTGAAGGCCCGTGGCCAGAAGGCCATCGTCGAGGCCTGCCCCTACGACGCGGTGTTCTGGAACGAGGAGCTTGAGATTCCCCAGAAGTGCACGGGGTGTGCCCACCTCCTCGACGACGGCTGGACGGTTCCGCGCTGCGTCGAGGCGTGCGCTCACGACGCGCTGCTCTTCGGCGAGTACGAGGACTTTGCGGATATGCTCGAGGGCGCCGAGGCCTTGAAGCCCGAGGCTTCCACCGCCCCGCATGTCTACTACCTGAATCTGCCCAAGCGCTTCATCGGTGGCGAGGTTGCCGACCTTGAGGCCGATGAGGTTATCATCGGCGCCGAGGTGACGCTGACCAACAAGGCGACGGGAGAGACGCTGACGACGGTCACTGACGACTTCGGTGACTTCTGGTTCAAGCAGATCGACGCTGCCGAGTACGCGATCGATGTTGTGGCCGAGGGCTATCTGCCCCGCCATGTTGAGGACTTCGTCTCCACCGTGGACCGCGACCTGAACATCGGCACCATTGCCCTGTACCAGGCCTAGCGAACAAGAATGCGGAGCCGACTCGTCAAACGATGCGTGGCGCAAGATCGGCTCCGCCCTTTTGCAGAGAGAAGGAGAATGCCGTGAATATCGGAACCCATCATTACGGCGTGTACTGCAAAGACATAAACGAGTCCATCGATTTCTATGTCGAGGTGCTGGGCTTTAGGCACCTGTTCTCCACGATGGCCATGGAGGGCGACAAGCCGCTGAAAATGGCATGGATAAAGAGCAACGATGGCGTTGTCATCGAGCTGCTTGAGCAAGAGGACAAGGCGACGATCGACGCTGCGGCCGCGTGCTTGAACCACCTCGCCGTGCGCGTTGACAGCATGGACGACATCGTTGCGCGCCTGAACGAGTGCGATGTGGCCATCGAGGCCGGGCCGTTTGACGCGCTGTGCGAGTTTGACCGTCCCCTGGGCGAGGAGGACTCGGACATCTTCCAGGTGTACGGCGATGGCGGCGCAAAGCTGAAAATCATGTTCTTCCGTGGTCCGGGCGGCGAGCGCATTGAAGCTGTGCAGGACGACGTGGGGCCCTTGTCGTAGGCGTTAAGCCCTGCCGGCGAGATTGTCCCGGCAGGTAGCATCGCGGCCGCAAGCTCGGTCGCGCAGAGATGAACGAAGGAGAAAGCTATGTGTTTCAGACCCCCCTCGGTGGAAGCCGATAAGACGTGCCCTGCTTGCGGGGCCACGAACTCCGCCGATGCTGCCGTATGCGAGCAATGCGGCGAGGCTTTGCCGGAAGCCGCGGTGCCGGCTGTTCCGGGCGTGCCCACGGCGCCTGGCGCCCCGAAGGCGCCCGGTGCTCCTGCGGCGCCTGGCGCCCCGAAGGCTCCGGGAGCCCCGGGCCCCAAGGTGCCCCCGGCTCCGGGAAAATAAGCCGCCGATAAGGGGAGGCGGTAGCTGGTGAAGAGGGCCCGCCGGTCTTAGGATCGGCGGGCCCTCTTTGTTTGGCCGACATCTTGGCGGCTGCCAGGGGCCGCATCGAGGCGGCCGGCGTTGCGCGGAATCTTCTGCGCTTCCGGCCGCTGCCGAAAAAATGGGGCGTGTCTGGGCGCCCTCTGGTACGGGGCGCGCTCTCGGCCTATAATGAATCAATTACGTTCTGGGCACCAAGCGGAGAGAAGGAGCGCTGACAATGGCCTACTATTTCGAGGAACCGTCCCGTACATTCAACGAGTACCTGCTGGTGCCGGGCCACACGCCCGCCGATTGCGTGCCCGCGGCGGTCAGCCTGAAGACGCCGCTGGTGAAGTATCGCAAGGGCGAGGAGGAGTGCCCGCTCACCCTGTCGGTGCCTATGGTGTCCGCCATTATGGCCGCTGTGTCCGACGACAAGATGGCCGTGGCGCTGGCCACCGAGGGCGGTCTGTCGTTCATCTACGGCAATCAGTCTATCGAAGACGAGGCCGCCATGGTGGCCCGTGTGAAGGACTACAAGGCCGGTTTCGTCACCTCCGATGCGAACCTTTCGCCGGATATGACTCTGGCCGAGGTGGTCGAGCTGAAGGAGCAGTACGGTCACTCCACGATGCCCGTCACCGCTGATGGCACCGCCCACGGCAAGCTGCTCGGCATTGTGACCGAGCGCGACTACCGCCTCTCCCGCATGTCCATGGACGAGAAGGTGGCCGACTTCATGACGCCCCGCGAGAAGCTCGTGGTGGCTCCGGCCGATACCACGCTGAAGGCCGCCAACGACATCATCTGGGACCACAAGCTGAATTCGCTTCCCATCGTGGATGCCGACGATTGCCTGGTGGCCCTCGTGTTCCGCAAGGACTACGACTCCCACAAGAGCAACCCCGACGAGATGCTGGACGCTCACAAGCGTTACATGGTGGGCGCCGGCATCAACTCCCGCGATTACGCCGAGCGCGTGCCGGCGCTGGTGGAAGCTGGTGCCGACGTGCTGTGCATCGACAGCTCCGAGGGCTATTCCGATTGGCAGAAGCTCACCATCGAGTGGGTGCGCGAGCACTACGGCGATACGGTGAAGATCGGCGCGGGCAATGTGGTGGACGCCGAGGGCTTCCGCTTCCTCGCTGATGCGGGTGCCGACTTCGTGAAGATCGGCATTGGCGGCGGCTCCATCTGCATCACGCGTGAGACCAAGGGCATCGGCCGCGGCCAGGCCACGGCGACCATCGAGGTGGCGAAGGCTCGCGACGAGTATTTCCGCGAGACCGGCGTGTATGTGCCCATCTGCTCCGACGGCGGCATCGTCTACGACCATCACATCTCGTTGGCGCTCGCCATGGGGGCTGATTTCGTCATGTTGGGCCGCTACTTCGCCCGCTTCGACGAGAGCCCGTCTGCCAAGGTCATGGTGAACGGCACCTACATGAAGGAGTACTGGGGCGAGGGTTCCGCCCGTGCTCGCAACTGGGGCCGCTACGACTTGGGCGGCAAGAAGTCGCTGTCCTTCGAAGAGGGCGTCGATTCCTACGTGCCCTACGCCGGCAGCCTGAAGGACAACATGGCCATCACGCTGCTGAAGCTGAAGAGCACCATGTGCAACTGCGGCGCGCTCACCATCCCCGAGTTCCAGGATAAGGCGAAGCTCACGCTGGTGAGCGCCACCTCCATCGTTGAGGGCGGCGCCCACGACGTGCTGCTGAAGGACAAGGCTCCCTACGCCAGCAACACGCGCTAAGATCGCGAGTGCGGCGAAGCGCGCGCCTCGCGCCCCGCACGCTGCACCTTGCGCTAGCGTCTCGTGCGCTTTCCAGGCGCTCCGCGGCAAGCGGGGCGCCTTTTCTTTTGCTGTCTGCGCTAGGAGTTCGAGGCGCTTAGGGCGGCGAAGAGGTCTTCCATATCCTGCTCGTACAGGCTGTCGCGCAGGTAGACGAAGCTGATGTCGTGGAAGATGCCCGCATCGGTGAGGGAGATGATACGCAGCGTGCCCTCCTGCACCTCTCGCTGCACGGCGGCTTCGTAGACAAACGAGGTCCCCAAGTCGGCCTGAACGAAGATCTTGATGATGTCGAGGCTCTCCACGACGAAGTGGTCGGCGAACGAGGCAGGGGAGAGGTTGCGCTGGGCCAGGGCGTGGGTGAGGACGTTGCGGCTGCCGCTGCCCTCTTCGCGCAGGATGAGTCGCTCGCCCAAAAGGTCTTCCATCGTGCGCGGCGGCGCGGGGAAGACGTGGTCGGCCGCGCAGATGGGCACGAGCCGCTCGCTGGAGAAGGGCCGCGACGCGTAGCGGGCCTTGTCGAAGAGGCCTTCTACGAAGGCGCAGTCGATGGCGCCATCGTCCAGAAGCTCCAGCAAATGCTGCGTGCCCCCGGAGCGCACGGCGACGTGCACGTCGGGCCGAGCGGCCAGGTAGCGGGCGAGGGGAGAGGCTACCACATACTCGCCGGCTGTCAGCGTCATGCCGATGCGGAGCTTGACGGCCGCCCCGTGGGCCACTTCCCCGACTCGCTCGTGCAGCAGCATATCGTCGTGGGCCATGGTGGCCAGTCCGTCGCGCAGCACTCTCCCTGCCGGGGTCAGCTCCAGCTTTTTGTGGTGATAGGCGAACAGTTTTGCGCCGTACTCGCGCTCCAGGTAGGTGATGTGCTGGGAGACGGCCGGCTGGGTGAGCGCCAGCTCTTCGGCGGCACGGGTGTAATTCATGGTGCGGCACACGGTGAGGAAGGTTTTCACGCGAAAATCCTGCATGCCTCTCCTTTCTCTGGGCGAGTTTTCGCTGCTCATTTCCGAGTATCATAGCAATAATGTTTGCTAATTGGTGCATAAGTATTTATAAGTTTTCTTTTGGTAAGAATCGGCGCATAATGAGGTCACTTCACTCCCGCGAATCGCTGCGAGCCCTCCGGCGATTCGTGGTCGAGATCCCTTTAATACGCAATGAGTCCGAGGAAAGGTAGTCCATGCGCGACATCATCAAGAAAGTACCCATCCCCACAGCGGGCGTGGCCTTGGGCCTGGCCGCTCTGGGCAACCTGCTTCAGCCGTACGCTGAAATCGCCCATATCGTCTGCGGAACGTTGTCCCTCTTTTTGGTGGCCATGCTCGTCGCCAAGCTGATCATGTTCCCCTCCATGCTGCGTGCCGACATGAAGAACTCCATTTTCGCGAGCGTTTCCGCCACGTTCTTCATGACCCTGATGCAGCTCGCCGGATACCTGGCGCCTGTGGCCATCGCGCTGGCCTTCGGGCTGTGGTGCTCGGCGGTGGCGGGCCACTTTGTGCTGATGGCCTGGTTTACGATGTACTACATCCGCCGCTTCAAGCTCACCGAGGTGTTCCCCACCTACTTCATCTGCTATGTGGGCATCATCGTGGCCGCGGTGACGTCGCCGGCTTTCGGTGCCGAGGCTTTCGGCCAGGTCATCTTCTGGTTCGGCTTTGCCTGCTATCTGGTGCTGCTCGCCGTGGTGACGACGCGCTACATCAAGCACGAGGTTCCCGAGGGTGCTCGTCCTCTGTTCTGCATCTATGCGGCTCCCATGGGGCTGTCGCTGGTGGGCTACCTGGCGGTCATGCCCGATCCGAACCCGGTGTTCGTGGCCGTGCTCATGGCTTTGGGCCAGCTGATGCTCGTCGGCGTCGTCACCCGCGTGCCGAAGTTCCTCGCCCTGCAGTTCTACCCGAGCTATGCGGCCATGACCTTCCCCTTCGTCATCTCCGCCATGGCGCTTGGCAAGGGCGTGCAGGCGCTCTACGCGGCCGGTATCTCCATTCCGGTGCTGCCGGCAATCCAGGCGCTCATCGCCGTGGAGACGCTGTTCGCCGCCGTTATGGTCTCCTACGTCTTCGTGCACTTCATGAAGTTCTTCTTCGGCACGCCGAAGGCCGCGAAGGCCCCGAAGGAGGCTCCCGAGGCCCCGGCGATTTTGGTCGCTGAGGTTGTCGAGTAGTCGTTCGAATACCTCTCGCCCCAGCAGCCCCATTCCTCTGCTCTGGCTTGCTGGCGGCTCTTTCTCTCTCCTTGGCGCCCCGGTTCCCTCTCCGGGGCGCTTCCCGTTTCAGGGGAGCTTTCGCGCGCCCTGCGGCTCGCGTTGCCTTATCCCTCCACGGCGCTGGCAATAAGGGCGCGCAGCTCGTCGACGCCGTCGCCCTTCTCCGACGACGTCACCACCATGGGCACCCCGCTCGGCAGCTTCAGAGCCTTCTTGATGGCGGCGCGTTGCTTCATCTGCTGCTGCTTCGAGAGCTTGTCTGCCTTGGTGAGCGCGATGGCGAAGGGAAGGTCGGCGTCCATGAGAAACTGCACCATATTGCGGTCGAGCGCCGAGGGGTCGTGGCGAATGTCGATGAGCGACACGACGAGCGCGAAGTCGCGGTCCTGGTTGTAGTAGCCCTCGATGAGCTCGCTCCAGCGGTTCTTCTCCGATTTCGACACTTTCGCGAAACCGTAGCCCGGCAGGTCGACCAGGTCGTGGCCGTCCACCTCGTAGAAGTTAATGGTGGCCGTCTTGCCCGGTGTGGCCGACACCTTGGCCAGGCCCTTGCGGTACATAAGCTTGTTGAGCAGCGACGACTTGCCCACATTGGAGCGCCCCGCGAAGGAAACCTCGGGACCGGTGGAGGCGGGCAGCTGGGCCGACGTGCCATAGGCGGCCTTAAACGAAGCGTTGTGGAAGTTCATAGAGCGTCCTTCTTTACGGCGAAATGGGAAGAAAATGACGGTTTTCGTAGTCTGTCTCGTCGATTCTCCCACTTCTTCTTTTTGTGACCTGGGAAAACCTTGATTGCAGACGGCAGAGGGCATCGAAAAACTACGAAAACCGTCATTTTCTTCCCATTGTAGGGGCTGTTGGCGGCGGGGAGCGGGTGACGATTGGCTATTATGGTGGGCGGAAGAACGACAGGGTTGGCGAGTTGGTATGAATAGGAGCGAGAAATGACCGAAAAGGGGAGAAGCGACAAGCTGGAAGTGGCGCGCATCACGGGCGTGCAGGGCATCCGCGCGGCTATGGAGGTGCTGGCTGCGGAAGGCGCCGATGTGCCGCTGCCCACCAGCGAGGAGGACGCTCCGCGCCCCGTGAAGACTTGCGCCGTTTGCGCCGCTGACAACGATGGCGCCCGCGAGGCGTGCTGGAACTGTGGCGCTTCGCTGCGGCGCGTGCGGTAGCGGTCGCGATGGGCGTTCGCCGAGCTTTGAAGGACGGGGCCATTTCTCACATACTCGCTGCCTTGTCTTCGCAGGAGGGCTGAAGCCCGGGGTGCTCCCGTCTGTCCAGCGAGGGGCGCGATCGGGCGTGCGGGCCTTTTCCGTTGGCGCATCATGGCTATAATGGGGAAATCAACTCGCGGCCGCTGGTGGGGCGCGTGTTCTGGCATGGGGCTTGGGCCGATGGGGCGCAGGCTTGGCTGAGGGACACGGTGTTGCAGCGGTGGCCGAAAGCCACGTTTCCAAGGGAGAGTCATGAAAGCCTACAACCCCCATGAGATTGAGCCCCGCTTGCAGTTGGCCTGGGAGGAGGCCGGGCTGTACACGGTGCCGGAGAATTCCGAGCGTCCGAAGAAGTACGTGCTGGAGATGTTCCCGTATCCTTCGGGCGACATGCACATGGGGCATGCGAGCAACTACACCTACGGCGATGTGGCCGCCCGCTACGCCAAGATGTGCGGCTTCGACGTGCTGCACCCCATGGGCTGGGACGCTTTCGGCCTGCCCGCCGAGAACGCAGCCATCAAGCATCACAGTCATCCGGCCATCTGGACCTATGAGAACATCGAGACCCAGAAGAAGAGCTTCTCGCGCATGGGCTTTTCCTACGACTGGGACCGCAAGGTGGTGGCGTGCGACCCCGAGTACTACCGCTGGGGCCAGTGGATCTTCCTGAAGTTCTGGGAGCGCGGATTGGTGGAGCGTCGCAACTCGCCGGTGAACTGGTGCCCGAGCTGCGCCACGGTGCTCGCCAACGAACAGGTCATCGAGGGCAAGTGCTGGCGTTGCGATTCCGAGGTGGAGAAGCGCGACCTCACGCAGTGGTACTACAAGATCACCGACTACGCCCAGGAGCTGCTGGACGATCTTGACCAGCTTGAAGGCTGGCCCGAGCGCGTGAAGCAGCAGCAAGCCAACTGGATCGGCCGCTCCGAGGGCGCCAACGTGGATTTCATCCTGTGCGACGCCGAGGGCGTGGCGCCGGCCGAGCCTACCGAAGACGACATCATCACGGTGTTCACCACGCGCGCCGATACGCTCTTCGGCTGCAGCTTCTTCCTCCTGGCCCCCGAGAGCAAGCTTCTTACCGGCCTGGTGGCGGGCACGGAATACGAGGCTCCCGTCATGGAGATCGTGGAAGCTGCCAAAAAGGTCACCGCAGTACAGCGCGCCCAGGGCGACCATGAGAAGCACGGCGCCTTCACGGGCCGCTACGTGGTGAACCCCATCAATGGCGAGAAGGTGCCCGTGTGGGTGGCCGACTACATCGTGGCCGACTACGGCACCGGCGCCGTTATGGCCGTGCCCTGCGGCGATGCGCGCGACTTCGAGTTCGCCCGCAAGTACGATTTGCCCATCATCCCCATCATCCTTCCCGAGGACGATCCGCTCTATCCGCAGCTGAAAGATGAGCAGGGCCGTGTGGTAACCACGGTGGACTGGCCCGAGGCCTACGCCGCCGAGGGCAAGCTCGTGCAGAGCGGCCGCTTCACGGGCCTGACCGGCGGCAAGCATTCCGAAGGCGAAGAGGCCGTGGTGGCTGCCCTCATGGAAATGGGTCGCGGCAAGCGCACGGTTGAGTTCCGCCTGCGCGACTGGCTCATCAGCCGCCAGCGTTATTGGGGCAACCCCATTCCCGCTATCCACTGCGAGAAGTGCGGCGTGGTGCCCGTGCCCGAAGAGGACCTGCCGGTTCGCCTGCCCGAGGACATCGACCTGGCTGCCGGCGAGACGCTCGCCACCCACGAGGGCTTTGTGAACACCACCTGCCCCCACTGCGGCGGCCCGGCCAAGCGCGAGACCGACACTATGGACACGTTCACCTGCTCCAGCTGGTACTACATGCGCTATACCGACCCGCACAACGAGCACGGCCCCTTCGACCCGGCCCGCGCAAACGCCTGGATGCCCGTGGACCAGTACATCGGCGGTATTGAGCACGCCATTCTGCATCTGCTCTACAGCCGCTTCTTCACGAAGGTGCTGCGCGACTGCGGCATGCTCGACTTCGACGAGCCCTTCACGAACCTGCTGTGCCAGGGCATGGTGCTCGACGCCCACGGCGATGTGATGAGCAAGTCGAAGGGCAACGTGGTGTCGCCCGAGGAAATGATCGCCGAGTACGGCGCCGATGCCGTGCGCGCCTACATCTTGTTCCTGGGCCCGCCCGAGAAGGAGAAGCTGTGGAACGAGGACGGCCTGCCGGGCATGTACAAGTTCCTGAACCGTCTGTGGCGCCAGGTGCACGATTTGTGCGGCAAGGCAGGAGACGAGACGCTGTTTGCGCAGAAGCCGGCCGATGAGGCGGCCGTGGCCGCGGCGAAGAAGCTCATGCGCGAGCGCCATCGCGTGGTGGAGAAGGTGTCGGCCGACATCGAGCGCAACAACTTCAACACCGCCATCGCTGCCATCATGGAGCTGTCGAATGCCGCCGGCGAGTACCTGCGCGCGTTCAGCCCCGCCGACCGCGCCGCTTGCGAGGACCATCGCGTGCTGGATGCCGAGGTGGCCGAGGTGCTCGTGAAGCTCATGGCGCCGTTCACGCCGCACCTGGCCGACGAGCTGTGGCGCGTCGCCCTGGGCCGCGAGGGCTTCGTGTACGACCAGCCCTGGCCCGCGTTCGACCCCGAGCAGGCCAAGGCCGACGAGGTGGAGCTGGCCGTGCAGATTTGCGGCAAGGTGAAGGCCCGCATCATGGTGGCCGCCGATGCTCCCGAGGCCGACGTGCTGGCCTGTGCTCGCGAGGCCGTGGCCGCCGCCATCGAGGGCAAGCAGGTGAAGAAGGAAGTCTACGTTCCCGGCCGCCTGGTGAACATCGTCGCGGTGTAGCTGCGACCCTTCGTGGGCTGTGGGAGGGCGGACCCGCTCGCAGCCCGCTGGGCGCTTTGTCCTGCTGCGAACGCCGCTAAAGGAAATAGCGGAAGGAACGCACAAAAGATAGCCCCATCCCAGCATGTTTGTTGCTGACGTGGGGCTATTTCTTTAACTAACGGCGTTCTCCGCAGGGCGCCCAGAGGTCTGCGAGCGGGTCCGCCCTCCCACAGCGAGGCAATGGCTAAAACATCGAGCCAATTTCTAGGATTATCCCAGCAAGGTATCCAAGGCTTCGAAGAGTTTGTCGATTTCTAGGGGCTTGGTGAGGTGGCCGTTCATGCCGCAGCGCAGGGCCTTCTGGCGGTCCTCTTCGAACGCATCGGCGGTCATGGCCAAGATGGGGATGTTCGCGCGCGCCGGGTCGTTCAAACGACGGATGGCCTTCGTGGCGTCGTAGCCGTTCATGACCGGCATCTGCACGTCCATGAGCACCAGTTCGAAGTGGCCCGAAGGGGCGTCCATGAGCTTCTCGACGGCCTCGCAGCCGTTCACGGCGTATTCCACGATGAAGCCCTCGTCTTCCAAAAGGGTGATGGCGATCTCGCGGTTGAGGTCGTTGTCGTCCACCAGCAGAATGCGGCTATTGCGCAGGCGGTGGCGCGGGTCGACGTGAGCGGTTTTGGCCGCCTGGGCCGCCGCGGCCGCAGCGGCGCTGGCCAGCTGCAGAGTGAGCTCGATGGTAAACGTGGTGCCCTTGTCTTTGGCGCTTTCCACTGCAATGGAGCCGTGCATCATGTCCACGAGGTTCTTGGTGATGGCCATGCCGAGTCCCGTGCCCTGGATGCCGCTGATGGTGGAGGTGCGCTCGCGCTCGAAGGGGTCGAAGATGTGCTCGACAAATTCGGGGCTCATACCGATGCCGGTATCCGACACCTTGAAGCGGAAGCGCCCATACCCTGCCGGCGCATCGTCCAGCTCTTCCACTTTCACCTTGATAAACCCACCGGGCTTGGTGAACTTCAGCGCGTTGCCGAGCAGGTTCAGCAGAATCTGGTTGAGGCGCAGCTTGTCGCAGCGCACGTCGGTGTGGCGAATGTCGTCGGTATCCACGGAGAAGTACAGCTGGCGGGCGCTCGTCTCAGCCTGAATGATGCTGTAGAGGTCTTCCAGCAAATCGACAAGGTTGTAGGGCTGCTCGTCCAGGGAGACCTTGCCGCTTTCGATGTGGCTCATGTCCAGAATGTCGTTGATGAGGTTCAGCAGATGGGTGCTGGAGGACTGAATCTTGCCCAGATATTCGCGCACCTTCTCCTGCTGGTCGATGCGGCTGGCCGCCAGGGTGGTGAAGCCCACGATGGCGTTCATGGGCGTGCGGATGTCGTGGGACATGTTGGAGAGAAACGCGCTCTTGGCCGCGTTGGCGCGGTTGGCCTCGGTGAGGGCCTCTTCCAGCAGCGCCTTCTTCTTCATTTCCTCGCGGGTTTGGGCGTCCACGCTGCGCAGGCCCAAAACGACGTCGTGGGCGATCTGCCAATCGCCGTTGCGCACGACGGTGGCCTGGCAATACTCCGTGGCGTCGTCGCGGTGGATGCGATAGTTCACATGGATGCGGCCCCGGTCGGTCAAGGCCTCGAGGAGATTTTCCGCCGAGAGCGACTCGCGCAGCATGGGCTGGTCCTCTTCGACGACGTTCGCCTCGATGTAGTTGTCGACGCAACCGCCCAAGGTAAGATCGCCGGCGAACAGCTTGTCCAGGCTGCGGTGCTCGCCATCGCTCACGCGCACCGCGATGCCCTTTTCGGAGTCCAAATTGAAGGAGCAGACGACCAGGTAGTCTTCGGCAAGTGCCTGGATGAGGTCGTGCTGGCGGCGGTCCCTCTGCACCTCTTCCAGTTTTTTGTCGGTGTAATCGAGAAGGAAGCGCTGGTAGAACAGCTCGCCGTCGTTCTCGATGAGCTTCACGCTGCCGAGGACATGGAGAATGTCGCCATTGCTGTGACGCACGCGGTACTCGGTGCTGACCGAGTCGCCCACCTGCTTCAACGTGCTGATGGACTCGCGCAGTCGCGTGGCATCCTCGGGGATGACCGAGGACGCTATCATGTCGAAGCCGGCGGCCGTCAGCTCGTCGCTGGACTCGTAGCCCAAGATGTTGAGCGCGGCCTGGTTGATGCCGATGAGCCGCGCGCCGTCGAGCGAGTGGGTGATAACGCCGCACTCCATGGTGGTGAAGATGGTTTCCATGGTGCGGTTCTTCTCGACGATCTCGTTTTCGAAGGCGCGCTCTTTGGTCACGTCGATGCCGACGCCGACGGTGCCCATGACCGTTCCGTCAATGTTGTAGAGCGGGGACTTGTAGGTAGTGAGCAGGCGTGTGCCGTCGCTGGTCTGCACGGTCTCTTCCGAGACGATGGTGGATTCCGTTTCCATGACCTGGCGCTCGGACTCGATGCACGCAGGGTCATCGGTTTCCACGTCCCAGATATAGGCATGGCCGCGGCCCTGCACCTGCTCCTTGGTTTTGTTCACCGTGGCGCAGAAGGCGTCGTTCACCTTATGGTGGATGCCGTCGTCGGATTTGTACCACACCAGCGACGGGATGGAGTTGATGGTGGCCTCGAGGTACTGGTTCGTTTCCCAGGCGTCGGCATAGCGCTTGCACCCGCGCTGCCAGTGGTTGAAGCGGTAGGCGGCCTCGGCGGCGCCGATGGGGGCTGTCCAGATGTCGGCGATTTTTCCGAAGAAAGGCGCGAGCTGGTCGATCTGCTCGTGGGAGGCGATGAGGGTGACCGTGCAGGTTGGCTTGGGACTGGTGAGGAGTATCTCGGCCCAGGCGACGGCATCTTTGCCGGTAACGTCGGCGAAGATGGTGTCGGCGGCCGCAACGAGCTCGCTGTCGGGCTCGTCGCTGCAGGTGAAGCTATGGGTAAACGAAGGCAGAGGCTTCGCATCTCGAATGATGCGTGCAATCTCGTCGGTCAGACCAACGAGGTAGAAAGTTACCGGGCATTGGTACATAGCGCGCGTCCTTTGAAAACACTCGGCGATTCGTCATCGTTACGAATAGGCAACGGTTTCTTAACCTGCCTAGTATACCAACTTTATCAGGCGTATTTCCCTCACTGCCAGGGAACTTCAAATTTGCTATAGTAGACCCTTCCGCTTTTCCGAATACGTTGCGAGGAGGTGCCCTGCGTTGCGCGATAAAACCCGTTCCAAGCCCCTGTGGCGTCGCGTTTTTGCGGTCCTTCTCGCCGTCATTGTTGCCGCTGCGCTCGCCGTGGTGGTGGCCAACGTGGTCACAGTGGCCACGACTCGCGAGAGGGTCGTCACGGTGGACGGCGCGGCTCGGGTGCTTTCCGCCGATCCGGCCGATGCGGTGGTGGTGCTGGGGGCGAGCGTGTACCCCGACGGCACGCCGAGCGACATTCTGGCCGATCGTTTGGAGGTGGCGTGCGACTTGTACAAAGCCGGCGCGGCCCGAGCGATCATCGTCAGCGGCGACAACCGCACCTCCCATTACAACGAATCCGATGCCATGAAGGCCTACTGCGTGGCGCTCGGAGTGCCGAGCGAGGATGTGTACGTGGACCACGCCGGCAATACCACCTACGAATCGATGTGGCGGGCGCGCCATGTCTTCGGCGCCGAGCGCATCATCGTGGCCACGCAGGCCTACCACCTCTATCGCGCCATGTTCGCCGCCGACTGCTTCGGCATGGAAACCTGGGGTGTGGCCTGCGACAAGGGCGCTTACGACAATCAGCAGCGCTACAGCATTCGCGAGGTGCTCGCCCGCACCAAGGACTTCTACGCGGCGCTGCTGCGTCTTCCTGTAACCACTTCGGAGGAGACGGTTTCGCTGGCTGCGTCCGGGGACCTGACGTAAAGGGAGGCGTGGTGCAGAGCTTATCGACGGGGCTGAATGCCCTCACGGACAGCCTGGGGCCCAAGGCCGCTGCGGCGCTGAAGCGCTCGCGCAACAAGGAGCGCTATCGGGCCGCGGTGGAGCGGGCTTGGCGCGGACGTCCCGAAGTGGCGCGCTTGGTGCTCATGCACACCAATGGCATCTATATCGCCAAGGACGAGCGCCCGCGCAAAGGGCCCGATCGCGACCGCGACATTTGGGTGTTCGGCATCTACCTGGATGACGCCATGGTGCGCACCGAGGTGGACGCTTGGCAGTCGGTGCTGCTGACGGCCCTGCGCCAAGAGGGGCTTTCCGTGGAAGAGCTGCGGTTTCTGCCGGCGAAGTGGGACATGCGCCAGCGCCGGCTGTTCCCGGAGCTGTGGGACGAGGACGCGTCGGGAACAGCCGAGCGGCCCGAGGGCCGTTCGCTTCAGGGACGCGACGAATCTCGGGCCCTTGATGTGGTGAAGCGCGCCGTTTACCTGGTGTTCGAAGATACCGAGCAGGCCTGGGCGTTCCTCGAGCAGGTGCGCGGCGCCTCGCTGGACGAGGTGCTGGCGACCAACGACGGCGCCGAGGGAGAGCCGCGCGAGGGGTGCCGCCAGGGGGAGAAGCGCTACTGGCTCACCTTCTACGTGGACGACACCGAGGCCATGAAGCGCCTCGTGCACAGCTTCGGGGGCGCCATCGTGTCTCGGGCGCGCCGACTCGGCCTGCGTATCCGGGGCATATCCGTGCGCCAGGCGGGGCCCGATCTTGCGGGCATGCGGACGTTTCAGCGCCAGGGCGCCTCGGTTCCCTATCGGGTGCTGAAGGGCGGCGAGGGCTTTTAGCCGAACTGCTCCATCACTTGGGCGGAGTCGAGGGAAATCTTCAGCTCCCGGCCGCTGGTCAGGTTGTACATGTAGTAGAGCGGCGTGGCGCTGTGGGCGAGCAGCCGGCCTACGGGCACATCGGCGGCGCAGTAGATATGGCGGCAGCGGGCCGACAGGCAATCCTGGGTGCTGAACAAAAGCGGGTCCTCGTAGCGGCAGCTGCCGTGGCTGAAGTAGTAATTGTGGGCGTCGTCCCATCCGTAGAGCCGCGTGATGACCCCGTGCAGGTCGGCGAGGGAGTCGTCGGCTCGCACCGAGGCATTGCGCGAGTGCGAGGGGTCGCCGTCCACCAGGCTGATAACCACATCGAGGACGGTGCGTCCGAAGGCGAGTTCGCTCGGCGCGGGCTCGCTGGCGCGCTGCCGCTGGCCTGGGAATTTGATGATCTTGGCGGTCACGGCTCGAACCTTTCCTTGTCTCCTCATGACGGGCGCATTGTAGCAGCACTTGTTCCATACGGACATCAAACGGTTGAAAATGCGTGAAAAAGTGGGCGCCAACCGGGGAAAACCTTGCTTTTAAGCTAAGTAAACGAGTCAGGAATTTAAGGGATTTGGTGAGTCTTCCGCTTAAGGTCGAAGCCCGTGGTTCGGACGGTATAATCGTTGCGCATCGCCGAGGGGCCGCGTTGTGCGCTTCGGTTGCAAGGTGAGTTTTGCGCTGCGTCCGAGGGCGCGGCTGGTTCGGAAGGCGGGTCATGGCCCAGCAGAGGGGGAAGACGAGTAAGGCGGATGCCACGCGGCGCCAGTTGCTTGATGCGGCGCTCTCGGTCATTTCCGAGCGGGGCTACGCTGACACGACCGTGGACCGCATTGTGGAAGTGGCCGGCGTATCCAAGGGCGTTGCCTACTATCACTTCGCCAGCAAGGCCGATATCGCCACGTGCATTCTGACCGAGGGGGTCGGCGGGATTGTCGATGATTTCGAGGCCATCGCCAGCGCGGCCCCTTCGGCCACCGACGCGCTCGTGGCCATGATGGAATCCTTCGCCGCCGTTATCTTCCGCAACGCCGATTTCGGGCGCTTTTTGGTGTCAGAGTTGTGGCGTCGCGGGCGGGAGTGGTCGGATGCCCTGCGCGTTTTGGAGGAGCGGCTGCTCGCCGTGCTGCGTTCCCAGATCGAGCGCGGCCAGCGCGAGGGCAGCATTCGCCCGGGTATCGACGCATCGTTTGAGGCCGTGGCCATCGTGGGTATGGTGCTCACGACCACGCTGCACTACATTCGCGAGGCCGAGCGGAAAATCGAGGGCGGGTGCAAGCCCGCTCGGGCGCGTGCCGAGACCGAGCGGGCCTTTCTTTCCCATGTTCAGGATTACGTGCACCACGCCAACGCGTAGCTACAGATTCACGCAGTGAATCTTCTCGCCGCTCTCCAGGTAGGTCATAACTTCCTCCACGGCCATCTTGGCGCAGTTGTCCTCGGCCTCGGCGGTGGACGCACCCAGATGCGGAATGACGATGGCGCGCTCCATCTTCACCACGGCGGGGTTGGCGAAGTCGGTCACGTAGGCGCTCACCTTGCCGGCGGCTAGGGCCTCGGCCATGGCGGCGTCATCGACGAGCACGTCGCGGGAGAAGTTCAGGAACACGACGCCGTCTTTCATCTGGTCGATGGCCTCGGCGTTGATCATGCCCTTGGTGGCGGGCAGCGCCGGCACGTGGATGGTGATGAAGTCGCTTTCCTTGAGCACCTTCGGCAAATCAGCGAACTCGACGGTAGGGGAGATCTGCTCGTGCACGGTAATCTCGTCCATGGCCGGGTCGTAGCCGACGACCTTCATTCCCAAGGCCTCGGCGGACTGGGCCACCATTCGACCGATGGCGCCCAAGCCGATGACGCCCAGGGTCTTGCCCATGATCTCGCCGCCGGCGAACTGCTTCTTCGCCTTCTCAGCCGATTTGCCCACGTTCTCGTCGTCGGCGTTGTCGCGAACCCACTGCACGCCGCCGATGATGTCGCGGCTCGCCAGCAGCATGCCGGCCAGCACCAGCTCCTTCACGGCGTTGGCGTTGGCGCCCGGCGTGTTGAACACGGCGATGCCGGCTTCGGCGAATTTGTCGAGCGGGATGTTGTTCACGCCGGCGCCGGCGCGGGCCACGGCCTTCAGGTTGGCCGGGATGTCCATCTCGTGCATGTCGGCAGAGCGCACGAGGATGGCGTCGGCCTCGTCGATGTTCTCGGTGAGCTCGTAGTTGTCGGTCAGCAGGGCCAGGCCCTTGGGCGAGATATTGTTCAGGCAGTAGATTTTGTACATGATGCTCCTTTCTCTGGCACCTTCAGCATACCGCGAACTTTAGCGCGCTAAAGCGAAAGATGCGCTGACGGAAAGAATGCGCTTTCGTGCGGTCTGCCGCCCCCGCGAGCTATGTTAGCGGGCGAGCGTTTATAATGGATGGAACACGACTCAAGGAGGCGCTATGTCGAAGGAACGTCCGTTGGTGCTGCTGGGCATCACCGGCTGCATCGCCGCTTACAAGGCCTGCGAGATTCTGCGCGGGCTGCAAAAGGCCGGGGTGCGCGTGAAGGTGGTCATGACCGAGCATGCCACGAAGTTCGTGGACCCGGTCACGTTCCGGGCGCTCTCCCACGAGAAGGTGGCGGTAGGGCTCTTCGATGACCCGAGCGACCCCATCCATCATATTTCGCTGGCCGAAGAATGCGACGTGTTCCTCATCGCGCCCTGCACGGCCAATGTTATGGCGAAGGTGACCTACGGCCTGGCCGACGATCTGCTCACCACGACGGCGCTCGCCTGCACTTCTCCGCTGGTGATTGCGCCGGCTTGCAACGTGCACATGTACGAGGCGGCGCCCACGCAGCAGAACATGCGCACGCTGCGCAATCGCGGCGCGCGCTTCATTGAGGGGGATTCGGGCTATCTGGCCTGCGGCGATGTGGGCCGTGGCCGCTTGGCCGATCCGGCTATTGTCGTGCGCGAGACCCTGGCGGTTTTGGAGGAGGCATTGGGCGAGGACGCCCTGCGCATCGCCTGCGAGCAGTACGGCGAAGTGCCCTTCGAAACCGTTGCCGCCCAAATTGCCCAAGCCGTGGAAGCTGTCGGCGGTCGCGATGCCGCATTCGCAGCTCCCGCGGTTTGCCCCGGGACTGCCTCTGTGGGGACAGACGCCAGTCTGCCCTCCCAAGCCCCTGAAACCTCCCAGCCTCCCGCCGCGGCGAGCGCTCCCGTTGCGCCGGCGTCCTCCGGCGCGCTCGCGGGTAAAACTGTGCTCGTCACGGCGGGTCCTACGGTGGAGCCCATTGATGCGGTGCGCTATATCTCCAACTACTCTTCGGGGAAAATGGGGTATTCCATCGCCGAGGCCGCCGCGGCCCAGGGCGCCCGCGTGGTGCTCGTGTCCGGACCGGTGGCTCTGCCTGCTCCGGAGGGCGTGGAGGTGGTGTCGGTGAAGACGGCCCGCGATATGCTGGCTGCTGCCTCGTCGGTGTTTCCGGCGGCTGACGTTGCGGTGTTCGCTGCTGCGGTGGCCGATCTGCGTCCGTCCAATCCCTCCGATCGCAAGCTGAAGAAGGGGCGCGACGATGCGGCTTTGGCCAACGTCGCCCTGACGGAGAATCCCGATATTCTGGCCACGCTTGCCGCAGGCAAGCGGCCCGACCAGTATGTCGTGGGCTTCGCTGCCGAAACCAACGACGTGCTCATGAACGCCCATGCCAAGCTTAAGAAAAAGCATGCCGATATGATCGTGGCCAATCAGGTGGGCGACGGGCTTGCTTTTGGTACCGATGATAACGAGGTGTGGCTTGTGACCGCCGATGACGAGGTGCTGCTGCCCCTTATGAGCAAGCGCGATGTGGCCCGCCGTATCGTAGAAGTGGTGGCCAAGCATC
>CANEDU010000008.1 GCA_947426355.1 uncultured Adlercreutzia sp. | reverse complement strand
CTCAAATGAGGCGTGAAGGGCAGACGGCGCTCATTGACAGACTGGGCTACAAAGAGGCGCACCGCTTCCGAGATTGAAAGGCCGAGGGTGTCGAAGAGCTGATCTGCTTGCTGTTTGAGCCCCTCGTCGATGCGGATTTGCATAGTCGCCTGTTTGCTCATAGAACCCCTTTCTGAAAAAAGTTTCTTGGCGTCAACGGACTGTTGGTGGTCGTTATTGTGAGCTTCTGGCGTGTAGTTCAGAACAAAACACCTGCATTATAGCGAATTATGTAGTACGAATGTAATACATAGCGTTAGAGCTATAAAAAACAGATGCCTTCTCTAGCTCGGAAAAAAACTGAAAAACACTCTTGCCGAACGCCGTGGAGGGGCGTATAACGACCGTGACATCTCCGAAAGACACCAACTGTCGATACAACACCACTTCCTTTATCTGATACGGCTTTACCGCAGGGGATACCTGCGTCAATTTTGAGGGGTGCGCGATGCGCGTCGCGGCGTTTCCGGAGCGCTGGGACGGCGGTCGTGCGGATGTCAGGAGGCGCGTAACCTCTTGGTAAAGCAGCCTGCCGGCTTCGCGGCGGCGCTCGGCGAAATCGTGCGTTGAGGTGTCGTTCTGGCGGAGGCGAGGTGCCCAGCGGCGCCTTGCTGAAGCCGAGGTGCGAGACGCGGCGGGAGCTGTCTGGACGACGGCCGTTTGGTCGTCGGGAGAGAAACGTTGTAGGAGGATTTACATGGGTTCCAAATTCGTCATCGCCGACCCGGGCCTGTGCATCGGCTGCCAGACCTGCATGGCGGGCTGTCTGCTGAAGCACAGCGTGCCAGGAGACGTTGCCAAGCCCCGATTGAATCTCATTACCACTCTGACCATCTCGGCGCCTATCGTGTGCCATCACTGCGCCGATGCGCCTTGCGTCGCCTCGTGTCCCGAAGGCGCGCTTTACTTCGATGGCGATCGCGTTGCCGTGAAGCAGGAGCGCTGCATCGGATGCCGTAGCTGCGTGCTTGCCTGCCCTTATGGTGCGGTGGAAGTGGTGTCTCAAGAGGGCGCGGCTAAACTTGGTGGCCTGACCGTCGAGAGCGCTCCGAAGGCGTCGCTCGTCAAATGCGACTTGTGTTATGACCGCGCGGGCGGTCCTGCCTGCGTCGAGGCCTGCCCCACGGGTGGCCTTATGGTCGTCGACGAGGAAGAGCTGGCCGACCGTCAGCGCAAGCGTCGCATGAAGGCCGCTGTGGCCTCGGGAGCTTTCTCAAGCGTTCCCTTGAACACCGATCTCAACTAGCCTAGGGAGGAATTGCACTATGGAAAAGCACATGGCTGTCTGCCCGTACTGCGGTGCCGGTTGCAAGCTCAATCTCATCGTGGACGACGGCATGGTCATCGGCGCCGAGGGTCTCGATGGCGTGACCAACGAGGGAGAGCTGTGCCTGAAGGGCCTGTCGGGCTTCGATTTCATCAACGACACCAAGATTCTCACGCCGCGCATCTTGCACCCCATGATTCGCCGCGAAAAGGGCGGCGAGCTGGAGCGCGTCACGTGGGACGAGGCGCTGGACTTCACGGCGAAAAAGCTCACGGCCATCAAGGAGAAGTACGGCCCTGATGCCATCATGCTCACCGGATCCTCCCGCGGTCCGGGCAACGAGGCCAACTACGTCATGCAAAAGTTCACTCGTGCCTGTGTGGGCACCAACAACATCGACAACTGCGCTCGCACCTGCCACGGCCCTTCGGTCATCGGCCTTATGGATACGGTGGGATCGGGCGCTATGTCTGTCTCCATTCCGAACATGGAGAACGCCGATCTGATCATGCTGTTTGGCTATAATCCCTCAGCGTCGCATCCCATTGTGGCCCGTCGCATCGTGAAGGCCAAGGAGAAGGGTGCCAAGATTATCGTCGTGGACCCGCGTTCCATCGAGACGGCGCGCATCGCGGATTTGTACATCCAGATCAAGAACGGCTGCAACCTCGCCTTCATGAACGCGTTTGCCAACGTTATCGTGTCCGAGAACCTTCACGACAAGGCCTTCATCGACGCCCACACCAACGGCTTTGATGAATGGTGGGAGACCATCAAGAACTACACGCCGGAATCGGTCGCCGATATCTGCGGCTGCGACCCCGACGATATCCGCAAGGCCGCCCGCATGTACGCCACGGCTCCCAACTCCATCATCGGTTGGGGCATGGGCGTCACCCAGCAGCGCCAGGGCGTCAAAACGGTGCACACCATCGCCGCCATCGCCTGCATTTCCAACCAGATTGGCCGCGACAACGCCGGTCTTGCCCCGGTGCGCGGTCAGAACAACGTTCAGGGCTCCTGCGACATGGGCATGTGGCCGAGCCTGCTTCCTGGCTACCAGAAAGTGGAAAACCCGGAGGCTCGCGCCAAGTTCGAGAAGGCCTGGGGCCTGCCCGAAGGCAAGCTGCCGGCCAACCCCGGCTTCAAGCTGACCGACCTGCCTCACGGCGTGAAAGAGGGCAAGATCAAGGCCTTCTACAATTTCGGCGAGGACCCTCTGCAGACCGAGCCCGACTCCGCTGACATGAAGGAGACCTTGGAGAACCTTGAGCTGCTCATCAGCCAGGACATCTTCATGACCCAGACGACGGCGCTGGCCGACGTGGTGTTCCCGGGCACGTCTTGGGGCGAGCACGACGGCGTGTTCTCCGCTTCCGACCGTACCTTCCAGCGCTTCACGGCCGCCGTGCCTCCTAAGGGCGAGTGCAAGCACGACTGGCAGATCTTCAGCGAGCTTTCCACCCGTATGGGCTATCCGATGCACTACGAGAACACCAAAGAGATTTGGGACGAGATGCGCTCGCTGTGCCCGAGCTTCTACGGAGCCACCTACGAGAAGATGGACGGCGTGGGCCATGCCCAGTGGCCGATTCCGACGCTCGATTGCCCGGGCACCCCGACTCTTTACAAGGACGGTCAGTTCAACACGGCCGACAAGAAGGCCATCCTCATGGCCCACGATTTCGTCGAGCCCACGGAGATGCCCGATGACGCCTATCCGCTCGTGCTGTGCACGGTGCGCGAGGTGGGGCACTACTCCTGCCGCTCGATGACCGGCAACTGCAAGGTGCTCTCGATGCTGGCTGACGAGCCGGGCTACGTGCATATCAATCCCGCCGATGCCGCCGCCCGCACCATCAAAGACGAGGATCTCGTTTGGGTGAGCTCTCGCCGCGGCAAGGTCATCACGCGCGCTTGTCTGGACGAGCGCATCAATAAGGGCGCCGTCTATATGACCTACCAGTGGTGGATCGGCAAGTGCAACGACTTGACCATGCACGTGACCGACCCGCTGTCCGGTACGCCCGAGGACAAGTACTCCGCTTGCGAGGTGCATTGCATCGATGACCAGGTCTGGGCCGAGCGCCACATGCAGTCTCTCTACACGACGCTCAAAGACCGCTTGGTCGCCGAGGCTGCGCCTCAGAACGTGGCGCCGGCATCCGAGGCCCAATAGGGGAACACCTGCTTCCGCACTCATTCCGAAAGGACTCTGATGAACACTTTCATCGCCATAGAGCCGGATAGGTGCATCGGATGCGGCACGTGCCTCGCCGCCTGCAGCCACGGCCACCGTGTGGCCGGGCTGCAGGCGGAGCCCCGTCTCGCACTGACGTTCACACCGCAGGTGACGGCTGCTGTCACCTGCCATCAGTGCGAGGGGGCGCCGTGTTTGGCGGTCTGTCCCGTGGATGCGATTAAGCGCACGGATGAGGCCATCATCGTCAACGAGCAGACCTGCATAGGCTGCAAGATGTGCGCGGTGGTGTGCCCCTTCGGCGCCATTCATCCTGCGGGCACGTCCACGGCGGGCGTTGCCGGCATCTCCTATCCCACTCCCACTCAGCCGCGGGGCACCTCGCCCCTGTTGGCGTGGAGCATCGGCGTCTACACCTGCGCCGTCAAGTGCGACCTGTGCTCCACCTTGGGCCCCGACGAGGAGCCCCATTGCGTCGAGGCCTGTCCGACCAAGGCGCTTTACGTGCGCGATGCCACGACGCTGACGGGTATCCGCAAGGACAAAATGCGCGCCGCTGTTGCGGCCAACCAGATCATGATGGGCCGATCGACGAACTTGAAGGAGGCCTAAATGTTAGAACTGATACTTCTTTCCCTCGGGTTCTCCTGCGTCGCCGGCGTGTTGTCGTTGGTGACGTCGAAGGCCCATGCTGCCTCCAAGACCATCGCCTGTGTCGGCGGCATGGGAGCGGCGGCCTTGAGCTTTATCGGCGGCCTCGGCGCGCTCTTCCAGGCGGCCACCTATGTCAGTTGGGCCGGTCCCATGCCGTTCACGAACTTCACGCTGCTCTTGAATCCGCTGGCGGGACTCCTCATCGCTGTCATTGCCGCGTTGGCCTTTGTAGCGTGGCTCTACGGGCTTTCCTATTTCGACGAGTACTACGAGACGGGCATCGGCGTCATTGGGTTTTTCATGAACCTGTTCATCGCCTCGATGAATCTCGTCATCCTCGCCGATAACGCGTTTTGGTTCCTCGTGTTCTTCGAGCTGATGTCGCTCACGTCCTACGTGCTCGTCATCATCGACCAGACGGAGAAGTCCTTAAAGGGCGGCTTCCTGTACCTCATCATGGCCCATATCGGCTTTCTGATGATCGCCCTGTCCTTCTTCGCCATGGCCTCGGCCACCGGCTCGTTGGAGTTCGAGGCCTTCCGTACCCATGCGTTCGCGCCCGGTATCGCCACGCTGGCTTTCGTGCTGGCCTTCTTCGGCTTCGGCGCGAAGGCGGGCATGGTGCCCTTCCACTCCTGGCTGCCCCAAGCCCATCCGGCGGCGCCCTCCAATGTGAGTGCGCTCATGTCCGGCGGCATGATTAAGATTGGCATCTTCGGCATCTGCAAAGTGTGCTTCGATCTGCTCGGCGCGGCGGGCGGCGAGATCGGCTGGGGTGTGCTCGTCATCATCATCGGCGCCGTCTCCTCGGTGCTCGGCGTGGTCTACGCCTTGGGCGAGCACGACCTTAAGAGCCTTCTGGCCTACCATTCCGTCGAGAACATCGGCATCATCCTGCTCGGCGTGGGCGTGGGCATCTACGGCTGGGCCGCTGGTCTGCCCTGGCTCGCCGCCATCGGGCTTCTGGCCGGGCTTTACCATCTGGTGAACCACGCCATGTTCAAGGGCCTGCTCTTCCTCGGCGCCGGCAGCGTGCTGCACGCCACGGGTACCCGCAACATGGAAGTGCTTGGCGGTCTGGCGAAGGCGATGCCCGTCACGGCCGTGTGCTTCCTTATCGGCTCGCTGGCCATTTCGGCCATACCTCCGCTCAACGGATTTGTGTCCGAGTGGTTCACCTACCAGGGCCTCATCGGTGCAGCTATGGACGGTGACATCTTCATGCGCATCGTCTTTGCCTTCGCCGTGGTGGCTCTCGCCATCACCGGCGCCTTGGCCGTCACCTGCTTCGTGAAGGCGTTCGGCGTGACGTTCCTTGCCCGGCCCCGCTCCGAGGCGGCCGAGCGCGCCCACGAGGTGCCCGCCCCCATGAAGGCTGCCATGGTCATTCTCACGGTAGCCTGCATCGCACTGGGGCTCGGGGCCGCCTGGGTGGCTCCCGTGGTCAGCTCCATCGCGGGCTCGATGCTCGCAACGGCGGCTCTGCCCGTGGTCGAGGGAGTAACGCTTGTGTCCCTGGATACGGTTTCGGTGGTCTCGCCGCTTATCATGGCCGTGCTCATGGCTGTCGTTATCGCCCTGTGCGCCTTGGCGCGCAACGCCGCCAACCAAAAGGCCGGCGTGAAGAGCGATCCGGACACGTGGGCCTGCGGCTATCAGGCAGACCTCTCCATGGAGACGCTCGCCTCTACCGTAGGAGCGAACGTCAAGACCTTCATGGGTCCGCTCTATGCCATTCGCTCTGGCGTGAACCGAGCCGGCGAGGCTCTCTCCCGCCTGCTTGGCCGTGCCCTTGAGCCCGAAGGGGAGAAGGCTCCCGCTGCGCCCGCGAAGCCCGATGCGCCCATCTCGCGCTACGACCGCGATCGCACTGTCGGCATCGCTCCGGCCGAGCAGCATGCTCCGGCGCTTTCAAACTCGGTGCTCTCTGTCGTGAGCGATCTGGGCGCCTGGTTCGGGCGCATGGAGGGCGGAGACTTCCGCACTTATATCGTCTACATCGTCGGCGCGTTGGTGTTCTTCCTCGCGCTCATCATCTTGGTACGTTAGGAGGATGCCATGACTATCATTATCGCGATACTCCAGGCCATCCTTCTGGTCGCAATCGCCCCGCTCCTTTCCGGCATCACCCGCAAGATCCGTGCGAAGATGCACGCGCGAACGGGTACGAGCATCTTCCAGGATTACTACGACCTGGCGAAGCTGTGGAAGCGGTGCGAAGTGAAAGAGGGCGGCAGCAGCATTGTCTCCCGTCTCGCTCCGCCGATTTTCCTGGGGTCGTTCATTCTTCTTGCCGCGGGCCTTCCGCTCGTGATGCAGGCCTGCCCGGTTCCGATTCTCGGCGACATCATCACCGTCTTGTACCTTATGGCCCTGCCTCGCTTCATGTTTGCTCTGGCCGCTATCGACTCGGCCGGCTCCTACACCGCCATCGGCGGCGTGCGCGAGCTGCTCGTGGGCGTCTTGGTTGAGCCCTCGCTCATTCTGGTGCTCTTCGTTATGGCCGTGGCTGCAGGTTCCACCAATGTGGGAGTCATGGCCCTATCGGTGGCCAATTTGTCCGCCTATCCCTTCGTGGCGGTGGTCGTGGCCGGCGTGGCCTGTGCCATGGCCTGCTACATCGAGATGGGCAAGCTGCCTTTCGACTTGGCCGAGGCCGAGCAGGAGATTCAGGAAGGCCCTCTGGCCGCCTACTCCGGCCCGTCGCTGGCCATGATGAAGCTGGGCGTCTCGCTCAAGCAGCTCGTGGTGGCGAGCTTGTTCGTGGCCATCTTCGTGCCCTTCGGTGCGGCTGCCACTGCAGCCCCCCTCGAGCTTTTGATCGGATTGGCGGTCTACTTGGGCAAGGTGCTCGTCGTGTTCCTCATCGCCTCGGTGATCGAGAACGCGGTCATGCGCGTGCGTTACAAGTTCCTCGGTCGTTACACCTGGTTCGTCGTGGGAATCGCCTCGCTTTCCCTCGTGTTCCTCGTCATTGGAATTTAGGTGGTGGATATGTTCAGTTACCCATTAGTCAATGTGCTCGGGGCATGTCTCATCATCACCTCGATGATGGTCGTGCTCGCCCGTACCGGGCGCGCGTCGGCCATCCTGTACTCGCTGCAGTCGTTGGTGCTCGTGGGCGTGCTCGCTTCGCTGGGTGCGGTCACCGGTTCGACGGAGCTGTTCACCTGGTCGGCCACGGCCTTCGCCACTAAGGTGGTGCTCGTGCCCGCCATCTTGCTGTTCACGTTGAAGAAGATCGGCGACGACGCTCAGGCGGATTTGCCGCCGAAGCTCAATCCCATGAAGTCTGTGGCACTTGTGGCCGTGGAAGTGTTTGTCTGTTTTGTGGCCGTCTCCGGCATCGATCTGCCCACGGCTGCCGCTGTCAAGCCCACGCTGGCTGTGTCGCTCGCGCACTTCTTCATCGGGCTCACCTGCATTGTCATCCAGCGCTCCATCTTCAAGCAGATCTTCGGGTACTGCCTGATGGAGAACGGCTCCCATGTGACCTTGGCGCTTCTGGCGCCCCAGGCGCCGGAGCTGGTGGAAATCGGCGTTGCGACCGATGCTATCTTTGCGGTGATCATCCTGGCGGTGCTCGTGTGGCGCATGGCGCACTACGCTCACACCCTTGACGCCGACGACCTCTGCGAGCTGAAGGGATAAGCCATGGATTACTCACTGTTGCTTTTGATTCTTATGGGCTGCCCGGTGGCGGCGGCGCTGCTCATTGCGGTGCTGCCAGCGAAATCGACTCCGCGCGGTGTCTTCGAGGCCATCCACGTGCTCTCGCTGGCTGGCGTGGCGGCATCGGGGCTCACGTTGGTGGTGTCTGCCTTCATGGGCAATGACATCTTCGCTTTGGGGGAGTGGTTCCACCTCGATGGTTTAGGCGCGCTGTTCCTCGGCCTTATCGCCGTCATTGCGCCCTGCACGGGTATCTACTCGCTGCCCTACGTGGCCCACGATGTGGCCGACGGAAAGCTCGGGCCCTCGCAGGTGAAGCAGTACTATGCGTTCTTTAGCCTGTTCGTGTTTTCGATGGTTCTCGCTGTCACCTCTAACAACATCATCATGATGTGGGTGTCGGTGGAGGCGACGACCCTTTCGACGGTGTTTCTCGTCGGCGTCTACCGTACGAAGCTCGCGCTCGAAGCGGCCTGGAAGTACGTTATCGTCTGCACAGCCGGTGTGGCCTTTGGCCTGTTCGGCACACTGCTCGTCTATGCGAACGCTGCCGACATCATGGCCGACCCGCATCAGGCGGTGTTCTGGACGGCTATCCTGCCCAACGCGCCCTTTATGGACCACTCGCTCATGATGATCGCGTTTGTGTTTGCGGCCATCGGATTTGGCACCAAGGCGGGCCTGTTTCCCATGCACACCTGGCTGCCCGATGCTCACTCCGAGGCCCCCAGCCCCGTGTCGGCCCTGCTCTCCGGTGTGCTTTTGAAGTGCGCCATCCTCATTGTGCTGCGCTTCTTCATCCTGGCGGCAGCTAATGTGGGAGACGAGTTTCCTCAGACGGTCATGATGATTCTGGGCGTGCTGTCGGTATGCTATGCGGCCTTCGAGGTGTACAAGCAAAACGACCTCAAGCGCAAGCTGGCCTACAGCTCCTGCGAAAACGTGGGACTCATCGCCGTGTGCTTCGGCATCGGCGGTCCTTTGGGCATCATCGCCGGTCTTGTGCACTGCGTGGCCCATGGCCTTACCAAGGCCCTCATGTTCTGCCTGTCCGGCAACGTGATGATGAAGTACCACACCCGCGACCTCTCGAAGATCTCGGGCATCATCTCCGTGGCACCGGTGACCGGCGTGCTGTTCGCCGCCGGGTGTTTGGCCCTGGCGGGCTTTCCGCCCTTCGCCATGTTCGTTAGCGAGATGTTCATGATTCTCGCCGGCGTGGCTGCGGAGGTCTGGTGGGCCGTGGCGCTTGTGCTCGTGGCGCTGGTGGTGGTCATCATGGCGCTCGTGCGCATGATTACCGGCTCGGCGCTGGGACGCGCTCCTGAGGGCGTTACGCGCGGCGACGTGCCGGTGCTGGCCTTGGTGCCTGAGGCGGTGCTCCTGGCTTTGGTGGTGCTGCTCGGTGTGGCGCTGCCCGGGCCTCTGGCCGGCTCCATCGAGGAGGCCAGCGCTATCGTGCTGTCCTACGAGGACGAAAACCCCGTAAACGACAGCTTGTTCGAAGATGCCTTGGCGACCCTGGCCGTCGATGAGGCTCCCGAGGAGGTGTTCGAGTAATGACGACTAAAAAGCAAGCGGCTCTGCGCGTGGGCGAGACTCACGTCCAGGCTGTGAGGGACACCTTCCCCGGCGCGGTGCTCGATGCGACATGGCAGGCCGCCGACCAGGTGACCATCACCGTGCCAACCGACATGTTGCCCGATGTAGTGGAATTCCTCTACTACGGCCGCGGAGGCTGGTTGCCCAACATGGTGGCCAACGACGAGCGGCCTCTGTGCGGCTGCTATGCCTTGTACTACCTGCTTTCCATGGAGGAGAGCGATCCCGGCTTTGTGGTAGTGCGGGCCGAGATTGATCCCGATACCATGGAGTACCCGTCGGTGACGCCTCGCGTTCCCGCCTGTGTGTGGAGCGAGCGAGAGGCCTTCGATATGTTCGGCCTGCGTGCTATCGGTCTTCCCGACGAGCGCCGGTTGGTGCTTCCGGACGATTGGCCGGATAACCTTTACCCGCTGCGCAAGGATTCCATGGATTACCGCAAGCGTCCGGCCCCCGTGACCGACGTGGAGAACTACTCATTCCTCTACGAGGGCAACGCCGAGGAGACAACCGAGGTACCTATGGGGCCTTTGCACATCACCTCCGACGAGCCCGGGCACTTCCGCCTGTTCGTGGAGGGAGAGGATATTATCGACGCTGACTATCGTTTGTTCTACGTGCACCGCGGTATGGAGAAGGTGGCCGAGAGCCGCCTGAACTACGACGCCGTGACGTTTTTGGCGGACCGCATCTGCGGCATCTGCGGCAACGCCCACTCGGTGGCTTACGCCGAGGCCGTGGAGAACGCCCAGGGTATCGAGGTGCCCGTGCGCGGACAGTATATTCGAGCCATCCTGCTCGAGGTGGAGCGTCTGCACTCTCATCTGCTTAATCTGGGTCTGGTGTGCCACTATTGCGGCTTTGACACGGGATTCCAGCACTTCTTCCGCGTTCGCGAGAAGGCTATGGATTTGGCGGTGTTGCTCACGGGCGCCCGCAAGACCTATGGTTTAAACCTCATTGGCGGCGTGCGCCGCGACATTTTAGACGAGCAGAAGCTTGCCACTATCAAGTATGTGCGGGAGCTGCGCAACGAGGTGGAAGCGCTCGTGGACATGCTTGTGTCCACGGCCAATTTCGAGTCGCGCACAGCTGGTATCGGCCGCCTCGATCCCGCCGTGGCCCGCGATTACAGCCCTGTGGGGCCGTGCGTCCGCGGCAGCGGCATCGCCCGCGACGTCCGCTTCGACCACCCCTTCGACGGCTACAAGTTCCTCGTGGGCCTGTCCGCGCGCAGCCACGACGGCTGCGATGTGCAGAGCCGCACCCTTGTGCGCGTCGAAGAGTTCATGGACTCCCTCACGATGATCGAGCAGTTGCTCGACGGTGCGCCGGAAGGTCCCATCCAGACGGAGGACTGGCAGTACACGCCGCACAAGTTCGCCATGGGCTACACCGAGGCGCCGCGCGGGGAGGACATGCACTGGGCCATGGTGGGCGACAACCAGAAGTGCTACCGTTGGCGCGCCAAGGCGGCCACCTATTCCAATTGGCCTATCCTGCGCTATATGTTCCGTGGCAACACGGTGGCCGATGCGGCCATCATCGTGGGGTCGATGGACCCTTGCTACTCGTGCACCGACCGGGTGACGGTGGTCGACGTCAAGAAGAAGACTTCTACCGTGCTTACGAAAGATCAGCTGGAAGGCTATTGTCGACGTCGCACGCACTCTCCCCTCGCCGGAAAGGGGTGGTAGGCCATGCTCAAGCTATTCAAGGAGATTCGCAAGGCTGGTGATGCCACGACGGGCTATCCGTTTGAGCCGTTGGAGATGCCCGCAGGGTTTCGTGGGAAGCCGGAGCATAACGAAAAGCTCTGCATTGCCTGCTCGGCCTGCGCCATCGCCTGCCCTGCTAATGCAATCACCATGGAGCTGGACGATAAGCAGAGCCGTATCACCTGGGACATCAGTTACGGGCGCTGCATCTTCTGCGGTCGCTGCCAGGAAGTCTGCCCGCTGTTTGCCATCGAGCTTACAGGCGATTTCGAGCTGGCCGTGCTGAATAAGGACGACCTGCGCGAGTCCTGCTCCTACGAGGTGGCCTGCTGCTCGCGGTGCGGCAAGCCCTATGCCTCGGCCAAGGAGGTCGACTATGCTCGGCGCGTGCTCGAGAGCGTGGGCGGCACTGCTGCGGCCGATATCGAGAAGGTGGACCTGTGCCTGGACTGCCGCCGCTTCGACGATGCCGAGGCCTTCGCTCACCAGGCGCCCGAGAGGGGGGAGGCGTAAATGCTGGAGAACGACTTTCCAAACGCGCTCCAATGGCGGCCCGACCCGGTCGTGCTGGACGCGAAGGTGGCCGAGGCCAAACAGAAGCTGCTCGATTCCATCAAGCGTTCCGTCTATGTCTACCGCGTGGACTGCGGTGGTTGCAACGGCTGCGAGATCGAGATTTTCTCGACTATCACCGCCGCCTTCGATGCTGAGCGCTTCGGAATAAAGGTGGTGCCCTCACCGCGCCATGCGGATCTGCTCATCTACACCGGCGCTATGACGCGCGCTATGCGGGAGCCGGCCCTTCGGGCCTATCACGCGGCCCCCGATCCGAAGATCGTCATGTCCTACGGAGCCTGCGGCTGCACGGGCGGCATCTTCCACGACAACTACTGCGTGTGGGGTGGCACAGACCCCATTCTGCCCGTGGACGTGTATGTGCCGGGCTGTCCGCCCTCGCCGCCGGCCACCATCTTCGGGTTCGCCACGGCGCTGGGCATCTTGGACCAGAAGCTGCACGCGAGCCATCATGTGGCCCCCGCCGGCGAACAGGCGCCCGTGGCCTTCCCGGCCATACCCTACAAAGTGCGCACGGCTTTCGAGCGCGAGGCGCGCCGCATGAGCGGCTACTACTACGGCAAGCAAATCGTAGACGAGTTCATGCTGGCGTTGACCAAGGACAAAGTTGACGCCTTGGGTGCAGCCGACGCGCTTATTGCCGCCGAGACCGATACCCGCAAGCGCGCCGTGTTCATGGACTTGAAAGCGCTGCTCGTGAGCAAGGTCGTCGACGAATGAGCGTGACCGTGCGACAGCAGCGCGGGCAAAGGGCCGCCGGCTTTGGAGGGGAGCCGGCGGCTTTGGCGGAGCGCGCTTCGTCCATGCGGCCTCTGGCGGCCCACACGACCGATGGGCGGACGGCGCGCGAGGTGGTGTTCTACCGCCTCGGCGAGAAGTTCGTCGACCACGAGCGCTCCATTCCGGAAGACGTCCGCTCAGTGCTGTACTACACGCTGGCCATTGGGCACCACACCAGCGTCATCGACTGCCTCAAACCCTGTCTTGCCACCTCTCGCGAGGTGTTCGCCGACGTGTTGGCGCTGCTCGGGCCGGGCGAGGCCCGCGACAAACTCGCCGGTATCGAGAAGTTCGGCGAGATTGAGGTGAAAAAGGAGCATGTGCCCGTGCTGAAACCGGCCGTGATTGCGGCGCTGGGCCGGGCGGGCTCGGCTCTGGAAGTGGTGGAGGAAGCGGCGGCGCTGGGGGCGGCTGCCGAGATGGTCACGGCCATTGACGCCCCTGCATGGCTTGAAGAGTTTCTCTGCCTTTTGGAGGAGATTCAGTGCGAGCCGTGCGTGTACGCTATGGGAAGGAGGGTCACATGCTGAGCGCCGAGGAGATTCTCGCGGCCAGCGAAGACTCGCAGCGGGGCGGCAATATCGTCTTTTGCGTGGGCAGCGTCCTTCGCGGGGACGATGCAGCCGGACCTCTTCTGGCCAAGAAGCTCGACGATTTCCCCGTTGAGGGATGGTCGGCCGTGGATGGCGGACAGACGCCCGAAAACGATTTGGGCTATCTGCGCCGCCTTGCTCCGAACCGGCTGCTTCTGGTAGATGCGGCCGCTATGGGGCTTGCCCCCGGCGACATACGGCGTCTGGAGGCGCGAGACGTGGCTATCCAATCGCTCATCACGACCCATACGCTGCCCATCACCTACTTGTTGGGAGAGCTGGAAGAGATGTGCAACGAGGTGGTATTCCTCGGAGTGCAGCCGGCGGGCACCGAGTTCTTCGATCCGGTGCATCCGCAGGTGCTGGCGGCTGTGGAGCACATTTACCAAAGCATCGCCCAAGGCGGCAATTTCGAGAAATACCCCTATGTGAATTAGGAAAGGATACAACCTATGTCTATCGTGAAAGAAGACCTTGCGGTCGTCTGCCCCGATGCGCTCGCGCCGGCGGCCACTGAGGCCAAGGCCGAGAACATCGGCGTGACGAAGGCGGGCATGCCCGCCGCGAAATGCTTTGTTTCCGCTATGCTTGCGGGTGCCTTCATCGGCTTCGGCGGTATGTTCTTCTGTACCTTCTTGGGCGACACCACCATGGCCTTCGGTGTGCAGCGCCTCGTTGGAGGCTTGTGCTTCTGCCTCGGCCTGTGCCTGGTGCTTTGCTGCGGTGCCGAGCTGTTCACCGGCAATGTGCTCATGGTTTGCGCCAAGGCCTCGAAGAAGATCACCTTCGGAGGCTTGTTCCGCAACTGGGGCATTGTGTGGGTCGGCAATCTCGCGGGCTCGCTTCTTGCCATGTTCATCATCTTCATGTCCAACCTGCAGGGGATGAACGGTGGCGCTGTTGGCGAGGCGTTCGTTTCTGTGGCTGCGGGCAAGGTTGCGCTCGCACCCGAAGTGCTGTTCTTCAAGGCGGTCCTCTGCAATATCCTCGTGTGCCTGGCGGTGTGGATCGGATTCTCGTCGAAGACAACGGCCGATAAGGTTCTGGGTATTCTGCTGCCCATCTCGGCGTTCGTGGCCTGTGGGTTCGAGCACTGCGTGGCGAACATGTTCTTCCTGCCTATGGGCCTGGTGCTCAACGGCGTTGGCTTTGGCGCGGCTGGCGCAATTACGCTGGGCGGTGTGGCCTACAACCTGGCATTTGCCACGCTCGGCAACATTGTCGGCGGTCTGCTCGTTGGCCTGGCCTATTGGTTCATCTACCACAAGAAGCAGGAGAAGTAACTCATGAAGGTGGTCGATCGATATCGGGAAAGCGAGCCGGTTGAGCTCTGCGAAGGCGCGCTTCTGGCGCCAGGGGGGCGGTGCGATACCGTTACGAGGAAGGTGCTCGTTGAGCACACCTTGGAGGTGGCCGTGAACACGGTGCCCACCATGCGCGTCGTTTGCACTCCCAATCATCTGATCGATCTGGTGGTAGGCCGTCTTTACACCGAGGGCATCATAAGGGGCATCGACGATATCGAGGAAATTTACCTGTGCGAACAAGGAACGCGTGCGTCGGTGCTGCTCTCTTGCTGCTGCGCCGACTTCTCTCGGCGGAGCATCGAGACGGTGCCCTCATGTTGTGCGGGTAACCGCATCTACAACCGTTATTTCACCAACGACGAGCGTCCGGCTAACGTGGAGCCCATTCCCTGGGAGGCGGAGTGGGTCTTCGCCGCAGCCCGGGCGTTCGCGGAGGACTCGCCCTTGCACCGGGCTACGACGGGCACGCATAGCTGTTATCTCGTACTGGGAGGCACCGTCGTTGTTTGTTGCGAGGATCTGGGCCGCCACAACGCTTTCGACAAGGTGGTGGGGGCGGCCCTGCGCGAGGGCATCGATTTAAAGGATGCGCTTATCTTTTCGAGCGGACGGCTTCCCGTAGACATGGTCATGAAGGCCATTCATGCCGGCGTGCCTCTTTTGGCTACGAAGGCCGTGCCCACCGACGAGACCATTCGTCTTGCGCGCGAGTTCGACCTGACCCTCATTTGCCAGGCGCGCCCTGATTCGGCGGTGGTTTATAACGACCCCCTGCGAGGACGTCGCTGAGGCTTATAGGGAAAGAGGGGTCGGTGGCTTCCGAGAAGCGACAAGCCATGAGAGAGGGCGCGGTTTTCGCGCTCTCTCTTGTTGTGCTGGGGATTATGGTGGGCGTGCTTACAGTGGCGCTTAGTCTTGCCGTGGACGGTGGGGTCGCCCTGTTCGCAGCCCATCCTCGTCTCGTATGGCTGCTGCCAGTGGCGGGGTTTTGCGCTTATGGGATCTATCGGGCGCTCGGGCTCGATTTCTCATGGAGCACCGCGCAGGTTATGGAGGCGACGCGGGATGAGCGTGTTGTGCCGGTGCTGCTCGTGCCGGCGATTATCTTGGGCACGGCGCTCACCGTGCTGTGCGGGGGATCGGTGGGCAAGGAGGCGGCAGCTCTTCAGATGGGGGCGGGCGCGAGCGGTCTGTTGCGTGGTCGCGTTTCTGAGCGCTTTCGCTGTTTGCTCGCGCCGGCGGCCATGGCCGCCGCTCTCGGTGCGATGCTCAGCACGCCTTTGGCAGGGGTCGTGTTCTCGTTCGAGGCGCTGCGGCGGCGCCCCGAATCGGCAGTGGCGCTGGGGGCACCCGTGGCAACCTCGTTCGTTGCTTGGGGCGTGGTGGAGGCGGCAGGCGTGCGGTTTTTGGCGGTGCCCGCTGGGGTGGCGGGGGCGTCGGGCGCCGATGCCTTCTGGGTTGCTGTCGCGAATCCGAAAGTTGGCGTGGCTCTTTTGCTGCTTGCCGTTGCCGTAGGTGTGGTGGGCGGATTGCTGGCGCTTGTGTTCTGCTCCGCCCTCAAGGGGTTACGCGCTGGTCTCGCTCGGCTGGGCGCTCCCGTTTTCGCGCTGGCCGCGGGCGGCGTGGTCACAGCGCTCGTTGTCGGCTATGCGGAGTTATTCCATTACGAGGACTTGCGCGCCTATTGCGGCACGGGGGCTCTGCAGATCGAGATGGCCCTGGCAGGAGAGGCGATGCCCTGGTGGGCCTTCGCCGCCAAAGCGGCCCTGACGCTGCTCACGCTCGCTGGCGGCTTCAAGGGAGGCGAGATTATGCCCGTTCTCGCCATCGGCACCTGCCTCGGTTCGGTTGCAGGACCGATGGCCTCGGGGTTTACGGGTGCAAATATGGAGCCTCTTTTTGCCGTGGCTGCCATGGCCGCCTTCTTCGCCGCCTGCACCAATTGTCCTTTGACGGCCCTGACGCTGGCCCTTGAACTCTTCGGTGCCGCTGTTGTGCCGATAGCTCTATTCGCAACGCTGCCCGCCTACCTCATCGCTCGCTCCGAGAGCCTGTATCCGACGACCTTGCGGCAAAAAACGTCGAAATTGCGGAAAAAAGACGATGGCGGTGCATCAGATGTCGAATTCCGTTGATAGGGGGGGTGCGGAAGAGACGATTTCTGTCCAAAAGAGCCACCGCGCATCCCTGATGCGCACTACTATCGTACATTTCGCGCATAAAAAGCCGAAAAGACCCCGTTGGAGACGGCGAGGCGTCTCGGGCCCGGCAAAGAAAAACGGGGTTTATCTTTGGCGAAATCGAAAAACGTTTCGGTCTTTCCTGTGCGTCTGAGCACGCAAAGGAAAATAAGCTGAGCTTTGGGGCGCGGCAGCAGTCGTCCAGGAATGCAAGCTTATGCTTCCGACTACTAAAGCGTCCTTTGCCTTCTGGACTTCAAGACCAAATGAATAGGTGGAGTATGACACGCAAATCTAGATTTGCCAAACTACGATTTGACAAATGGAGCAAGAAAATAATGGAAGACATCTCCCTTACAACCTTGCTACCAGGTAAAACTTACTGCGTCACCCTTTTGGGTCGATGGGGATTCTGGGAAATGCAGCCCTTTAGGTCAATAGACATCAAGCTTGTGTCCCAACACTATTCTCGCTGCCACCTGCCAATCGGGGCAAGCGGCCTTATTAATAGAGGCCTTCGATGCATTCGGAGGAGCAAGGAAAGGCGGGATTATGGAACGCGAGGAAAAGAAAATGACGGGAGGGGTTTCTCGTCGAGGGTTTCTCCAGGGAGCCGTTTTTGGCGGCGCCCTTCTGGCTTGGAGCGGAAGCGCAATCGGCTGTGCCCCTCAGAAAGGAGCAGCTGGTAGTGACCAAAGCGCTGAATTATCACAGACGGGTGCCGGCGACGCAACTGCCAACTCCGCAACGCAGTTTGAGCCTGGGGAGATCGTCCAGACCATCGATTGCGACGTTGCTGTAGTCGGCGGCGGTGGAGCCGGGTGCACTTGCGCGGCCAAGGCGTCCGAGCTTGGCGCGAAGGTTGCGCTCATCGAAAAGACTATAACGCTTGGAGGATGCTCTGCAAATTCAGGTGGCAGCTGCTGCACTAGTATCGGAAGTCAGCTTCAGAAAGAACTCGGTATTGAGTGTGATGCTAATGAAATGGTTAAGAAGTGGATTCATGATCAACAATATCACTGTAATGAGCGCCTGGTGCGACGCTTCCTGACTTCTAGCGGAGCGGCTGTTGACTGGATGTCAGAGCATGGCTGGAACTTTATCGAGCAGAAAAACGGACTCACCTATGCAGTAGGCTGGAAGGACAAAAAGGGCGATGAACGCGCAGCTCTCTTTGCAGGTTGCAGGGACGTTGTCGAGCAGTCGGGGGGCGCTGTCATGATGTCCACTACGGGAAGAAAACTCATTACCAATGACGAGGGTTCTGTGTGCGGTCTGTATGCGGTGAACGAGAACGGTGAAACCATTCAGATTAATGCCAAAGCAGTTGTTCTGGCCACTGGTGGGTTTGCGGGAAATGCCGAGCTGTGTGAGCAGCTGGTGGGTTTCGAACTCTACAACGGCGGACTGCCCAGCAACATTGGAGAAGGAATGGAGATGGCGCAGGCTGTGGGCGCTGGCAAGCCTGCCAATTTCGGCGCTCAGCTGTACCATCAGTCCCGTAGCACCTACCAAGGGCCCGACGGTACTCTCAGAAGTTTCATGACGAAGTATCTCAACTACTGCCCAGCTACCATGGCAGTGGATTGCGCTGGCGTGCGGTTCCGCAATGAGGACGAGGCGGTGAATTTCTACGGAGGCCCTAATTCAGCGGTTCAGGTTGGCGGACGGTACTACACCATTGTCTCTCAGGGTATGATCGACGCCCTCGAGACTGGCGGACTGCAGGCCATGGGTTTTGATTCGACCACCGAGCAGTTCCCCTATGCATGGACGGTTCCCCATGCCGGCGACGAGAAGCCGGAGCCTGATACTGTGTGGACGGGCTTGACCGAAGTTCTGGAGGATATGGTGGCGCAGGGCTGTGGCTTTAAGGGCGCGACTGCTAAAGAACTCGCCGAGAACGCCGGGTTCGACACCGTCCTGTTCGAAAGCAATTTGAAGGCCTACGATGAAGCGTGTGAAGCGGGCGTCGATGCGCTGCTTGGGAAGCCCGCGGCCTATTTGGTCAAGTACGGTCCCGGCCCTTATTATGCTATTGAGGGCGAGCCGGTTACGCTGGGAACCGTCGGATCATTGATAGTCAACGACAAGTTTCAGGTTCTCACGGACGGTCGAGTGCCCATCCCCGGCCTGTACAGCTGCGGTACCGAAAGTGCGTCTCAGCTGTATCATGAGAACTATTTCCTTGACGGTGGTGGAGCAGGCATTGGCTTCGCCTGGGGCTCCGGTCTGTTGGCGGGCTCCGATGCTGCGGAGTACGCACTCGCGGAATAGCCTACTGTCATTACGGATAGCCCTCCCCCTTTGAAGAAGGATCCCGGATGCTCCCCCATCCGGGATCCTTCTTGTCTCACGGCTTTTGTAGATCTTGTTGCCCTTCCACCAAGTCGAGCAGCTCTTGCTTGTTGCTTACGCCTAGCTTGCTATAAATTCGTCGAGCGTGTGTTTTGGCGGTGCTATGGGAAATAACAAGCTCGCTTTCAATAAAAGGGAGGCTGCGACCTCGCGCGAGCATAGAGAATACTTCCGTTTCCCTAGGCGTAAGTCCATGCGTTTTCGCGATGTCGCTAAAGGTGCGATTCGCGACAATCACATCCGGGGAATCGACAGGAGTGCTTTTGCTTGCGTCGTCGGTGCGAGGCCGTAACCTCATCTGCGCATGCAAGAACAACATGGCGACCAGAAGCGTATATACAATGAGCAACGCTACGGCAAATGTTGAAATGAGGCCGTTGGCAGCCTGGTAACGCAGGAATGTGCCAAGTAGTTTCCCGCAAAGCGTGCTCAATTGAAACACAAACCACAAGCTGGAAAGGATGAAAAGAGGAGAGGCATGGCGCTGTGCGCAGTAGTTGACGAGGGCGATAGTGAACGCGACATAAATGAACAAAGTGCTCGCCAGTCTCACCAAAGCGAAAGCCAGGTTTGGGTGATTGCCTACAAAAACCGGCATGCACAATACGCTTAATGCGAAAAGGAGCACGAAAGGATTGAGCGGGTCAAAGCTCCTACTACCTTTGTGCAAGACAGAATAGATGGCCAGTGCGGCCATAACAGCTATGCAGATGCAGCGAAACAGGACTTGATCATAGAGATGGTTCGACGCCTCTAGGTACGATCTGATGAGTGCCTGAGCCACGCAGAATACCGCGATGGTGAATGTCAACTCCCTTGATAAGATCGCGGTAACGGGGCCTGACTGGCTGGGAGCCGAACCGTCTTCTTCTGCGTTCACGGGCTCCGCCTTAGAGTTATATGCGATAAACGTGATAGTCGATACAAAAGCGATGACTATGGAGCAGCCGGCAATTGGACAATCGAGCGCCGAGATGACTAGATGGATGGTGGCGGCTAGGCCGAGGGAGCAGGCGCAGCAGGTACGGGAATTCGCATCGGGTAGGCGCAGGCATGCTTCTCCCCACATAGCAAACAACAATGAGAAGCCGCACCCATGCATAATGTAACCTACTGACTCATAGGCGAAGGCCAACGTCGGACTGAGCGATAGGGCCGCGCAGAGGCATACGAGCGCGCAACCGAAAACGGAAGCAGAGGGATGCTTCGCAAACGTAAATCCGTGGCGGCTCGCCAATGCAAGGAAGAGGAACGCGGCGATACTTGCGGTGAGAGAAATGAGATTAGTTGGCAGATATATCGCGGCATTGGCTAGCGGCTCTTTGACCAACGCAAACGTAGCAAGAGCTTGCGCGCAGGCAAAGCCAATAACAAGCAAAACCTGTCTTAGCAATGTCGTTCCTCCGGAGGTGTCCAATAAGTATGCACAGATACGCCATGCTGGCTGTTGTGGAAACAGTAGAGCTGATCGAGTGTTTTTATGATACAGGAATAGCGCGTACATGCGAAGAAGGTGGATGCGGGAGTGGTTTCGTGCCTGCACCATAGCAACAGCTCCGACTGCTCGGGCTGTTTTTTGGGTGGGCGTGGCAGGGAGGGAGGAGCGTGCGGCAGTGTGCCGTGCCTAAGGGCATTCGTCGATTAGTTGTGACCGGGGCCACGAGACGTGCCGCTTCCGTGTTCAGCTCACGAGGGTCTTCAGATGTTGCACCGCTTCAGGCGTGAGGTGGAGGCTGGTGGCCATGTAGGTTTCGAAGGTGCCGTAGATACGGTCGATCTCGTCGAAGTAGGCGCGCAGGTAGGCGGGGCGGGCCTCCAAAAACGACATGAGCATGGCGCGCTCGCCCTCGGTCATGCCCGCATCAAGACGGCTCGCCTCTTCGGCGATGAGGTCGGCGTGGTCCTCGTTCACGCGCAAGTAGTCTTCCATGATGGCGTCCTCGTCGGCGCCGGTGACGCGCAGCAAGGTGGCGCACAGCACCCCGGTGCGGTCCTTGCCGTTCACGCAGTGGATGAGCGCCGGGCGCCCCTCGGCGGCCATGGAGCGCAGCGCCTGGCCCACAAGCGGGTACTCGCGCACGTAGCGGCGGTAGTTCGCGCACATGCGCTCCTCCGGCTCGCCATATTTCCCGATGACGCCGGCGATAAGGCGCTTGTCGGAGTCCTTGCGGCGGTGCTCGGTGGAGGGCTCCAGGGCGACGGTGCGCATGCCCACGATGTAGGGCTCTGGGTGCGCCGCCACCTCGGCGGCCGTGCGCAGGTCGTAGATGGTGGCAATGCCCAAAGCCTGGGAGAGGAAGGCCGCTTCTTCTCCCGTGAGGTTTACCAGCTCGCGGGAGCGGAAGATACGCGCGTCTTTGAACGAGCCGCCCACGGCGCGGATGCGCGAGGCGCCGTAGGTGCCCCCGGCGGGCAGCGCCTCGAAGGCAAATCCGGCCACGAGTGCGGAGGGCTCGCCGTCCTCGGTTACGGGCCGCACCTTCAGAAGGTAGCGCCCCGGCGACGCGGGCGTGTAGACGAACCGCCAGTTCACCCCGCGGCTCTTATCCACGGCGGCTGTGGGGTAGGCCGTCCACGAGGCGCCGTCATCCAGCGAGAACTCTATGGCGCAGATGGTGCGGTCGAAGTCGTCCACATACCCCGAGAACTCGATGGGCTGCCCCGCGTAATAAGGCGGCCGTGTGCTGGCGTTGAGGGAGTTCGACTGGTGGTCTGCCACAGAGTTCCTTCGCATTGCAGAAATAACGGGAGAGAGGCGAGCGAGCTTAGTCCTGGATGTTGTAAGTTTGCTTTAACCACTCTTCGAAACAGAGACCGCTATCAGTGATGTCGCGAGCGGCCTCTTTCCCGACATAGCGATAGTGCCAGGGCTCGTAGCCAATACCGGTCACGTCGCTTTTATCGGTGGGATAGCGCAAGATGAATCCGTAATCAGCGCAGTGCTCCATGAGCCAACGCTGGGCATCGGTGGATTCTTGGGTCTCGTCGAGCGCCGTGTAGCTTGCGTCGACGATATCAACTGCGAGACCGGTGTGATGCTCGCTCGTGCCCGGCGGGGCCACCCAGAAAGCGGCCTCCTTTTCAGCTTCATCGCCTTCGTATCCTTCAAGCTCCGCTTGAGCTACACGATTGTCATAGAGGTTTTGCTGGTAATCAAACGTACGATAGCTAGAACAAACGAAGGGACCGACATTATCTTCGCTGGCTGCTTCGAGCATGTCCATGAGGTCGTCGTAAGCGCGCTCGTCCACTTGTTGGGCTCGCTCGGTGTCGGTGTAGATGCCCATGGGAAGGTCCTTCAGGGCGCTGGGCTCGTAGTCGTCGGGTAGCGGATGGTCGTGATTTACGAGCACGAGGTTCCAGGGCAGGTCCTTGGCGCTCATTGCCGTGGCCTCTTCTTCGTTGGCTGTAGTAGCCTGCTCATCTTGCTGTCCGTCGTTTTGTGCGCCAGCGTCTTCCGGTTGTGCCCCAGCGGTATCGGCGGGGCGTCCGTGAAGCAGGCCGCCCACGGCAAATCCGATGAGCGCGCCGCCGCCAAGTAAGATAACGTCGCGGCGCGTAACCAGGGTCTGAATCGAGGCGATGCTGGAGCCGATCTCACCGAAGCTGCGTTTAACCTGCTGCTGCCGATTGGGCTCGACGCGTCGCCGCGAGGCCGAGGCCTCTCTGTTGCGCGTTGCGTCGTATCTGCTTGACGAAGGGGGGCGATTGCCGGAAGGTCGCGCTGTGCGCGAGTGGGAGGATCTGGGCGAACGGCGGTGGCCCTCGCTTGAAATCCTATCGCTGTATCGTTCGCTCATGATAACTGCTCTCTTCTCGTCGTCGGTCGTTTCGGTGCTCTTGCGCGCTTGCTGGCGCCCTTAGGACTTGCGGGGGCCTTTCGGGGCTATGGCGTACGGCGCGTGGCGATCGACAAAAAAAGTGCGATACCACATGAGGAACATCCAGACAATGAAGATTTTACGACTTCGGTCAGCGCCTTCGCGATGCTCGTCGAGGAGGTTTAAAAGCTCGTCAGTGTTAAAGAACAGCGAGGCTTCCGGGCCGATGAACCATTCTTTGACGCGGAGGTAATTCTCATCGTCGCGCAACCAATTGACCACAGGAACGGGGAAGCCGAGCTTTTCCTTTTCGGCCCATTCTCGGGGAATGGAGTCCGAGGAGGCCTTGCGCAAGGCTACCTTGGTCTGCTCGGGGGTGATGCGCTGGTCAAGGGGGAGGGTGGCTGCCAGCTTGAACACTTCCTTGTCGAGGAAGGGAACGCGGCTCTCCAAAGAATGGGCCATGGCCATTTTGTCGGTCTTGAGAAGGATGTCGCCCACAAGCCAGTAGAACAAGTCGAGGTATTGCATCTGGCTGGGTTGATCGAGCCCAAGTCCGGCAGCTTCTTTGTAGGTAGAAGCTACAACATCTTGGGGCGCGGGGGCGCCCACGGGGTTTTTGAGAAGGCGGTTTCGCTCCTCTACGGTGAAGGCCACGCCATTGGCGTTGGTGTAGTACCAGTCGGACACGTCCTCGCTGGCACGTTCTAAGTAGTTGGCGCCACGCAAGCCTGTTTTACGCAGCAGCGCCGAAGCGCCTTTGAGCAGCGGCTTGGGCACACCGGAGAGCCGGCTTGAGGCGAGCGGAGCCTGATAGATACGATAGCCGCCGAATAGCTCGTCGGCTCCCTCTCCGGAAAGCACGGCTTTAACTTTTTCGGCGGCAAGCTGATCGACGAAGAAGAGTGCGACAGCCGAGGGATCGCCAGAGGGCTCGTCCATGTGCCATTGTACTTTCGGGAGAGCGTCCCAGTATTCTTCTTGGGTAATGTGCTTGCTCGAATTTTCCACATTGAGCAAGTCTGCAAGTTCTGAGGCCCAAGAAATTTCGTCGCGCTCGTCTTTGTATTCGGCAAAGCCCACAGTGAATGTCTGAATGTCAGGGTTTTCATGGGCGAGGCAAGCCGCCATGTAGCTGGAATCGATGCCGCTGGACAAGAAACTTCCCACTTCAACATCGGCCACGTTGTGGTAGCGCACGCTTTCGCGCATGGCCTCATCGATGGCCTGAGCTGCTTGCTCGAGGGAGCGACTCTCATTGCGTTCGTAAGAAGGGCTCCAGAACCGGCGCATGCTAAGAGAACCGTCTGCATGCACCGTCATGCAATGGGCTGGCGGCAACTTGTAGATTCCTTTGAAAAAGGTTTCAGGCAAAGCGCTGAACTGGAAGCTCAGGTATTGCTCAAGGGCTTCGCGATTCAATTCGCGCTCGTAGGCCGGATGCTCCAGGATGCTCTTGATTTCCGAGGCGAAAATGAACTGGCCGTTTTGCACGGTGTAATAGAACGGCTTGATGCCGAAAAAATCTCGGGCGCAGAACAAAATGCCGTTCGGACGGTCCCAAATAGCGAAGGCGAACATGCCGCGAACTTTATCAAGCACGGCTTCTCCCCAGGCGAGATATCCGGTGAGAAGCACCTCAGTGTCCGAGGACGTCGTGAACTGCCAGCCCTCGGCGCGCAGCTCGTCGGTCAGATCGCGGTAATTGTAAATTTCTCCGTTGAAGACGATGGCGTAGTCGCCGGCCTCCAGCGTGAGCATCTCACCGTCGGTGATGCCGGGCTCGGGTGTCGTGACCGGTGCGCTGTGGTCGGCGGTGGCGCGAACCATGGGCTGCCTGCCCCCCGTCAGGTCGATCAGGGACAGACGGCGGTGGCCAAAGGCGACGCCGTCGGCGATATAGATGCCCTCGCCGTCGGGGCCGCGGTGGGCGATGATGTCGCACATGCTCTTAAGGATGGGCGCGTCCTGCGGAGAGGCTTGGGTAAAGCCGCAGATTCCGCACATGGGCGAGCTCCTTTCTATGCTGGTTGTGAGTTTAGCCTTTCTATTGTACGGCTAAATCGTATCGTCGGCTCCCGTGCTAGACCAAATCGCTTCGTATCTCCAGGAGCGTGCGTGCCAGGTGGGCGAAGGCTTGCTCGCTTGCGGCAGAATCGGGGGAGTTTGTCATAATGGTCATAAGGTAGTCCCGGTCGCCGATGGTGACAATGCCCGAATCGCAAACGCCGTTTACTTCGTCGTCGTGAATCCACCCTGCTTTGTTGCGCACCGTGATGTTTGTCCCGATGGAAGCAACGGTTTTATCTGCCTCCTCGGTAAGCTTTTCGTTCTCGATGGCCTCTTCAGCGAGCACTTCTCCCTCAGCTGCGTCTTCGATGGCCTCCTCGCCCTCGGAAGCCTCTACTTCCTCTTCTTCGGGTAAGTAATCCGTGTGTCCCGCGCTCGTTGTGCCTAGGGCGCCATTTCGCAGAAACGAGACCTCAGTTTGTCCGAGTGCATCAGAAAGCCATTGCGCCGCCGATGTGTCAGTCTCGGTGAGGTATTGGTAAATTTTGAGCCACATGAGGGCGGACTGGCGGGTTGTGTAATGGGGGTAGAACGTGTCGTCAAGAAGAGACGCGTCAACGCCGGCATCAGCGAGCCATTCTTCCATGCCCTCATCTCCGTAGACGGTGCGCAGGCGGTCGTAGGATTCGTTGTCGGACCAGATGATGGTGTCCTCAACCTGATTGACGCGACTTTGCCGGGCTTGGTTGATGTCGTCAGGGAACTCTTGGCTTACGACGTAGGCCGAGAAAGGGCCCTTAAACGAGCTGGCTCCGTACACGGTGGCATCCAAGTTGCCGGCAATGCCGCGGCCCGTGCCCAAATCCATGAACAGATAGCCAACGTCGTAACCGTTATTATCATAAAAGGAAAGAGCGTTGTTGAGGCTTACGAGGGAGGGGTCGGAAAGGACGGGTGCGGAAAACCGGCTGCCCGTTTCGTCAGTTGCCGAACCGAGGGAGAAGGCGAAAGGGGCCTGTTGGCCCGAGAGGCCGAGCAAGTCTTCTCGGGTAGGGCTATAGGCGGGCAGCAAGGCCAAATCGGGTTCAATGGGACGGACGAAGCTCATTCTCGTGGCGGCATTTTGGGCGAGATAAGACGCGGTGCGACCTGCAGCGTTGACGCTTTGGACGCCGAGGTGCTTCGCTCCGTCTTTGACCACTGGCTCGGGCTCGAAGGGGCCGACGTGGAAAATCGCCATGGCGAAGGCGGCAGCCGAGATTGCGAGCACGATGCCTGTGGCCAGCCTTCCAACGCCTGCACTATTCGCTCGTAGACCGAACGTGCCGGTGCCATGAGCACGCGCATGGTTTCCTCGGCCGCTACGGCGGGGGCGCTGGGGGAGCTCTTCGGGTCTGCTTTCGTCTTCGAAACGGAAGGAACGTCTCTTGTCGGGAGGATAGTCGATTTCGCTGCGGTATCGACGCTCGTGGCTCGATGGGTACTCGTCGCGTAACGGATTATGGCGGGTGCTGGAGGAATGTGCGTTTGCTCGCGATCCATTTTTTGGGGCGGCGACGGGGCGTCCCTCGAAACGACCCGTAGACAAGGAAAGCCCCTTTTGGGGGCGTCCCGGTGAATCGCCGTAGCAGCTATCGCTGAATCGCGCCATGGATGTCCTTGTATCTGGTGTGTTTAATCTGCGGTTAAAAGGGCATTTCGCATACTATCAATTTCCTGCTGACTTGCGAAGGCCTTACGAAGACCTTAACACGAATCCCGCAGAGAAAACGCCCGCGGGCGGTTGGGAAGTCCGCCGCGCCCTGTGGACTTTTGGTTACCGCGCCCCCGTGCGAGTCGCGTGGGGGCGCGGTTTCCCCTATACTTATGCCCCACGAGTTCGAGTGCCTCGAATGGGTATGGGCGGCGCCAAGTTCCGAACCTGGTCAGGTCCGGGAGGAAGCAGCCATAAGGGACCGCTGACGAGCGCCCATACCTATTCGGGGCACTTTTCGTATCACGACTTCGAAAGGCTCCCTCATGGGTATCATCGACTTTTTTATCAACCTGCTGAAAGACCCGCGCGGCTTTATCGCGGGCTGGATTATCGCGCTCGGCCCGGTGTGGGTGTACACGCCGCTGTTCCTCATCGTGTTCGTGGAGACGGGCCTGGTGTTCTTTCCGTTCCTGCCCGGCGATTCGCTGCTGTTCGCGGCTGGCGTGTTCTCTGCCGAAGGAGGCGGCCTGAACCTGTGGGCGACGCTCATCGTGTTCTGGAGCGCCGCTATTTTGGGCAACACCTCGAACTACTGGATCGCGCGCCTGTTTGGCAGCCGCATCATCGACTCGGGGAAGGTGCGTGCGCTCACTCCCGAGCGCATGGCCAAGCTCGACCACTTCTTCGAGCGCTATGGCGGGCTTACTATCATCATTACGCGCTTCATGCCGTTCTTCCGCACCTTCGCGCCCTTCATTGCCGGCACTGGTCACATGAACTTCGCGAAGTTCACCCTGTTCAACGCCGTGGGCGGCATCGCCTGGGTGAGCCTGTTCGTGCTGGTGGGCTACTTCTTTGGGGGCGTGCCCTTCGTGCAGGAGCACTTCGAGGTTATCGTGCTTGGCATCGTGGCCGTGTCCGTGGCGCCGGCGTTCGTTGGCGCCATCAAGGCGGCCATGACGTCGCGTCGGGCTAAGAAGGGCGATCCGGTCGCTCAGGCCGAGGAGCGCGTGAACGAGGCCGAATACGAGCGCGAGCTCACGGAGGAGAAAGTGATGCGCGCCGAGGCCGAGGCCAAGGCGGAGGCGCGCCGGCGTGTAGCCGACGAGAGCAAGGAGCGCTAGCCCATGGCCGAGGCCCTCTACCGTAAGTACCGACCGCAGATTTTCGAAGACGTCGTCGGGCAGGAGCATATCGAGCGCACGCTGAAGAACGCCATCGCCCAGGACAAGGTGAGCCATGCCTACCTGTTCACGGGTCCGCGCGGCACGGGCAAGACCACCACGGCGCGTCTGCTCGCGAAGGCGCTTTTGTGCGAGGGGGGTCCCACAGCCGAGCCCGATGGCACCTGCGAAGACTGCGAGATGATTGCCGCCGGCGAGCACCCTGATGTATACGAGCTGGACGCCGCCTCGCGTACCGGTGTGGAGAACGTCCGCGAGGAGATTATCGGCCGAGTGCAGTTCGCGCCTACTCGCGGGCGCTACAAGGTGTACATCATCGACGAGGTGCACATGCTTTCCACGGCCGCCTTCAACGCGCTTTTGAAGACGTTGGAGGAGCCGCCGAGCCATGTGGTGTTCATCCTGGCCACTACCGATCCGCAGAAGGTGCCCGAGACCATTCACTCGCGCTGCCAGCGTTTCGATTTCCGTCGCATTTCCACCGAGGCCATGGTGTCGCGTTTGGGCGCCATTTGCGTGGAAGAGGGCGTGGAGTTTGAAGGCGATGCGCTTGACCTCATCGCGCACAGGGCCGAGGGCGGCATGCGCAACGCGCTCACGTCGCTCGAGCAGCTGATTGCCTTCGGCGACGGCGCGGTCACCATGGAAGTGGCCGAGCGCATGCTGGGTGCGGTGGATTCCACCGACTTGGCCGATATCGTGCGGGCCGTGGGCGCGCGCGACGCGGCGGCGTGTTTCCGCTGGGTGGCCGAGTACGTGGAAACCGGTGCTGACATGGCCCAGTTCGTGGGGAATCTGGCCGAGCATATGCGCAACATGTACGTCATGGCTGTGGCCGGCCCCGATGTGGTGCTGGATGTATCCGAGGCGACGCGCCGCGAGTTGACTGAAGAGCTGCCGCTGTTCGGCGCCGATCGCTTGGCGCGTCTGCTTGAGGTGCTGGGTGATGTGGCCGGCGAGCTGAAGACGTCCACGAATCCGCGATTGTCGTTCGAGATTGCCCTTACGCGCATGGTGCGCCCCGATGCCGACCTTACCCTGGCCGCTCTGGCCGAGCGCGTGGAAACCCTGGAGCGCCAACTGGCCGGCGCTGCCGTAGTGGCCCCGACGGCAGGTGCGCCGACGCCCGCGCCTGTGGCGGCGCCCGCGACGGCGGTGCCGGCAATGACGGTTCCTGTTGGAACCGCGGACGCTGCGCCAATGACGGAAACTGCTCCGGAGAAGGGCGGACTGAAGTCCGCTCCTACGGAAGAGGCTGCCGCGAATGAGATTGCCGTGAATGAGGTCGCTGCAAATGAGGCTGTCGCGACGACCTCGGGCTCGAGCCCCGTAGGGGGCGACTTCAGTCGCCCCTCGGTCCCAAGCCCCGCAACACCTTCGGCAAGCGCCACGCCCACAACGGCAACGGCACCTGCGTCGCAGCCCGCAATGGCGGCCGCGCCTATGTCGCAACCCGCCTCTGCGGCAGCAGTCCAAGCGCAACCCGCACAACCCGCCTCCGCGCCTGTTGGATCGCTTTCGGCCGAGATGGTCGCGACGCTTTCCAACCTGGCTTCGCTGCAGCGCCTATGGGCGGGCGTGCTGGCCTCCCTCAAGAAGTCGAAGGCGGCCTACGGCGTGCTGTTCATGAACACCAAGGCAGTGTTCGATGGGGCGACGGGTACCCTGCTCATCGAGTTCCCCGCTGAGAACGACTTCGCTTTCCGCGCGGTGCAAAAGGCGGAGGTCCAGGCCGAGCTGGCCGCGGTCCTGCGCCAAGAGGCCCGTGGCGATATTCCCTTCGAACTGCGCAAAGCCGGCTCAACCGCGTCAGCTGCGGTTGCGGCGGCACCTGCTGGTGTAGCAGCTGCTGCACCGGTAGCGGTGCAGCCGATCCAGCAGGCGCAGCCTCAGCCGGCCGCACAGCCCCAACCCGTCGTACAGCCGCAGCCTATCGCGCAGCCCCAGCCCCAGCCGGTCCCGCAGCCTGCAGCTACTTCTGAACCTGCAGCGGCATCGTCGGCAGCGTCCCAGTCCCAGGCTGCCGCGCCCTCCGCAGCGCCCGACGACGATCGTCCTCCTTACGACGACTACGTTCCCTACGACGATGTCGACATCCCCTTTGAGGACCCCTTTGCCGCGCGCGCACCTCAACAGCCCCAGGCCGCTTCCAGTCCTGCGGCGCCCGAGGAAGTGCCGCCCTGGGAGGCGGCACCCACGGCAGCGCCGGCGACCTCGGTATCTGCGGAACCCGCGTCCGCAGCTTCCAGTGTGGCGCCTTCCGCAGCCTCGTCGGTCGCCCCCGAGCTTTCTGCCGCCCCCCAACCGGGCGCGAGCGCCACGGGTCTGCCCCCCGAGCCCGATGCGGTATCCGGCCCCTCGCCGAACCCGGTGGAGGAGCCCGACTTGGCAGCCTCGCTCGCCTTCGGATTCGGCGACGGCGTCAACTTCGAGGAAGTCATCTAGGCGTCTTGCCCTAGAATACGTTACCAGTCCTTAAAGACCATCAAAGGAGTTTCCCCATGGACATGAAGAAAATGATGAAGCAGGCCCAGAAGATGCAGCGCGATGCCGCTGCGGCTCAGCAGGAGATTGCTGCCATGACCTTCGAGGCTTCCGCCGGCGGCGGTATGGTGAAGGCTACGGCTACGGGCGACATGGCCATCACCGACATCGTCATCGATCCGGCTGCGGTGGACCCCGAGGACGTAGAAATGCTGCAGGACATGGTCGTGGCCGCCGTGAACGAGGCGCTGCGCTCCGCCAGCGAGGCCGCTAACGCCCGCATGAACGCCGTCATGGGTGGTATGAAAATTCCGGGCCTGATGTAGGCTGCGGATTTCAGCAAAGCGAGCGATATCTGTGCAAGCGGCGCCTTCCATCCAGAAGCTGCTCGACGAGCTCGAGCGTCTGCCGGGCGTGGGGCCGAAATCGGCCCAGCGCATGGCCTACTGGATCCTGAACACCGATACGGCCGAGGCCCTGCGTCTGGCCGACGCCATCCGCGAGGTCAAGGCGGGCGTGCATTTCTGCGCCCGCTGCTTCAACTACGCCGAGGGCGAGCTGTGCGAGATATGCGCCAGCTCCAAGCGCGATGGCGCGGTCATTTGCGTGGTGAGCGAGCCGCGCGACATCCCGCCCATTGAGCGCACGGCCGTGTTCAACGGCGTCTACCATGTGCTGGGGGGCGTGCTTGCGCCCATGGAGGGCGTGGGGCCGGGCGATTTGCGCATCGCCGAGCTTATGGCGCGCCTGGGCCGCGAGGATGTGACTGAGGTGGTGCTCGCCATGAACCCCAACATAGAGGGGGAGACCACGGCGGCGTACCTGGCGCGCCTCATCAAGCCCTTGGGCGTGAAGGTGACGCGCCCCGCCAGCGTCTTGCCCGTCGGCGGCGATTTGGAGTTCGCCGACGAGGTCACCTTAGGCCGCGCCCTCGAAGGCCGCCTGCCGCTGTAAGGTAAAGTCGTTATCCGAAGCCCCCTTATTCTGCTGATTGCATTAAGTTGCACTGCGCCTGGCAAAAAATTCCGTTTGGAGGCGCAGTCATTCTAAAAATGAGCGATTTTGCTTGCTGAAACTAGCGATAATCGCATTTTTCGGGCAATATAAGCAAAAGGAAGCGAATTTATGCGCCTCCAAACGCACTTTTTTGCCACCAGCAGGGAATAAAGCGTTCTTACCATGAACGAAAAAGGCCGCTCCCGGCGTTTGCGGGAGCGGCCTTTGCTTTGTCGCGCAGTGATTCGGCTGCGAAGCTACTTGATGCAGCAGGAAGGCACCTCGTGCTTGACGCGGTCGTGCTCTTCGGCGCGCTTGGCGTCGTTGAAGCGATCCAGCGTACCCACCAGATAACCGGTGATGCGGCGAATGCGATCGAACTTCACGGGCGCCAGGCCGTAGTGGATGCCCACGTCCTCGCCGTCCACATCCAGGGTGAGGGACTCCAGCTGGCCATGAGGGTACTTGTCGTGGGCGCGCTTGATGTAGGCCTTGATTTCTTCCTCGGACACCGGGGCGTCGTCGGCCTTGGCGTAGTTCACGGCTACCTTCACGCCGTCGATTGTCTTGTTCTCCATGGCGAGCTCCTTTTCTGCGTTCGGGCTGCCGCATGAGGGGAGCGGCAGCCGCATCGATTACCATATCTAGTTAGCGATTCGGAATACTAACACAAGATATTGACCATTGCACCCATGTTTCCAAGATGTATGAAAAAATGAGAAACCGTCCCAGAGAATGACAAAGGGCCCTGTCCCCTCCAAAAACAGAGCCCTCATCGTTCGAAGCTTGTGTGCTTCGTCGTAAATCGCCGATTATTATAGCAACCCTCACAGAAAATGCAAAAGGTCAGCTGAATCTGTTACTTTTGCTCGTGCTTTATGGTCTTGGCGTATTTCGCGCCGAAGGCGCAGATGTCGGTGGCGCCGAGGCCGATGAGCAGCATGGCGAAGCCGCCCTTGATTACTTGGGCTGACGTGGCGCCGGTGCTGGAGAAGCCAGTCGAGCCGTTCATCTGGTAGCTGTCGAACATGGAGCCGGCCGCATCGGGCGTGTAGTAAGCGAGCATGCACAGCCCGAAGATCATGATGATGGCGCCCACGACCATGCCGCAGATATGGAAGACCTGCACGGGATCGAGGGGCTTGTGCACCTTCTGAACTGCGGCGGCAGTAGCGGCTGCGTGAGGCGCCGCCGTCGGATGCGTCTGTTCGCCGACGGGCACCGGTGTGGGGCCGGCGTTCTGCAGGGGAGCGGAAGCGGGTTGCTGCGGCGCCCCGTAGGCGGCGTGATAGGCCGCGTTCATGGGCATTGCGGCCGGGGTCGGCTGGGATGCGGGCTGCTCGACAGGATAGGTGGGCGGCAGGGTCTCCTGCTCAAGGACACGACCTTCGGCACCGTATCCAGCTTGCGCGGGAATGGCCGCTGGGGCCGCCACCGGCTCTGAAGGGCTCAGCTCCTGGGCCTGCAGGGCCGCGCCGGCAAGCGCATCGGCATCGGCGGCCGTAGGAGCGGGTGCGGCGGCCGCTACGCGGGCGGGTTCGCCGTCGGAGAGGCTCTGGGCCTCGAGGGCCGCACCACGGGCCTCGTCATCGATGGGTGCCTTCTCGGTGGGATAGGTGGAAGCGAGCGATTCCTGCTCAAGGGCGCGGCCTTCCTCGGTATAGCCGTCGGTAGTCAGCAGGTTCGGTTCGTTGTTCTCAGCCATGACTATCTCCTCACGGGTAGGGGGTGCTGAATGACAACCCCCAGCATAAAAGCGGGCGGACCCTATTGCGGACCCGCCCGATAAGCGTATGGGGAACGTAAAGTTGTCGCCACCGTTTCGGAAACGGCCGGGCCGCCTGACCCGCACGTGGGCGATTGCTACCAGCTGAGCAGCTCGTAGCCGTCTTCGGTGATGACCAGCTGCACCTCCCATTGGGCGGTGAGCGACTTGTCGGCAGTGCGGACCGTCCAGCCGTTGGGGTCGGACATGTCGATTTCCTGGGCGCCGGCATTGATCATGGGCTCGATGGTGAAGCACAGCCCCGGCACCAAGATGGGCCCCGTGCCCGCCTCGGAAACGAAGCTCACGAAGGGGTCCTCGTGGAACTCCACGCCGATGCCGTGGCCGCCGAACTCGCGTACGACCGTATAGCCGTGCTCGCGGGCATAGGCGTTCACGGCCGCGCCGATATCCCCCAAATGCCCCCAGGGCTTGATGGCGTCTAGGCCCACCTGCACCGCTTCCTTGGTCACGCGCACCAAATCGGCCGCCTCGGACGACACCTCGCCGACACAGAACATGCGAGAGGAGTCGGAGAAGAAGCCGTCTTTGATGGTGGAACAGTCGACATTCACGATGTCGCCCTCTTTGAGCGTTTCGTCAGCGGACGGGATGCCGTGGCAGACCACCTCGTTGGTCGACGTGCACACGCTCTTGGGGAATCCCTCGTAGTTCAGCGGGGCGGGAATGGCGTCATGCTCGACGGTGTAGTCGTATACCCACTGGTCGATCTGTTCGGTGGTGACTCCTGCCGCGATGCGCTCGGCCACGAAATCGAGCACGCCGATATTCACCTCGGCGCTGCGCTTGATGCCCTCGATTTCAGCCGGGGTTTTCAGGAGGTCGCGGGGCGGCACCTCCTCGCCCGCTTCGGCCAGCTGCTCTAGGCGCTCGTCGAAATCAAGATGGCACTTCTTGTATTTCTTGCCGCTGCCGCACCAGCACTCGTCGTTGCGTCCCGGGCTTGTCAGGCCGTCGTACATGAGGTTCGCTCCTTTGTTCTGGGCGCCTGTGGGCGCCGTGTTGGTCTGCGCCTATGGTACTACAAGTTCCCCTGGGCGCCCCGCGCGCGTCGGTTTGTGAAGAAGTCCAACGAATTGGGTCTGACGTTGGACTTCTTCGGGGTTGCGCTTGCTGTTCGTCGTGCTATGCTGGGCTTCGCGCTCGGCCCCGCCGGGCGTGCGCTGCGTCGGGAAGCTGGTGTAAGGGGGTGAGGTTGTGGCGTCGGTCAATCCGGGAGTTTACAAGCAGGTGCTGAGCGTGCGTCAGGCCTACCCCTTCGATATCGCCTGCTTGCTTATGCGCTTTTATACGGGCATGCTGAACATCGGCGTGGTCACCATGATCACGCTGTCGGGCTATTCGTTCTTCACGGCCGGGCTCGTATCGTCTACTATCGCGCTCTCCACGTTTTTGGTGGGGCCGCGCGTATCCAAGCGCATCGACGAGCGCGGCCAGTGCGCCGTGGTGCCGCAGGCCGCGGCCCTGTCCCTTGTCGGCCAGGCGGTGCTCATAGGAACCGTGCTCGCCCAGGCGAGCATTTGGCCGCTGTTCTTGGGTGCTGTGCTCGTTGGATTCTATCCGAGTCCTCACGCTATGGCTCGCACGCGCTGGACATACCTCATTCGCTCGGGAAGGCTCGGTGATCGCGCGCCGGAGCTGCGCACCATGTTCTCTTACGAAAGCGTACTGGACGACATGGCGTTCATCTTCAGCCCCTCGATTTCCATTGCCCTGGCCGCTTCTATCCATCCGGTGGCGGGTATGGTGGCCGGCGGCGTCGCCTTTGCCACAGGGGCGGTCATCCTTTGCGCGGCCCGCTCCACGGCGCCGGAGGTGGGTTGGGTCGATGGCGATGCGCCGGAAGAAGAAGCCGGTGCGAGCGCCGAGCTTGAGGCGGCGCAACTGGCTGGCGCCGAGGAGCGCCGGAGCCGCATGAGCGTCATACGCATGTCGGTCGTCGTGCAGGTGCTCTTCATTATCTACATGTTTATGGGAGCTTTCCTCGGGCTCATCGATACGGCCACGGTCTCGCTGGCCGAAGATCTGGGCAATCCGGATATCGCCAGTTTTGTACTGGTCATCCAGGGCATTATGTCCATGTTGATGGGGTTTTCCTTCGGCATGGTTCGCCTGCGGGCGCCGTTGCCCAAGCAGTTGGCGGTGGCGGCGATTGTCTGCGGCCTGGGCTTTGGCACCATGTTCTTTATCGATTCGGCCCTGTCGCTGGCTATCGTGGGACTTATCGGCGCAGCCACCTATGCGCCGCTGCTTATTGTGGCCAACACCGTTTGCGAGCGCGCGGTTCCCCAGCGCCGGCTCACCGAGGCCATCACCTGGCTCAACGCCGGGTTCACGTGTGGGTGCGCCATCGGTCCTTCGCTGGGAGGCGCGGTCATCGACAGCCTGGGGACGCTGGCCTCGTTCAAAGTGGGATCGGTGCTTGCTTTGGGCCTTGCTGTTACGGGCTTGCTCACTTACCGCGTGGTAAAGAAGCATCTGGGCGCTGCCACCTGCACGGTGGTGGAAGAG